>DATEAX010000030.1:0-4838 GCA_035288145.1 Patescibacteria group bacterium | reverse complement strand
CTCGTTTTTATCTATTTTATCGTCGTAATTTACAGTTTGTGGCTAGCGCTTTTGGTTAATGGTTATCAAAGGGGCAGAAACGGTTAATATCTTTCATAGCTTAGAAAGGAAAATTGAAAGTTTTCATTATTAATCCGCCGGCCGGGGGCGGTGAAAAATATATCCGCGAGGGCAGGTGCGAACAAAGAGCGTCATCGTTTCAATACTTGATGGTGCCGATTTCTTTGCCCTCGATTGCCGGGCTCCTGCGCCGAGAAGATTTCGAGGTCAAGGTTTTGGACTGCATGGCCGAAGAATTTGACCAAAACAAAGCCCTCAAGGCAATCAGGCAATTTAAGCCGCGCCTGGTAATTTTGAATTTTTCCACTGCCACCTATCCGAGCGACAAGGTATTTAGCCAGGAGATAAGAAAAAAAATCGGCAAAGTTCATTTGACCGCCATCGGCGTTCATGTTACTTCTCTGCCTTTAGAAACGATTATTGACGCCGGCCTGGACTCGGTCATTCGGGGGGAACCGGAAGCGACGGCTTTGGCGCTCGCGGAAACTCTTAGAGACAAAAAATCGTTAAAAAAGATTCAGGGGCTCTCTATCCGCGGCAACCCCTCCTACACCAACAATCTCGCCCGACCCTTTATTGAAGATTTGGACCGCCTGCCTTTTCCCGCCCGGGATCTTATCAAAAACCAGCGCTATAAAATGCCGGTTTTCAATCGGCCCTATACTTTGGTAATTACCGCCCGCGGCTGTCCCAACAATTGCAGTTTTTGCACTGCCTCGCTTTATTACGGCTCTAAAATCAGGATGCGGAGTCCGGAAAATGTTCTCGACGAAGTCGAAGAGATTCTCCAAGTTCATAAAATCAAAGACATTACTTTTTGGGCCGATACCTTTACTTTTAACCGAAATTATGTGGTGCGAATTTGCCGAGGGATAAAGGAAAGAAAACTTCAATTCCGCTGGATGGCCAATGCCCGGGTAGACAAAGTTGATCCGGCGATGCTTCGGGCGATGAAAAAGTCCGGCTGTCAGATTCTCTCTTACGGGGTGGAGTCCGGGGTGCAGAAAATTTTAAACCGCGTCGGCAAAAACATCACTTTAAAACAAATCAGAGAGGCCTTTAGATGGACGAGGCAGGCGGGGATTGAAAGCGCCGCCCATATTATTTTTGGTCTCCCGGGCGAGACGCCGGAGACCATCAAAACGACGATGAAATTCGTGAAAGTTATCAACCCCGACTATGTCCAGTTTTATTCAGCCATCCCCTTTCCCGGAACCCCCTTATATCAGGAAGCGGTCGAGAAAAACTGGCTCATCACCAAGGACTGGGAGGATTTTGAGCTCGGGAAGAATATTCTCTCGACGCCCTCGCTTTCGGGCGAGGAATTGGGCCGGCTCCGGCGCCGGGCCTATTTAGAGTTTTATTTAAGACCGGCTTATATTTGGGGACGCTTAAAAAGATTCGTCAAAAAACCGGCTGATTTTTGGCCGTTTTTCCGGCAGGCCGTCAGTTTCTTCCGAGATTGGGTGGAGAAGTAAATTCTGAATTCTGAATTATTAATTATTAATTGTAGGTTGGAGTTGTTAGTTGTGGGTTGTAAGTTAAAATGAAATCCATTAAGCGTTTAATCGCCGACAATCTGCGTTATAAAACATTGCGAAAGCCGCTGGAGGCGGCGCGAGTTTGCGATGCCGCCCGCGAGCTATCAGGAGGACGTTTTGGGGTGATTTCTTTTCGAAACGGGCTTTTGACGCTTGCGGTCCAGTCGTCTTTTCAGGCGGCCAATTTGCAGGCGGAAAACGAAAGTTTTATAAGTGAGCTCAATCAAAAACTCGGCGAAAAAGCCGTCGAGAGGGTTAGGTTTAAGATAGAATAGTATAAATTCCAATGACCAAGCAGACTCAAATTACGAACTGGGATATAGTTAAAGGGTTAAGGTATGGATACTGGTATGGTTTATGGTCAGTAGTCAATGGTGACTTTCAACCCCAAACACCTCACCATACCAGCTTCTAAACCCATACCAACTCACCCTTGAGACATTAGAAATTTATCGGTTATATCAATAACCGATATGGAGATGGTCGTGGGCTTCGGGCATGGCAAAGAGACCGTAGTTATTCTGCCGGCCACGGCCGTAGAGTGTATCTAATTGGTCGGCAAAGGGAAGAACATCGCGCTCTTCGGAATAGGTGATGATTTGGGTGGCGCGGTAAAAATCGGGCCTTCCCAAATCGTAGGGCATTTGAAGGAGCTCGCCGATTGCGGTGTGGACATTTTTTTGGGCCGTGGGTTTATAGCAGCCGGTGCTCCCCTCGCAGCCGCCTAAACCGAAGAGATTAATACCCAAAAATTGGGAAAACAAACTCACCGCCGTCAGCGCGCCGATAATCGGGTTAGACAAACTGATGATTCCCAAAGTGTTCAGGGAAAGAATCGTCGTCGGGTTAAACAGGTCCTCAAGCGAACGAACCTGAAGAAGAGTTTGGGCAGCGCCGATTTGGCCTAAAAATTCGCTGTCTACGTTAATGACCTTTAAGTCGCCAAGGGCCTTGAGGGTGCTTGGCCGCAGAAGGTCTTCGGGATTTTTGATTGAAGTCAGAGCATTGATGTCGCCGGCCTTGCCGAGCATCGTTCCCAAATCGCCGGTATTGATTTTGAGGTCATTAAAAGCCCGGACGACCTCCGGCCGGGTTAAATCCATGGGGTTGCGGACTCGGGCCAAAGCGGCGATATTGCCGAGGTTGCCCAGTTGTTTTTCGATTTCCGGGGAAAGATTGAGATTGACCATCACCCCCTCGCCCAGGGCTTTGGCAAGGTCGTTTAAGGTGATTGATTTCACCAAAGAAATGACATTGGCGTATTGAGCAATGGTTTCATACTGGCCGGAAATGTTGATATCGAATTCCGCCAGGGCCTCTTGGACGGCCGGGTTTTGAAGGTCGCCGAGCTTGCGGATGTTGAGCACGGTTTGAAGGGAGTCGAGCCGCAAAAAGTCATCGGGAAAAAGGTCTCTTAAATTGGTGTGTTTTTTTAAAGCTGCCATCACATCGGTGGCGGTTTGAAAATCTTGGAGGACATTTTCGGAAATCTCGAGTTTGGCCATCGCCGCTCGGAGCTCGGGATCGTCGAGGGAGCCGTGAAAATTTAAGATATAATCCGCGGCCTGATATTTTTCAAACAAAACCCGGTTTTGAGGGGTTAAATTAAACTGAACATAGGCCAAAGCGGCGACTTTGGCAGTATCGAGCAAAGAATCGCTGGGTTTTTGGATCTCGGCCAGCGCCCGCATGACAGAAAGAGTGTTTTGGCTTTCGGGACTGTCGTAGCTGACGCCGCTTTTGTCCAGGGCCGCAAGGGCGGTGATGGCGTTTAAGACATAGCCCGGTTGTGTCTCCAGACCGTTCTTGTATCCCTGGTAAAGGGCGAGGGCCGTCTGGAGTTCGGCGCTTCCGGAGAGGTTGAGTTTGGAAAGAGCGTCTTGGAATTTGGCATCGTCCATATTTCCCTGCCAATTAAGAACGGTTTTGGCGGCAAAAATTTTCTCCAGCGAGGTCTTGAGGGCCGGGTCGTCGGGATCAATCTCCAAGGCCCTTAAGGCCTCCTGAACATCCGGGCGGGCTAGGTCTTCGGGAGAAGAAATCGTTGCCAGCACCTGGGCCTTTTGATAATCTTCAATCGTTTCCCGGACCTCCGGGGTGATGTTAATCCCGATTTGGGAAAGGAGGTCGGCGTTTTGACCGGAAGTTAAAGCGTCAAGGTCTTGGGGATTAAGTTCGTAAATGCTCTGAATCGCCTGAAGCCGCTTGATGCCCGCTTGGAGGTCGGGGTTGTCAATCCCGGTAATGCCAATGGCATTTAAGGCCTCGATGACTTGGGGATTGGTCAAATCGTAGACCGAGGAAATACCGGTGATGGTCTGAAGTTTGGCTTCAATGTCCGCCTGGTCGAGGCCGCCGACGCCGAGTTCCTTAAGAGCTTCTTTTACTTCTTCTTGGGCAAGGTCAGAGGCGCTTTTGACATTATTTAAGGCATCGGGGGCGGTGCCAAAGGGGTTTTCGCCGATGGCCTGCCAGGCAACGCTGACCGAAATATCCTTGCCGCATTTGCACTTTTCCTTGACCAAATCAATCTCGTCAAGGTCCGCGGCCGTGCCTCTTTTATGGGCGGAAATGTTTTTGGTAATCTGCGTATCGTGAAAAGCCCCGGATTCGGGGTCGATTTTCATATCTTCGTAGCCGGAAACAAGATGGCTGACGCGGATGTGCTGGTGTTTTTTTACCAGATAATTTAAGGCCGCGGCCAGGCGCTTGTCAATTTGGCCGGATTCCAGATATTCAAAATCCCGTTTATTTAAAAAGTCGAGTTTGTGAATATCCGCCGAGGTTCCCAGAAAATCGCCGCCGGCTTTTTGTTTGGTCGCGGCAATTAATTCCTGGACATTGGGGTCGTTTTTGCCGGCCGGGATTGGGAGAGTTTTACCAAAATTGCCGTTGATTGAAAGACAGAGTAAGCCGCCGAAAATGAGCATTACGATGAGAAAAATCACCAGACAGCCGACCAATACCGGCCAGCCGACCGCGGCCGCCGCGGCGGAAATTGCCGAGGCAATCCAGGAGGCGACGACTCGGGCGGCATTTATAGCCAGCTGTCTTGCGCCCTTTTTGACCGCTTTATCGACGGGCTTTTTAAGTTTGTCCTCGGCTTTTTCCGCGGCCTTCTTGGGCGCCGATGGCTTTCTCTTTCCGCCCTTAAAAGAAGGACTGACATCCTCGGGACCCTCTTGGGGTATTTCTTGCTCGGTATTATCGTCCAAAAATTCCTCCTTGTTTGTAGTT
>DATEAX010000029.1:0-9151 GCA_035288145.1 Patescibacteria group bacterium | reverse complement strand
GGACAGCCGCGGGCGGTAATTACCAAAGTATAGGGCCGATTGAAAACCGGCATTTTATAGCGCTGGTTTTTGATAAGATCCCGGGCGGGAAAAGGCAGGCGGTCCAAATCTTCAATAAAGGGTCGGGCGAGATTGTTAGTGTAGGAGGGGTTGCCGCGGATAGAAAGTCCCTGAATCTTTTTTAACGATTTTTTATCTCTAAGAGTTTCCGCGAGCGCCAAAGCCGTCGCCTCCGGCTCCCCCCGAATAACCGAGTCCAGCCCGGCGTCAATTATCGTTTCTAAAGGCAGAGAAGTGACATGAACGCCGATGGCGGTCAAATGAACCTTGCCAATTTTATTTCTTATTTTCTGGCTAAACTCTTTGTCGTTCGTATAGGTGGCAGTGGAAAAATTCAAAATTACCAGCCCGGGCTTAAACTTCCGGATGGCTTGGAGGGCCTGCTTTATGTTAAATTCTTCGGCCATGCAATCCAAAACGCTAACTTCAAAACCTTTTTGGCGCAATAAGGCCGCTATCGAGGGTAAAGAAATCGGCACCATCAAGTATTGAAACGATGACGCTCTTTGTTCGCACCTGCCCTCGCGGATATATTTTTCACCGCCCCCGGCCGGCGGATTGATAATTAAAACTTTCAATTTTCCTTTCTAAGCTATGAAAGATATTAACCGTTTCTGCCCCTTTGATAACCATTAACCAAAAGCGCTAGCCACAAACTGTAAATTACGACGATAAAATAGATAAAAACGAGCGGGATTTGCTTGTGCAGGACGCTAATAAAGATAATAATCCAAATCGTCCCCGAGCGATAGCTTTCCGAAAAAACCGTGCCGATGATTTTCAAAAAGGGGCGGGTATCTTTAATAAAGGCCTCCTTTACTTCTTCCACGCTCTCCCGAAAAATTAGCCGATACCACGGGATCGTTCGGCCAAGCATTCTCTGACCAAAAAGTATTGCTAAGACATAGTAGCCAATCTTCGGCTCTGCCGTAATAGAAAAATATCGCCAACCCAAGGCAATAAAAATCAGGCTCTCCTTGATGCTGTCAAGAGTCGTGTCAATTAAGGCGCCAAATTTATTTTCTTTGCCCAGGCCGCGGGCCAACTGACCGTCAACGCAATCGAAAATATAAGAAATAATTAGAATCAATGCCCCCAAAACGCTTGTTTTATAATCGCCAAAGGCGATTAAATAGACGCCCAACAAACCGACGACAAAATTAAAAAAATTCATCATCGTCGGTTGAATCCCTAAACTGGCGACCAGCGGCGTAATCAAGCTTGCAATCGGCCGGTAAAAAACCCGCTCAAAAAAGGGGTAATGGTCTTTATGCATTAACTTGTGATTAAATTTTCTTTTCATCCGTCCTTTCGCGTTTTTGGCAGATAGCAACAAAGAGCCGCGCCTTGGTTAAATTGTCGTCAAATTTAATCGGGAAGGTTTTGGCTGCTTTTTGCTCCGGCGGCCGCAGTAAGAAAAATCTCAATTTTAAATAAATCCTTAAAATCAATTTTTTAATTGAGCTGGGCAAAAATGAATACAATCTTCTGGGGAAACTCTCTAACTTGATGTCATTCTGGCCATGCTGACCCAAGATTTGTCTAATCTGGAAATCTTTCAAGATTTTTTTGAATTCGGCCAAATAAAATTCATGTTCGTGAAAGGGATAAAAGGGTTTGGCGGAAAACGACGAATAGCGGGCTTTATTGGGCGTGGAAATCATCAAAATGCCCTTGGGTTTTGAAACACGCCATAATTCTTTTAAAATCCTCCGGTAATCTTTAAGGTGTTCGAGCACTTCAAAGCAACAGATTAAATCAAAATAATTTGCCGGAAATTTAAGTTGGGCTAAATCCTGTTTTTGAAAAATCAATCCTTTATCCCGGTAATGGGTTTGAGCAAAACAGATGGCATCCTGATTACTATCAACGGCAAAAACTTTTTTGGCACCCGTTTTAGTTAAGATTTCGGCGCCAAAGCCCGTCCCGCAACCGGCATCCAAAACCACCTTGCTTCGGGCCTGCCCGGCGGCCAACTGATACCTTGCTAAAGCATAATCAATATTTTCTCCTAAAAAAACGGCCTGCGGCATCAAAGAAGTGGCAAAATATCTCATTTCGGCACCTCGTCTTTAGCAAAAAAGATGAATTTTTTGGTGATTAAAAAGTTGGTAATGGCCGCGGCAACGGTGGCAAAAAACTTGGCAAAGATATACCAGAGATGAAAAATCTCCACCAAAAAGGTCAAAATCGCCAAGCTTATCGCCAAAGACAGCAAATGCGAAAGGATATATTTGCCAAACTGGGAAAAATATTTTTTTTCAAAATTTTCGAAAGTCCAATATTTGTTTAAGGAAAAACTTGCCCAGAGGACAATCGCAACCGAAGTAACTGCCCCAAAAAGATAATATAAATGGCCATATTCCACTAAAATATAAAGAATCGAAAAATCCAAAAAAGTCCCAATTAAACCCACGACAACATATTTCAAAAACTGCCGGGTGAAAAATTGATTGATTATCTTTTTGACCATTGGGCCGCCTCCCTGCCGGCTTGAAACCCCAGCAGAAATGAATCGTGAATATCGGAATTCAAAAACAAACCGTTTCGGCCGGTGGAAATGAGATTCGGATAACCATGAAGCCCCTTTAAGGCCTCGGTTAAATAGTTTTCAAACCCCTCCAAAAAAATCGGATAAACATTGACAATTCTTTTTACCCAGAAATCGTCAATTTTAAGGTTTTCCCAGCCCAAAAGCGCCAGATCCTTTTTCGCCATCGCCAAGAGCTCCTCATCGGACTTTTGCCACAGCTCATCATCTTTTTGAGCCCCGACTTCCAAAGCCAAAACATTTTTATTAGTTGGCGCAAAACTGGGGGAGAGGTTTTTCCCAAAAGTTATCCTATTAAAGCGAAATTTATTTTCCACCAGGTATATCCATTGGGCCTGGCTTAAAATGTGGTTTTCCAAGACCAGATAAACAATAATCAAGTCGCGATAATTGAGCTTTCCCGCCGCCGCAAGAACCTTTGGCTTCGGCAAAGCATTCATCATCGGAATTAAGGTTTGCAAAGTTAAAGTCGAAATCACCCCTTGGCAGAGGAGGGTCTTTTTTAGGCCGCGCTCTTTGTATTCAACGGCGTAAATTCGGCCTTTGTGACTTTTGACTTTTGTCGCTTCGGCTTCAAGTAAAATTTGCCCCGCAGGGACAATTTCCTCAATCATTTTTTGAAAAATCAGGCCCGCTCCGGTCCGTGGGTAAAGATATTTTTTAAAATAAGCCGGCTGGAATTTGCCCCGAAAACCGAGGAGCTTCAAGATAATGTCGCCCAAATTAAGACGGGAAAGTTTTTGGGTCGCGAGTCTCGCCGAGAGTTTCCGCGGCTCGAGCCCCCAAACTTTTTGGGTATAATCGCCAAAGCTCATTTTATACAAAGTCGGACCGAAATTTTGCAGCCCCCACTCCTCAAAACTTTGAGGCTTTCTTTGAATCAAAAAGCGTTTAATGTAGGCCAAAAAATATTCGCCGAGAATTTTCAAAGCCAAAAAAGGCGGAATTTTGGAAAAAAGTTCTCCGCCGCTCAAGGGATAATTTAAGAGTTTACCCCGGATTAAGACTTGAGTTTTCGTGGGAATGACCCGAAAATCTTGCCCCAAGATTTTTTGCAGCCATAAGGTTATTTTGGGGTCCTTGAGATGAAAGGCGTGAGGCCCAAATTCATACAAAAAGCCATCTTTTTTTAGCGTTGCCGAAAGCCCGCCAACTTGGTTTTCTTTTTCCATCACGACGATTTTTCGGCCCTTCTTGGCTAATTCATAAGCCGCGGCCAAACCCGCGGGCCCGCCGCCTAAAATGATAATTGGCTTTTGCTTTTGCTTTTGCTTATTCTTATTGTCCTTATTTTCCCTTATCATTCCTTATTGCTCCTTATCCATTCTTCTAACTTCTTCAGACCCTCATCGAAGGAAATTTCCGGCCGAAAGCCGAACAATTTCTCAAACTCTTTTGGCGAAGCATAAAATTGATTATATTCCGGCACTTGGCCATGGTGTTTTATCCCGAATTTGATGTTAAATACCGATGTCGCCCCTTGGACCAATTGATTGACGGTCGGGTGGTCGCCTTTACAGAAATCCACGGTGAGGTTCGTCTTCTTCGATGAAATTGCCGCAACGATGCCTTTCACCGCATCTTCGATAAACATGGCATCAATCAAATTTTTGCCATTGCCGCGGATAATAAATTCCCGCTGTTTTTTAACCCCAAATGCCTTAACAAGATTGGTATAGATTTTTCTCGACGGCTCATACGGCCCGTAGGCGCCGAAAAAGCGGATAATTAAATATTCTTTGATTTTGCCGGATTTTTGAAAATATTGACAATAATTTTCCGCCGCCAGATGAGAGATGGCATATGGCAGAAGTGGATTGACGACCGTGCGTTTACTTATTAACCCTCTACTGCCGTCATACACGGCCCCGGATGATAAATAAATTAGTTTTTTTATATCAAAGTTTACTCCAACATTAATGAGCGTCTCTGTTGTTGAACGAAGATCCCATAAAGGATCGGCTACCGACAAAGCCGGATCGCCATTGGCCGCCAAATGAAGACAGACATCAAAATTTGGCATCTTTTTGGCTAATATTCTAACCATATTTTTATCCATAAGCTCAACTTTAAAGAATTTCGCATTTTTAATCTTCTTTTGAAAATTTTTGTCTTCGGTTTTGTCCAAAGCAAAAACTTGCCAATCGCTCGGCCGATGGAGTAAAAAATTTTTGCCGATAAAGCCCAAACCGCCCGTCAGTAAAATTTTCATCTTATCTCTTATTTCTTATCTTTCGAAACCATTCGATTGTTTTAGACAAACCGTCATCCAAATTAACCTTATGAGAAAAACCCAAATCATTTTCGGCTTTTTTAACGCTGGGGATTCTAAGCTCAATATCAGTATATTTTCTTTGGCGAAAAACAATCTCTGATTTGGAACCAGCCAGTTGCTTAATCTTTTTGGCTAATTCTAAAATGGTAATTGTGCCTTCGGGATTGCCAATGTTATAAATCTGCCCAATTGCCTTGGGGCTTTGCAGGGCTAAAAGTGTCCCGGAAACCATATCGTCAATATAACACCAGGCGCGAATTTGATTGCCCGAGCCAAAAATCTCCATTGGTTCATTTTTAATCGCCCTGACGATAAATTTATTGACCGCGCTCTCGCCAACCTGGCGTTCGCCATAGACATTAAAGGGTCGCAGAATGACCGCTGGCAATCCCCAGCGTTTATAATAGGCATAAACCCAGTGTTCGCCAGCGATTTTGCTCGTCGAATAAGCCCAGCGCTGTTCCTTGACCGTTCCCTGGGTCGTCATGCCTTCTTCTTGGGCCTGATAGACGAAAGGTCCATAAACTTCCGAAGTCGAGAAAAAAATAAATCGTTTAATTTTTTTTGATTTGCCGTTAATCGCTTTTAATAAATTATAGGTGCCCATCAGATTAATTTCCAAAGTTTTCAAAGGGCTGATAATGACATTTTCAATTCCGGCAATCGCCGCCAGATGAATAACAATATCGCAATCGTCAACGCTGGCGAAGATTTTAGGCAAATCAAGAATATCGCCCTTAATAAACTGGCAGTTTTTGTGCCTAATAAGGCCGGTATATTTTAAAGCGTTGCGGTGGAGATTGTCGTAAATAATGATTTGGTTTTGGTCAACGAGTTTTTCCGCTAAATGCGAACCAATAAACCCCGCCCCGCCGGTAATGAGGATTTTTTTGTCCTTGATGAGATTATCGTCCATATTTTACCTCGTTTTAGAAGCAATTTTTATCTTATCATCAATGATCATTGACTGTTCCAATTTTTTCCGACCGTTTAAAACGAAAATAGAAGTATCGGGAAGAAAAAATTAGAAAGAGGAGCAAAAGACCGGTCAAAATCGTTACCCCCAATGCCAGCCGGCTGACAGTCGTCGGCTGATACTTCATCTCCAAGACATGCTCTCCCGGCGGCACCTGGACCACCATCAAGTCCGCCATATTCCTTACCTTAATCGGCTGACCATCGAGATAACCCTGCCAGTGAGGCGAATAAGCCAGAGAAATCCGCACCAATCGCTCGTCGGCGGTCTTAACTTTGAATTTCAGATACTCGGGTGTCCATTTCTCCTGTTTCAGTTCAATTTTCGAATTATCAAGGGTGGACGGACCAGTCCAACCCTGATTATCGAGCAAATTACTGACAAACGCCAATTCTTTCTGGTCGTGGGAAAGGTAAAGATGATAAAAGAAATTCATCCCCGCGAAAGTCACCTTACCCCCCTTAACATTTTTGTAACCCAAAATACTAAACATATTTTCATCATTGGGCAATTTGGCCAGCGACTCATCCAAACCGACATATTCAAGAAAATTCCATTCGTTGAGCTGGCGGTATTCTAAAGCCCCCGACCGGATATCGTACATTTCCCCGGGAAGGTCAAAACTTTGCGGTATTTTTTCCTTAAGAGGCCCGTCGGCCAAAATTTCGAGTTTCGCTTTTTGAGAGATTTTTTGGCGAACGCCCTCGACTCCTAAAAAACTGGGGTTGTCGGCCAAAGGACTGGTGCCCATATTAAAAAGCTCGATGACCAAGTTGCCGCCCCCCTGAACATAGTTGCGGGCAATGGCCTCGGCCTTGGCTTTATCGCGATAAGAGAAACCATACAAAACCACGGTTTTGAAATGGCGCAAAAATTCCTGGTCGTAGTCATCAAGATACGGCGAGCCGCCCTCAAGCACCTTAAGCTTTGCTGGCGAGACCGCCGCCGCCAGGGTCGGAGCATATTTACCAACAACTAAAACCTGCTCGTCTGCCGGCATAATATAGGTCGAAGGCCGATTCTGATAGTAAAGACGATAAATATCCAAATCCGATTCGTAGAACATATATTTGCGGGTGGCAAAAACCAGTTTATAATCATTTTCTTCCAGCTTTTTGATTAGCTCCTCTCCGACTTTGGTTCCGTAATAATTCTCCATATCCAGCAGCACCGGGTTGGCAATAACAAAACGGGCGTTGAGATGCTCAAGTTTCGAAACCACATAGTCCGGATAACTATTATGGATGGCGTCGGCCATGATGGCGATTGTTTTCCCAATCCGGGAAATACCAAAATAATGACCCTCAATATTGGCTTTATTCGTGGCCGTGCCCAAAATCCAGTTGGTCATCCCAAACGGATAATGCGAGGGAAAAACGCGGCCGTCATTGGGGATTTGGTTAAGGGCTCGGGCCAATTCGAAGTTGGCGGGAAACTGCTCGTTTTTATAATTTATGAGCTGGGTGAAGTGAATGAAGAAATTGGCCGAATAAAGATAAAAAATCACTAAGCAAACGGCAATTTCCACGCGTAGTAAATAGCTTGCCAAATCTTTGACTCTTGTCCAGGGGATTAGCAGACCCAAAAGATAGGCAAAGGCGAAACCGGTCATAAAGAACCAAATGTAGCCGTAACTCAAACTAAAAGGAAAGAAGAAGCCCAAACCGTAGTAATAACCGAAAAAAGCCAGAGCGCAAAAAAGACCCATCAAATAGAGGGCGGTGAGTTTGGGCTTCTTTTCGCGCCAGATAACATATAAAGGCAGAAGGGCAAAAATGGTGCCGCCAATCTGGGTGCGGAAATCAGCAAGCATTCGTAAAAATCCAACATGAACGGTGGCCTCTTCCGCGGCAATGGCTGTCCGGCCGACTTTCTCCAGGAAAAAGGGAATAATATATTGGCCGGCCAAGAGGATACCGAGAAACAGACCGAAGACGACAAACAGAAACCGTCTGGTTTGAATCTCTTTTGCCAAAATCGCATAGATGGTCGAATAGCCGACTAAAAAGACGCTGAAGACAACTCCGGTCATCGGATGGGCGTAAATAATCAAGGCTTCGAGCACAGCCAAATAAGCAATGTTTTTGATTTCGAACTTGGTCAAAATTCGATTGGTAACGTAAAAAGCCAAAGGCAAAAAGAGAATCGCCACCATTTTCGTATAGGAGCCATAGGTATTAAAGATGGTTGGCATAAAAGCAAAGAAAATCCCGCCTAAAAAAGCGTTGATTGTCGGATAGCCGTCCTTCTTTAAAAGCCAAAACATCCCCAGAAAAAACAAGCCTTCTGCCACCGGCTGAAAAATCCGCAACGCCACCCAAATATCATTGGTAAAGTAATAAATGCCGCCTAAAATATAATTGATCAGAGGAGGCGCCTGCATATGCTCAAAACCGGCGTACCAGGTAAAATCAATTGGCGCAAACCGGCCGGTCTGTTTAAAATAATCAACAATCACCTTAGCAGTGTGAGCAAAAGAGGTCGGGTCGGCGCCGGGAACCGTTCCCTCTTCGGTGATGATTCGCCAAAAGACAACCAAAACAATAGTGAGGGCGACAATAATGGCCAGACCAACCCCCAGCGGCCCCCAGAGGCCCTGAAGGGACATCAATTTTTGACTGAAGGTTTTGCGCTCGGGCAAAATTTCTCCTTGATATTATAAATTTAATTTTTGAGATTGGATTATTTAGGATTTAGGATTTGTTTAAAAATTAGGTTAATTTCCTTGGCTGCTTCAAATAATTTTGCCTTGTCGAAACTTTTTTACCAGATTCTAATTCAAGTTTTTTTCTCGCATCGCCAGCAATTTTTCCACCTTTATGGGCTGCAGCCTTGTTTTCGCCAAAACCTTGAACATTCTTATTCCGTGCGATTTCTGTTGTTGACGCCTCGCCCAGCATTGAGAATATCAATTCCAAATCATCCATATGGTCACGCAAATTTTCTCTTTTAAGCCTCTTATATTTCTTATATTGGCTTGGTGTCATCCCAAAAGTTGCTTTTGATATCTCGGCGGTTAAAATCGCGTATTCTTTCTCCTTGCCGACATCACGTTTTCTCCATTCATCGGTTAAGGTCTCTCTAATCTCAATCCCGCGCATCCTCTTTTCAATCCAAGAATCGGGGTATCCCTTGGCTTTATAGAGCATCCGTGTTCTTTTGGTAGCCAATTCGGGGTCTTCGATTTCTTGAACTCTTTCATATCCTACTTTCGCTAACCATCGCTTGAATGGTTCGGCTTTAGGTGAGGGGATTGATTGAAGAATACGGAAAATGCCCTCGGTGTTGG
>DATEAX010000028.1:0-52593 GCA_035288145.1 Patescibacteria group bacterium | reverse complement strand
GTTAAGGTTGGAGCGATGTTCCTTGCGAGCATTGACAGCAGCTTGACATTCTTGGTGATTGCCGAGGCCTACCGGGGTACTGAAGGTTCTTTTGTCGCCCTGCCCTATCTGCTGACATTCGGTGTTGTTGTCGCTTTAATCTGGGGAGCCCACGAACTCGCCCGGTTAAGAATCGTCGGCGGTAGTATATTCTTGATTATTACCGCGGCTCTTGGTCTGTTACGTGCCGGCATTGGCGGTTTAGAGGGTTTTGATGCCGCGAGTTTGTCTCTTGGCATTGCCAACATTGCCCCAATTCCGGTCATTAGTTACTTGGCGGCCAAGTTTCTTGATAAGGCCAAGGCGATTGATGATAAGACAGATAAGATCCTGACAAAAATCGCCCAAGAGCTTAGGGATATCACCCTTAGCCGAGGTATCGAGAGCGAGATTAAGAAGTTTAACGCTTTTCGGGCAAAGATGCAGCAGGATCACAACGAGCTGGAGCGGGCTGAAAGAGTCAGACATCAAGAGAGAATCCAGCGGCATCTTCAGCGTCGGATTGGCGAGCTGGAAGAAAGAATCCGCCGTTCAGCCGAGGAGGTCAATCGACTCATCAATCACACTTTGACGACGACCGTCGAGGAGCTTCGTCCAACTTTAGCAAGATATGGCTTCCGGATTGCCGAATGCTCGATGGACGGGAATACAGGAGGTGGTGACGATGCAAGCCTTGAGAAAGATGGTTTTTCTAACCCTTTGGCTTTTTCTCCCTGGGTGCATGCCGATGGACACTGGTAATACTTATCAGGAGGAGTATTTGATCGTCGACAATAGCCACAGCTTGGTAGTTCAAGCCGATGCCGCCTTAAATCATGCTAAGCAGGCGGCCAGAGATTTTGCCCTGAAGTATTCCTCCGGCGCCAAGTGGAAAATGATTTTCTTTGCTCCCGCCGGCGAGGCCTATTGTTATCGGATCGTTGCTCAACATACCCTCCAGATTTCTCCCCCGGCCTGGAAATCTAGACAAAGTCAGGTCAAGGAGATGGTGGTCAAAGTTGAGCGGGCCTTTGCCGAGAATCCCAGGGTTGGCAGTACCCCGCTTCTTGAGGTAATCGACTTTGTAAACGAGGTTTTGACCCAGTCCGGTACCGGCAAGTGGCATCTGGTGGTAATTTCCGATCTTCTCCAATCTTCGAAGGAGTTGACTCTGACGAGGGCTTATCTTAAAGCGCGCAGCGACTCCGAGATTCTTGAGGAGATGGCGAAGGTTTGTCCAAGACCGAATAGCCCGCCCGTAAACATCAAGATTTACTGGTATCCGGGCTTGGTCAACAAAAAACAGGCCGTGCATCTTAAAGATCACGAACGGCTCCGGAGAATCTTTAACCAGTTTTTCAAGAGCTGGTCTCAAAAGCAATTTCCGGTAACATTTACGGCCATTGATGGATGAAAGGAGGTGATAAGATGCAAACAAGAACACCTGCGATGATTGACGGCGGCGCTCACGACGGCGGCATGGAAAAGGCCCGGTGTCTCGAGAAAGCCGGTACGCTGAAGGCGGTTCGTGTACGGGAGATAATCGGCAAGACCGATATCTATGACCCGGAGCGGGACCGGGCGATTTTTCTCGCCAGTTGCTACCGGCATATGGGGATTGACGCCGAAGGACACGAGACAACGATTGAGGAGGCATCGGAAATCCCGACCAGTCTGCGCGGGCTCTATATCGACGATCTCGGGACGATGAATCGGGCGATTTCCCTCAAACCCAATGAGGATGAATTTCAGTTCAATTACCTTATGGGTACCGGTTTTCCCCGCACCGGCGGACAGGTTGTCTCCGTTTTAGGCAATATTGACCGCCAAGACGAGGATTCTCGCCATTACGGCCAATTGCTCATCGAAAAGACCAACCAGCTGGCGGGCGAAGTTAATCGGTCGAGCCGGGAAATGATGCTGCCGACGCAGGCCCAGCAAATGGACAGGACGAGAACTGTGGCCCATTTCAAGCTGGCCGAAGAGGCGGTCAATCATTTCTCCGGCAAGACCGCCAGCTCCGGACTTTGGCTGGCGGAGACCTTCACCCCGATCCTGCCGAATATCTATCCGGCCAAGGTCGTGGTCGTAAAGGACCAGCCGAACGCCGATGTCTGCCTTGAGCGGGCGATTGCCATTGCCGAGAACGCTGGCGAAAAGGAGCTGGCGGTGGTTTTCCTCCATCAGACAGCTCCCTGGCTTCACGTCGAGTTTCTGGTTAAGGAGCCGACGTGGACAAGGCGCGATGAGTTCACTTTCCCGGTTTCCCCGGGGGTAGGGCCCATCGTCGAAAGAGCGATGCGGCCGCTGGCGATTACCGACTAGTCTATCCCCCACACCCTGCTTGCAAGGTGTGGGGGCTCTTTTTGTAAGACGACCGTTTTTATCACGGATTTGTTCTGGCAATTCGGAGGAAACTGTGCTATTCTAACGGATAACAAGATACAAAGGGGTGAAAGGGGGTGAGATGAATGCATGACCGATTTCAATGGTTCGAGGAAGGTGTCTTGGCCGGGTCAGAGATGCCTGAAGCAGAGGATATCAAGTTTCTTTTTGATAAAGGGATTGAAGCGATTATCTCTTTAGAGCCGCTCTCTAAAGAAACGGAAGAAGAGATCAAACGTCGGTGCATCGCCCATTATACCCTTTATCTTAAAGAGGGTGATACGCCGTCTTGCCGCGAACTTGAAGAGTTTTTTGAAATTCTTTACCACGAGATACTTCTGAAGCATCCTGTTCTTATTCACAGCCGTTATGGTAAGGGCAGGACGAATCTGATGGCTGGCTTGTGGCTGATTCGCGAAAGGAATCTTTCGTTCCATCAGGTGATGGAGAAAGCGGGACCGGTTGAAACCGGCAGTCAAGAGAACTTTTGGCGCAATTTTTCCCTCAAGCACGGCGGTTAAATCCCCATCCATACGGATGGGGATTGTTTTTTAAAATTTTACTTGACAGAATGAAATGTCGGTTTATAATAAATATAGACCGCATTAAAAGGAGGGAGTTTGAAACAGGCCAAACGGGGATTTATCATTATTAAAGTTCTCCAAGGGATAGTTTTGTCGCTCTTGCTGACAAGTGTGCTTTCTTTTAACTTTGCGGGTAAAGTTGTTCCCAAAGCCGAAGCCCAAACCGCCCAGTGGATTGGTAAAACGCCGGCGATGAGCGGCGAGACCTATCAAGTGGCGATAGCCGGAAATTACGTTTATACGACTTCATCGCTTGGTTTCCATATCGCTGATGTAAGCACACCGAGCAAGATTCTTGTTAAAAGTTTTTTTGATTCGACCATCTTCCTTGCTATCGCTGTCTCGGGAAATTACGCTTATGTCGGGGCTGATAAGAATTTTAAGGTTTTTCAAGTCACCGATCCCGCTAATCCGGTCGTGGCGGGTTCCCTAACTTTGGGAGAGGCAATTAACGGGATAACCATTTCCGGGACCAAGGCCTATGTGAGTATCGGCACCCTCGGTTTGGCAATCATCAACATTAGCAATCCTGCCGCTCCCAGTGTTCTCGGCACTTTAAATACGCCGAACTTTGCCCGGGCATCGGCCATTACCGGAACAACCGCGGTGATTGCCGATACGACCGGCGTGATTACCGCTGATGTCAGCAATTCCGCATCTCCCCGGGTTTTAGGAACGCTGGCCGCCGCCGTCGCCATGGATGTTAGCTTAAGTGGTAGCTATGCCTATGTCGCCGATGCCAACATTTCTACCGGCGGACTTCTTGTTGTAAGCATTGCCAATCCCAGCAGTCCCCAATTGGTCAACAGGGTAATTACCAGAGGGGCGGCCTCTGGTTTGACCGTTCTCGGCAGCTACCTTTTTATGACCGAATATTCTGGCATTACGACGAATAACGGTTTGGAAATCTTTAATCTTTCTAACCCGGCTTTGCCCCAGAGCGCTTCTTTTGTGGCTCTCACCGGCTTCTTGCGCGGCCGGCCAGCCGTTGTCAGCGGGTTTGCAGTCGTTGCCAGCGGCCAAGGCGGTCTGGTAACCATTAATATCACCAATCCCTCGAGTCCATCGGTCTTGGGGCGTTTAGGCAAGGTGATTAATGTGCCGGCGGTTGCCATAAGCGGGTCTTATCTTTACGCAGTGAACAATGTTTCTAGCGGCAACAAGGCCGACATTTGGATTTACAATATCAGTCAGCCCAATGCCCCGGTTCATATCGCCACTTTCACCCTCGGAGCAGTCAACGACTTGACCATTGAGGGCAATTACCTTTACGCCACGGATAATCAAACTCTCAAAATCATCAACATCCAAAATCCCCTTAGCCCAACACTTACAGGAACTCTGAACTTGCCCGATTCCGGCTACGGGGTAACGGTGGCTTCGGGCAAGGCCTACATTGCCGATTATTTGGCCGGTTTGGTGATTGCCAATGTCAGTAATCCCGCCGCTCCCAGTATTCTTGGTCAGCTGGATACCCCTGGACAGGCTTTTTCCGTCGCAGTAAGCGGCAATACGGCAATTGTTGCTGATGGTAGCGGCACCAGCACCGGCGCGGTTCAGAGCATTGATGTTGCCAATGCCGCCGCTCCACGAATATTGAGTTCATTTACGACCGCTAATTTTGCCAACGATGTGGTTATCTCCGGAAACCTTGCCTATGTGGCGGCCAGAACCGCCGGTCTCTATATCTTGAACATCAGCAATCCCAGCGCTCTTCAGCAGGTTTCCAGGACAGTGACTAAGGACTCGGCGTTCGGGGTATATGTCTCGGGAACTTCGGCTTATGTCGCCATCTCCAGCAACACCACTAAGGGTCTCCAGATTTTCAATGTTAGCAATCCCGCCGCTCCCCAAGAGACGGCTTTTCTGACATTGCCATATCCTGGCGGTGTTGTCGGTGTTGTCCGCGCCGTGACCGCTTCCGGGGGTTACGCCTTCTTAACCGACGATAATTATTTGATAGACATTGCTTCAGTCGGGACGACCCCGACCCCGCTTCAACTTGTCAAAACCGGACCCTCATCGGTCAGCCGCGGCGGAACAATCGCCTACACTTTAACGATTACCAACCCCACCAGCCAGACGATGACGGCCTTAAGTTTAGCTGATGCCGTCCCTGCCGGTTCCACCTATGTTTCGGGTCAGACCAAAGTCAATGGCTCGACCGTCACCGAAGCCGCTGGCGACGACAGTTTTACTCTTAACAACAATGTTCTTTATTTCAGCGGTTTCCAATTTCAAAGCATTGCCCCCACGGGCCAACCGGGGAGCACGATTACAGTCACTTTTCAGGTAACGGCAAATTAAATAGGGGAGATTGAGTCCAATGACCAAAAAAATTATCGCCTGGCTTAAAAAAACTTTTCACCGTCTGGCTAAACGGCAGAAAATTATTTTTGGCTTGTATGGGCTGACACTCCTTGCTGCCGGCATCTTTATTTCCACCCAGGTTTTTAAAGCCGAGGTTATTGGCACAATTCAAAATACCGCTAGTCTAAATTATACCGATAGTCAGGGAAGCCACAATATCTTAAGCAACACCCTGGAGACCCAAGTGCTTGGGGACATTACCCCGCCGACCGGCACCATCAAAATCAATAATGATGCTCCGAAAGTAACAGGAGGGACCGCGGTGACTTTGAATTTAAGCGCTACTGATAACAACGGCACGGTTCAGGCGATGAAATTTACCAATAATTATCTTGCCGGCAACCCTCCGACGACCAAATGGAGCCCATACGAGGCATACCAAACCACCCGGACGAATTGGAATCTGGCTGATGACCGCTATGGCGGCTCGCCCTGCGGCAACCCCTTTTCCACCAAAACGGTTTGGGTAAAATTTCGGGATCCATCGGGCAATGAATCTACAGGTGAAATAAAGGACCCAATCACCTGTCTCTTCGCACCCACCCCCACCCCGACGCCATTGGATTAAATTTCCGGACTCAAACGGACTTCAAATATTAAATACTTAAAAAAATGCCCCGGTTGAGTTGGGCGAAAACAACACCGGGGCAGAAACTCCCGCAAGTTCGGTTATGCGGCCACCCTTTCAAAGCAAACTGCTTCAGGGGCAATTTGCTCGAGGGTGTCCTCGAGGATTCGGATTTGTGATAGGGACAAACTCTTGGAAACCCAGAGATAGATCTCGGAGGTCTGCCGCTTCGAAAACGGTTCTACCTTGAGATCGGTCCACCAGGGGTCGTCCCACAACCCTTCCACCTTCAGTTTTTCCGCTTCCCAGATCGTCCGGAAAGCGGCACGAAATCGTGCCTGCTTATCCGGCGATTCGTTGGGGATCAGGTCTGATATCGGCCAGCTCTTTTGAGTTGGGCCATCTACCAGCGGTTGGTAGTTTGTTTCTTTGGCCAGCGCGTCTAGGTTAAGACGCAATCGTTTTCTTTGGATTCTGAAAGGGTAATACCCCTTCAAAATCTCTTTCGCCTCGCCGAGTGTCATCGGAAATCACCTCCCTGTGAACCTGCGGGAGAAGCCGATCGCTCGGATTTGAGGATAGTATAGAGGATTTTTAAGGCCCTGTCAAGTTTTTACCCGTAAATTAGAAAAAAGGCGGCTTAGAGAACATTAAGATAATAGGTGGTCAGTTGGCTTTTGACCAAAGTCCCGGAAAAACGCTTTTTTTGGTCTTTGGCAAAACCCTCACAGGTGGCGGGCATGCCTCGACAGGTGATTGTCTTACCGTTTTTATAGAGAGCAAAGTTGTTGTCTTCCTGGCTTCCAAGATAAAGACCGGTCGAACATTGTTCGGGCCGGACGCCTTCCACTGTCGGACAGCTGGAAAGAAAAGTAACGACATCTTCAACAATGACGGTTTGTCCCACCAGCTCGTCGCGTCTTGCCCAGAGTAAAGCGGCAGTCAATACTTCAGCGGATTTTGGCGTCGTATCAAATGTGGGTGTGGTTGCCGGCGAGGTCGGCGATATTCGGGGGGTGATGCTCGGCGTTGGGGTGGGTGAAGGGGGATTTTCTTTCCTTTTAACCAAGTTGATGGTGCCGTAGGCCACCCCGGTTCCGAGAATCGCGACCGCGAGGATGATGAGAATGATTTTTAGAATTGGTTGTTTCATATTTTAATTATATCACATTATGGCAAAAAAAAGTCAAGTGGTGTAATTGAAAACCCCGCACCCTTCAAAGAATGGTGCGGGGGCAAATGGCTCAATCCAAGATTTGAATTGAGCCGGGTCTTGGCCGGAGGATTTTGTTTGCCCGAAGAACGGTGACGAGAGTCACAAAGTCCCCGGTTTTGAGCGGTTTGTCGACCGCGGTCAATGTCAGGATTTCTCCGCCATCATCGATAATCGCGGTTGAACCATTGACGGTGGCAACTTTGCCGGCAATTTTTGCCAGCAGTCCGTTGGCAAGCGTCGGCCATTTTCCGGCAATCCCGAGCGGTTTGATGGTCGGAAGACCGCTTCCAAGGATTTTGACCTCGGTTGCTTCGACAATAATCTCTGGTGCAAGCGAGATTACCTTGCCCCGCGTCCAGACCGTCGCGCCGATTGACGGCTCGGCCAATGAAAGGACTTTTACGCCGGCGCTTCGGTCGGCATTCTCTACGGAAAACTCCGTCGCCGAGGTTTCGGTCACTTCCGAAGAGAAACTCACTTCGGAGCCGACGCTCATTTGACGGATAGTACCCAGTTTGAAGGCGGTGATACCTGGGTCAAAATCCACAAAGGTACTTGCTTTGCCGCTTGCGTCAAGGACGCCGGCAAGGATTTTGTCCGCCATCGGCTTCCCGAGGTTATCCATCCCCCAGCAAGTCACTTGGTAAGGAGCATTGGGCGGGCCGGAAAGGAAGAAGATGTATCGACCCTGCGGTGCGGCCAGCAGTCCCATGACTGAATGATCGTCCGGCGGCGGCTCGGAGAGCAAATCTTCCTCGTCAATCTCGAGTGAATCATCGTCTTCGGGAGCACTGCCGAAATCGGTATCCAGAGTTGCTCCTTCGGCGACCTCCTCGGAATTTTCCGGGGTCAAAATAAACCGCGGCGTCTCGACCCTTTCGAGAAAGACGTTTTGATTGGTAAAAGCATCGAGCCGGGCCAGACCGGAACTTGCCAGGGTTGCGCCGGCCAATTGATTGGCCGCTGGCCGCGACGAAACATCCGGAGACGAATTCTCCGAAGCCGAGGCAATTGTTCCCCAGTCAGGCGGATAAACCGGCGTCCCGAGCCACCAGCCGTTTTGCCGCCAAAGATAGGGGATGCTCACCAAGCTGGCGCTGTCCTGGGGAACGACCGGGGCGAAAACCTTAATCCGGCGCGGCCGATAGCGCGTCTGGTTAAAGTAATCCGACCGGCAAGCTGGGTCCATCATCCCCAAAATCTTACCGGGCAAAATCACTCCGGGCGAGATGCCGACAAAGTGGGTGCCCCATTTGCCGTTTCGCCGCTTGACTCCCATTTTACCGACCTCATGCCAATCGCGGGCATGATACTTCTCAATCGTCGCGATGTTCCACTTAAACTCGCCGATGTACTGGAATCCCACCAGGTTGGCGGCAATCGGACAGCGGATATCGCGGACATTGAAGCCGTGGTTTAGCGCCAGCCAGTCGTTGTAGAATTCAATGCTCCACGGGCAACGGTTGATCCGCTTGGCCCCGGCAAGGATGCTGCAGAGAAGACAACCATTTTGGGCAATGGTGGTCTTGCCGTCAGCGGCGTAAGGATAAAAGTTGCCCTTTTGGCTTACTTGGGGAAGACCGAAGAGCGGCGGCACGGCATAGCCCTGGGTTGCCCACATCGCAGTGGTCGGGTAATCAGTTGCTCCCGCGCCGGTCAAAGCCAGGGGAAATCCCCCTGGTTTGAGATAGACATTGCCGACGGCCTGCCAGAATTCTTCTCCTTCGCCGGTGGCGGAATTTGGTAGCCAGAAGCTGGTGGTTTTGAGCTGCCAGCCGCCATAATCGAGATTTGCCCCGGCCCGGCCGAAAACCCCCACCCGCGTGCCTTGGGCGATGGTCGAAGAAAGCTGGCCCGCGGTCGAGTAGTTTTCATCCGCGGGGATATGGAGCCGTCCCCAGTTTTCCGGCGGAAGATGCCAAGTTTCCGAACCAAAGGTCGGCTCGGCAAGGAGGACAAGGAGAATGAAGAGCCTTTTCATCGCTTGCCTCCATGACCCGGAAAAACATCCTTTTTGGCAACTTCCCATAAGGTCATTGCTTGAGATGGTGTTTTTTTGGGATTGCAGGTGAGCAGAAGGTAAGCCCGGAAGACCTTGCCTTCACGATGGAGCCGGAAAGAGAATCCCATCGGCTTTTTCGGCCAGATTCGACCCCTTGCGTCAAGAAAGCTGGTTTCAAGTCGGCACTTCTGACCCTTCTTGCCCTCAAGACAGAGCCAGTACTTCTGGATTTCCCTTTTGGGCAGATTGATGTTAACCGAAACGCCCCGCTCTGAATCCTCATTCTGCGGGGTGCCAATCGTCACCTCTTCGCCAATCGGCTCATTAACCGTGGCAATTCTGCCTTGCCCATCTTTCACCCAGGAAATCGCGATGTTTTGAGAATCCCTGTCTTGGACCAAATCGATGCTTGCCTGGGGAGTTCGGGAGAGCCGGAATCCCGAAGGTTCCGGAATGGTCTTTTCTGTTTTGGCAACGCAGGCGTAAATTAACCCCACGATTGCCAAAAGCACGACTACGGCCATCAGCTTTTTCATTGGTTTCCTCCTTTTTCTGATGACTGGCCAGAATCTGTTTTCAATATGCTAAACCCGCTTGGCTAAGGCCTTACCCGCGGGTTTCAGGGTAAAGCCCCTTAATGTAACGAAGACGGAAAATTTTGTCAATTTTTTTAACGAAAGCCCCGCACCAAATGGTGCGGGGCTAAGACATCGGGAGGTTTTTCCAAGGTGCGGACTCCAGAATTGCTCGACACTTATCAGGTGGCAGAGGACGGACGGAAAATTCGCCACGGGCGAGCCGCTCGAGAAATTCCCGGAAATCCGGTCTTTTAATCAGCCACCAGTGGCCGAAGCGCTTGGCCGGTAGCCATCCCTTTCTTATCCAGGTGCTGACCGATCCCCCCGAAACTCCGAGCACCGAGCCGATTATCTCGGGAGTTAAGCGGTCTTTTTGCCAATAGCGACGACTCTTCAGCTTCCTTCTTTCCTTGACAATTGCGGCATATCGCTCTTTAAATTGGGGAAGAAATGACCGGGAAATCATCAATGCTCCGGTATAGTGCTGGTGCGTCGGTCCAAAGTAGTCCAAATGGACATAGTGGAGCAGTGTCTGGTGTTTCACGCCCAATTTGGCCGCTTGATAAACAGTAATCCAGTTGCGCTCGATGTCCAAAATCCTGACAGTTTCCTCAAAAGGAATCATCCAGATGATGCGTCTCTTCGGACACCGAGGGTCGCTTCTTTTGACTTTCTTGCCCGAGAGCCAATCCTTTTGAAGGGTTTTGCTAAAGTAGGCCTTGTGGAATCCGAGGTACAAGGAGAATTCTCGAGCCGGGCAAAACTCTTCTTTTGTCTCTACTTTTAAGTGGTTGAAGAGGAAACGGATGTCTTTATCTGGCAGGGAACGGCCATCAAGATAGCTGCTGACCAGATCCGGGATGCCGCGTATCAAATCATACTGGCAATAACCACAATAGAGGACTTCCGGGTCGACAAATTCGGCAATCGGAGTTGGGCAACCAGGACGCTGGCATTGGCGTGACAAATGGTTCACCCCCTTTAACTAATAAGAATTATATCACACAAAACCGCCATTTCTGCCGGCAGTTATGACTGGATGATATTCCCATAGCTTTTTGCCGGTCTTGCGTCATCAAAAGTTTTTTGTCAAGATTAAAGAGTATTGGTCAGGATACAATATGGAATTTGAGATTGTCCGTTTTTTAAATCATCTCGGCCAAGGGACTGTTTTGGATAGTTTGACTTTTTATTTCAGCTGGCTGCCAGCTTTAATTCTTTTTTGGCTCATTTTGGCAATTCTTGCTCTGATTTTTGATAAGAAACGCGGCAAGTGGATTTTTTGGGGAACGATTTTTATCGGTATGGTTTATTTTGTGATTAGCGATTTGGTTTTGAAGCAAACCTTGGCAAGCGTCTACTTTCGCGAACGGCCGTATATCGCTTTTTCGCAAAGCATCATCTCTACTGGCGAAATGTGGGTGGATTCATCTTTTCCCTCCGGCCATATGTCAGCAACAGCGGCGCTCTTAACATTGTATTTATATTTCTATCGAAGAAAAACTTGGGTTTGGTTAGCGGCGATTTTCTTTGCACTTTTAATGGCCTTTGCCCGACTGCACAACGGTATGCATTATCCAGGCGATGTTCTGGCAGGGGCCCTCTTTGGCATCGGTTATGGTTTTTTGGCAATCTATATTGTAAACAAAATCCGCCTCAAATTTGCCAAATGAATACTTTTCTGCTATATTCAAAAAGATCTAAATATTAGCCTCCTAAAATCAAATAAGATAATTCGAAAGACGAAATGGGAAATAGGCGATTCCCGTTCTTAATTTAACATTTTGCCGGGTTAGCTCAGTGGCAGAGCAGTGGACTGAAAATCCACGTGTCCGCAGTTCGATTCTGCGATCCGGCACCGACGATGAATTTTTTAAACCAAATTGACCCACAAAAATTATTTCAAGGAACCCGTCTTTTGGAAGTAACGCCGCAAGCAGACGGTTTGTACCAATATCTCGTCGTTCCATTTGGGCTTTCGGTGATTTTGACAATCATTTTTTCTTTGAAAGCCAGACGAGCCGAAGAAGTATTTAAAAAAGTCAATTGGAAATTGGCCAATTTATTTGCCTTTATCGGATTTCTCGGCTTGGCGTTAATCTTTTTCCGCTGGCAGAAAATCCCCTATTTAGGCAGCCGCCTATTGTTGCTGATTCTCGTTGGCATTTCGCTTATTTGGGTGCTAAATATCATCAGGTATAAATTATTTGTTTTGCCCAAAGAGATGGAAAAATTCGAAAAGAAAAAAATTTTTGAAAAATATCTCCCATAGAAAGATTGGAAACGTTTATGGAAAATCCTCAAACAATGAAAGATTTAGCCACCGCCCTCGGCAACCGCTTGGTGCCGGTGAGAGCTGGCGAGCTTTGCGAAGTAAAAATCCTTCAAATTTTAAAAAATAAAATTGTCGTTGATGTCGGCGGGCTAACGCGGGGCATTATTCCGGAACAGGAATTTTCTCCCGAGATTGGCGACCTTAAAGAGGGGGATAAAATTTTTGCCTATGTTTTAACGATTGAAAATGATGACGGCTTTGTTGTTCTGTCTTTGAGGCGGGCGGACAAGGAAAGGGTTTCGAAGATTTTACAAGACAAATTTGATGTCGGCGAAACCTTGCAGATTAAGGTCCTCGATGCCAATAAGGGAGGTTTGCTTTGTCAGTTCGGCGACTATGAAGGGTTTTTACCGGTTTCGCAATTGGCATCCTCACATTACCCCAAAGTGCCTTCAGGCAATCGTGAAGAAATTTTAAATCGTCTGAAAGCTTTGGTCGGTCAGACCCTTCAGGTGAAAATTTTGACTTTTGAACCAGGGGCGGGCAAATTAATTTTTTCCGAGAAAGCGGCGGGCGACCTTCTTCAGCAAGAGAAAATTAAAAGTATTAAAATCGGCGATAACCTGGAAGGCGAAATCACTGGGATTGTCGATTTCGGTTTATTTGTCAAAACCGAGATGAAAGATTCTGGCGAGATTGAAGGATTGGTTCATATATCCGAGGCCTCTTGGGAGCATATCGCCGACCTTAAAGAAAAATTTCAGATTGGCGAGAAAATAAAAGTTAAGGTCATTTCCAAAGAAGGAAGTCGCCTTTCTTTTTCAATTAAGCGGCTCCAGCCGGATCCGTGGTTAAAATTAGCCAAATTAAAAAAGGCCGGCGACATTGTCGAAGGCACAGTCACCAAAATCACTCCATACGGGGCTTTTGTCAAAGCCGACGGCATTGATGGCCTGGTTCATGTTTCCGAGCTCGGTGAAAAAATCATTGACCCTAAGGATATTATTGAGGAAGGCAAAACCTACCAATTCAAGATTATTTCTTTGGATCCAGTGGTCCATAAATTGAACCTCTCGCTTAAAGAGCTTGGCAAAGAGACTCGGAGCGCCAAGAAAAAAAAGCCCAAACCTAAAGATTCAAAGGCCGCAGGAAAGGAAGAAAAGTGATTATCACTTGGCAGGGCAAAGAAAACTTTTCTTTAAAAACAAAGAATAAGCAAGTCAAAATCGGCGCGGAAATTTGTCTGGGAGATTTAAAAATTTCTACCCCGGGCGAATACGAATCCGGCGGGGTTCAAGTCGAGGTTATTGACGGCACGATTGTCTTATTTTCCGAAAAAATGACCGTTGCCTGGATGAAAAAAGCAAGGACTTTATCTGATCAGGAATTAGAAAAACTCAATGGTATTGATGTCTTGCTTATTGGCGTTGGTGGAGGCGTCTTTACGGAAACCAAAACCGCCATCGAGGTCATTTCCCAAATTGATCCGAAAATTGTCATTCCGATGTACGAGGAAAATCTTGAAAGTTTTACCAAGGAAGAGGGAATAAACGTCGAGGGCCAAGAACAATATAAATTTACGGAAACCGATCTTCCCCAAGAAGAAAGAAAAGTTGTAATCCTTAATGCTTCAAGATAAAATAATTGCAAAAATCCAAACTATAGATAATTTTTTGTTGATGATCCATGAGGAGCCCGACGGCGATACGGTGGCAGCGACGGTAGCTCTTTTTTTAGTTTTGAGGAAACTTAGAAAAAAAGTTTCCATGGTCTGCAAAGATGAAATTCCCCGGCCGTTTTTATTTTTGCCCGAAGTTGAAAAAATTCAAAAAGACATTCTCTTCGGCGATTTTAATTGTATTATCGTCATTGACTCTGGGGATTTAAAAAGGACCGGTTTTGCCGAGAGATTGAAAAAATTTGCTCGGGTCTTTAAGAATCTGATTAACATTGACCATCATCCCAAGAATGATCTTTGGAAAATTGCCAATTTGAACCTTGTTGATCAAGGGGCCTCGTCAGCGGCGGAAATTGTCTGGCAGATAATTAAAAGATTACCGGTGAGCATTGATCGGGAGATGGCGACGGCCATTTTGACGGGTATCTACACCGATACCGGCGGTTTTAAACATTCTAATACGACGCCCGTCACTTTAGAAATTGCCTCGGAACTTTTAGGCTACGGCGCCAAACTAAAAACGATTGCCAAAAATGTCGCCTTAAATAAAAGTGTCGCTGCTTTAAAACTTTGGGGGATTACTCTTTCGCGGCTTCATAAAAATCAAGAACTTGAGATTGTCTCATCGGTGATTACCTCGCATGATCTCCAAACCTGCGGAGCAACTTATTACGATTTGGCGGGGGTGGTCAATTTGATGAACTCGATTCCCGACTCTCGGGCGGCAATGCTTTTCTTTGAAACGCGGGAAGGAGAGTTGCGGGCCTCGCTTCGGACCGAAAACGACGAAGTTGATGTTTCACAAATCGCTCGGCTCTTCGGCGGCGGCGGCCACAAAAAAGCCGCCGGTTTTACGATTGACGCTTCAATCAGAATGAACGGCAAAAATTGGGAGATCGTTTTGAAGTAACAAAGTTTATCCCCGGTATCGCTCGATACTGGCGGAGTAAAAGAAGATTAAAATTGATTGACTTTACGCTGGTTTATGATAAACTATGGATATCGGCAGCTGATTGAAACGACCAGACCAGTGATGGAAGGAGGAAGGCGATGGGCTGTTGTCATCGGCTGGGGAACCTTTTGCAGGAGTACCGGGAAGTTCGAGCGGCGATTGACGAGATTTACTCGTCTGTCGGCGGCAGTTGTGTGACGGCTGAAGGGTTGGTTTTGGTGGAAACTTACGATGACGCCGAAAGACTCACCAAGGGGCTCCGCTGTGAGCTCCGCAACCTCGAGGCGGAAATAGCGGAACTTATCGGCTTGGCTGAAAGAGCCGATGAGAGTAAGGGCTTGCTCGAGCAACAAATCAGAAGTCAGTTGACCCGAGTCCTTGCCTAAGTCTGGGGTTCCGAGTTCCAAGGGAATTCGGAACCTTTTTTGTTGTTTGGGAACTTTTTTTGAGATAAAATGGAGTTAGGCCGAGGTGGAGAAATTGGCAAACTCGCAACACTTAAAATGTTGTGACCTTAACCGGTCTTGCGGGTTCGAGTCCCGCCCTCGGCATTTTGGGATGAGGCACTATTTAGGAAATATGATATAATATAGACGGTGGTAAAATGAAAAATCTCTCGATTATTATTGGTGTTGTTATCGCTATTGTCGTTGGCGGTTTGATTTTATGGCTCGTAGCCGGAAGAACTAATAATTCCCCAACCGCCAGTCCGACACCCGGAGGAACATCTTCCGGAACGCCGTCTGCTCCGGCCGCCCAAGAGGTCAAAATTAAGAATTCCTCTTTTCAGCCGGGAACTCTCACGATTAAAGCAGGAAGTCGAATCACTTTCAGCAATGAAGATTCCACTGCTCATACCGTCACCGCCACTGATAAATCTTTTGACAGCGGCAATCTCAAGGCGGGCGAAAACTTCCAAAAGACCTTTGATACTGTCGGGACTTTCGATTATCTCTGCACGCTTCATCCGAATATGAAAGGAAAAATCATCGTCCAATGATTTTGCCAAACCCGATAATTTGGGGAAGACCTCTCAATATCTGGCTCGGGTTTTTGGCTCTGGGGCTTTTAATTTTACAAATTCTCATTGGCGCGCGGATTTTGAAATTGCCATTTTGGGTTCACACCAGGGTTGTTTGGATTCTGCTGTTAATCGTTGTTTTAATTCACGCCTATTACGGCATCCAAATCAGTTTTCTAAAATGAAAAAACCCCGCTGGTGGCGGGGTTAGTCGGAAACAAGCTCTCGAAGTTTTCGGCAACGATGTGGATGTGATAATTTATGGAGAACTTTTTTTTCAATCTGACGGACTCTTTCCCGGCAGACCTTGTTTAAGAGGCCGACTTCGTCAAGTGTCAAGGGATTTCCGTCCTCCAGGCCAAAACGCTGACGAATAATGTTTTGTTCTCGCTCGGGGAGCTCATTCAATATCCTAGCGATTTCCTCCCCCTTATCCCGTCGGAGTAGAATCTCGAAAGGTTCATCAGTGGTCTCGTCGGGGATAACCTCTTCTAAGGTTCTCATACCTTCGCCGACGGTTTCCTCAAGCGAAACGGGCTCTCCCCTTAAGGCAACAATAACTATTTCGAGGGGTAGCCCAATTTCTTGGGCCAGTTCTTCGGGCTTTGGCTCGCGACCCAGATTGCTAAACATGACACCAATGGTTCGCTTGACTTTGTTTACGGTTTCAACCTTTTGACATGGCAATCGGATCATCCTTGCCTGGTTGGCAATCGCTCTGGTAATCGCCTGACGAATCCAGCATGTAGCGTAAGTCGAAAAGCGGCATTTCTTACGCCAATCGAACTTTTTGGCGGCTCTCATCAGGCCGATGTTGCCTTCCTGAATCAGATCGGGTAAGGATAAACCCTGCCCTGGATGTTTCTTGAGACATTCGTTGGCGATACTGATGACGAGGCGCAGATTGGCTTCAATAAGTTTCGCTCGCGCCTCCTCGTCACCGGCCTCGATTCTCTTGGCAAGGTCAATTTCTTCCTTGGCAGTTAAAAGAGGAGTTTTTCCAACCTCCCGTCGCCAGAGCTCGACGCTGTCCGTCAAACAAAGCCTATCCAGCTCTCTGTCTTTTGAACCATCGTAATCGTTTTCGGCTTCCAAGTTTTCAAGGTCCAACTCTTCGAGCATCTTTTTCACCTCCTAAGAAGAGTCCTCAACATTGAAATTTTAACGGACATCCTTATCTTTGTCAACTCGGACGGTTCACATTCTCTTAAAAGAATGCTACTATAATAATAGCAGATTTTAACGGAGATGGAATAAAGATGAGAAGATTGGCAAAATTTATCATTCTAAGTTTGGTGACAATTCTTCTTTTGGCGATTTTTTATTTTTTCTTTCCCCATGTCTGGGGTGAACTTCTCTATCCTTTGGATTATCGGGATTCGATTAAAAAATATTCGGACCAGCGTTCCCTAAGGCCTAATTTGGTCGCCGCGGTAATTTACACCGAAAGCCGCTTTAATCCTTCCTCAACCTCCTCGGTCGGCGCCCAGGGTTTAATGCAGATTATGCCCGGCACAGGGCAGTCGATTGCCGGCGAACTCGGCGAACCTATGGGTGATTTGTATAATCCGGAAGTTTCCATTCGCTATGGGTCGTGGTATCTTAAGGGGCTTTTAGATAAGTATAATGGAAATTTAGATTTAGCCCTCGCCGCCTACAATGCTGGCGTTCCCCGGGCGGATAAATATAAAGACAAGGTGATGCCTTTACCCTACGAGACGGTTTTCTTTGTTCAAAAAGTCAAAGGTGCCGAAGGAATGTATGATAAAGTCCATGACGCTTGGTATTCAAAGTCGCAATCGGAGAAAAGAAATCCGGTGACCGTCGGTTTTGCCAATTTAGGGGATTTTGTCAAAAAACTTATTTTAGGAAATAAATGACCTCTCAAGAACTCCGACAAAAATTTATTCAATTTTTTGTCGAGCGCGGCCATCGCGAATTTCCGGCCTCAAGTTTAATCCCGGAAAATGACCCGTCGGTTTTGTTTACCACTGCCGGGATGCAACAGTTCAAAGAGTTTTATCTTAATCCCGAAAAAGCGCCCGCGAAAAATATTGTCACTTGCCAACCATGCCTTCGGACATCTGATATTGAAGAGGTTGGCGACGAGACGCATCTCACTTTTTTTGAAATGCTCGGCAATTTTTCCTTCGGGGGATACGGCAAAAAAGAAGCGATTGAATTTGCTTGGGAGTTTTTAACAAGTAAAAAGTGGTTGGGAATTGATAAAGAAAAAATTTCAGTCACTTATTTTGAAAAAAGTAAAGCAAAAATTGATATCGCAACAGATGATGAATCAAAAAAAATATTGGAGCAGTTGGAAGGTTTAGAAAAAATTGAAGGTCAAGGCGACGATAATTTTTGGTCGCTTGGCGCGGAAAACTCCCCCGGCGGCCCAACGGTTGAATTTTACTTTGATGATATTGAAATCTGGAATATAGTTTTTAATGAATATGTTTTTAATAACGGAAAGTACGAGAAATCTGAAAAGAAAGGTGTAGATACGGGCATGGGTTTGGAAAGAACGCTGGCGGTGTTAAATGGACTTGATGATATTTACGAGACGGATGTCTTTCAACCGACAATCAATTCAATTGAAGAAGAAACGCCGTTTAAAAAAGATAAAGACGGTGAATCCATCAGAATGATTGCCGATCATCTGCGTTCAAGCGTGATGATTACCAGCGCGGGGATAGTTCCAGGCAAAAATGAAAGAGAATCGGTTTTGAGGAAATTAATCAGACGTTTAGTGGATTACAGCGGGATGAAAGAATTCGAGCCCACTTGGATTAAAAATATCATTTCCGTAATCATCGAAAGCCTTAAAAGTCAATATCCAGAATTAAAAGATAATCAACAAAAAATTGAAGGAATAATTTTTAACGAAGCAAAATCTTTTAGCGTAGTTTTAACAAAATGTGAAGAGATTATCAAAAACCGAAGGGAATATTCAGCCAAAGACGCTTTTGATTTGTTTCAATCCCAGGGATGCCCGATAAGAATGTATCAAGATTATGCGGCGATGAATCAAGTTAAGATTACGGATCAAGATATTGATGTTGAGCAAAAAAAGCATCGGGAAATTTCTCGCGCCGGAATAAGCATGTTTAAGGGGGGGCTGGCAGGCGAAGGCGAGATGGAGACGAAATACCATACCGCGACCCATCTTCTGCTTAAGGCCTTACAGATTGTTTTGGGAGCCGATGTTCATCAGCGCGGTTCGAATATCAACGCCGAGCGGCTCCGTTTTGATTTTTCCTATCCTGAAAAATTAACCGACGAGCAAATTAAAAAAATCGAAGTCATCGTTAATCAAAAAATCGCGGCAAATCTTCCGGTGAAGATGGACGAAATGACCGTTGAAGAAGCTAAAGCAAAAGGCGCCGAAGCTCAATTTACCTCAAAATACGGCGAAAAAGTAAAGGTCTATTCGATTGACGATTTCTCGCGCGAGGTCTGCGGCGGACCCCATGTTGAAAATACCGGCGTACTCGGCCATTTCAAAATCATTAAAGAGGAATCTTCATCCGCCGGCGTCCGCCGCATCAAAGCGATTTTGGAACCATTTACCCCGCTCCAGGAGCGTGGTAGGTAATAGGTAAGGGGGCAGAATAAGGTTTAATCCAGTAATAAATTTTTGATTTTGGCTAATTCTCTTTGATATGAAACTCTATCATTTACGAATTTTTTGTACTCTGATGTTTTAATATCTAAAATATCACTATATTGGCAAAGCGTAGAAGTTGAGCACGATGTTGATAAATATTTATTATATGAAGAGAATGACCATTGTTCTGGTTTTTCAGTTAATAAAGCAGTGGCAGGATTTAGATGAATATATCTTGTCAGATGGATCAATTGTTCGTCATTATTTACCAAGACGTTTTTGAATTTACTCTCCCATAAAGGACCTTTTCTTCTGTGTTTCATGTTAAAGTAATGTGTATAACTATTTAGTGTGTTTGCCATATAAGATGAAATTCCTTTTTCAGCTAATTGTTTAAGGATTAAGTGAAAGTGGGTAGGCATAAGACAGTAAGCTATAATCTGTACAACTTTTTCTTTATCTTTGGAAATGATTTCAAAAAATCTGTCAAAACCATATCCCTCAATCTGTTTTAATTGAATAAATTCAGAGAATTTAATTTCACTTCTGATTTGATAGTATTTCAGTAAATTCATCATTCTGAAATATTCTTCATCATTATTAAATATCCGATAATCAACGATACTTCTATTAAAAATATGATAGACTTCTCCGGTAACTAACCCAACTGCTCTTTTCATACTCTTATCATAACATATTTAACCATTTTTAACCCCGCTCCAGGAGCGGGGTAATTGGGTAACACTGGTAAGACAAGATAAATTATTGACAAACTCTTGACAAGCAGAGAGAGAGTTAAATGAAGGTAGGAAGGCAAAAGCTTTCTAAGGTTAAAAACATTTGAGGAGGAAAATTATGAATGAAATGAACAACGGAGATGAATTTAGGTCTGAAGAAGAAAAACAAGCAGCGAAAGAGTTTGGAGAGTCTCAAAAACAAACCGGAGAAATAGAAAAAAAGAATACTTTAGAATCAATGGCGGTAAATCCGGAATCTATAGGTCAGGATGAGGTGGAATTGATGAGGATAATGGTTGAAATTGCTGATACGAAAAAAGGAATCGAAGAAGGCCACCAAATAATTAGACGTGCAAATGAAACTAAGTACAGAGGGGCAAATGAAGATGCAATGATGCAAATAAGCCTCAATGATCGAGCTGAAGTCAGGATTTCTACTCTTAAAAGAAAATTACAGAGATTACTTGCAGAGCACAAATAATCTAAAGAATTAAGAAAATCAGGATAGGAAGAGTAAATTTACACCCCAGGGGTGTAAATTTTGGTATCCGGCTGGATTTGCGCTATACTATTAATATAAGAAGGATTTGGGAATCCGTATTTTTGATGTATAGAGATTAACATACAACTTACAACAAAAAAACATCAAAAATAATTTAAATTTCGTCAAGCTAAAGGAGCGGGGTAAATTTGGGTCTATTTGACTTCTTAGGGCAGAAAAAAATCGAAAACCGCTACGCCATCGCTTTGGATATTGGCACGGAATATGCCAAATGCTTGATTTTTAAAGTCGAAGACGATAAAGGCATTGTCGTTGGTTCCGGCCGCCAGCGACAAAAACTCTCGGATATGCAGGGCGGGGCAGTCACCGACATTCATGGCGTTGTCCGCAATTGCCAAAAAGCCCTCGAGCGGGCAGCAGAAATGGCAAAAATCATGCCTAGCCAAGTGATTATGGGCATTGCCGGCGAACTTGTCAAGGGAAATACCACCACCATCAAATACACTCGACCGGATCATAAAAAAGGCATCACTCTGGAAGAACTCAAGGATATCATCTCTCGCATTCAACGCCGCTCCTTTGACCGCGCCCGCCAGATTCTCGCCTGGGAAACCGGTCACGCCGAAGTTGATGTGAAACTCGTCAACGCCGCCATTGTTGATGTCAAAATTGACGGTTACAAAGTGACCAATCCTTTGGGTTTCCAGGGACGCGAACTGCAAGTCGGCGTTTTCAACGCCTTTGCCCCGATTGTTCATCTAGGGGCTTTGCAAACTATCGCCGCCGAGCTGGGTTTGGACCTCCTTTCCATCGTTGCCGACCCTTACGCTTTAGCCCGTTCCATCGGTCCCAAAGAATCAACGGAATTTTCCGCCATCTTTATTGATATTGGCGGCGGGACGACCGACCTGGCCGTTGTCAGCCAAGGCGGGGTGGAAGGCACGAAAATGTTTGCTTTGGGCGGGAGGTCTTTTACCAAAAGAATCGCTCAAGTTTTCGGCTCGTCATTTGAAGAAGCCGAAAGCGTTAAAATCAAATATTCTCGTGGGGAGCTTCCGGCAGAAGACGCAAAATTTGTCAAAAAGGCTCTCGGGACCGATTGCCAGGTTTGGCTTTCGGGGGTAGAATTAACTTTAGAGGAGTTTTCTTCGCTGGAACTTTTGCCGTCCAGAATTCTGATTTGCGGCGGTGGTGCCCTGTTGCCGGACATTGAAGAAGTTTTAAAATCCGCCCAATGGAATCCCGGACTGCCCTTCGCCCGCAAGCCCTCGGTCCATTTCATCAGGCCGCAGGATGTCGAAAATATCCTTGACCAAACTAAGGAATTAACTAATCCTTGGGATATAACGCCAATGAGTTTAGCTAATTTGGCGATTGACCTTGTCGGCGAAGAAAAAGTGATGGATAATATTTTAAATCGAATTGTCACCAATTTGCGAGAATAACTATGGACGAAATTCTTTATCTTGAACCGGACGAGGAAATTACTTCCGTCATCGATAAAATCAAACAGTCGAAAGCTGTTCGTCTAAGTTTAGTTATTCCCCGCGAGGCCACCCTCCTGCAAAGCGTGGTTAATCTGCGGCTTCTTTTAAAAGAAGCCAGCATTATTGGTAAAGAAATTGCCATTGTCACCGCCGATAAAATCGGTAGGAATCTGGCGGCCAAAGTTGGCCTCAAAGTTTATGAATCGGTTAAAAGCGAGCATCCGGAAGTTCTCCCGCCGGCACCCCTGCCCACCCGTAACGAGGTGATTGAAATTGACGATACCCCAAAGACGCCTCTTAAGGACGAGAAACCCAAGGGGGTTCAGGTGCATCATTTTCAGGAGCAAGCAGGCGGCTGGCAAAAAAAAGACGTCGGCTTGCCCACGCCCCAAGAAACCTGGCGGCCGCCGAAGATTAAGAAAGAAATAGATTGGTCAAGGTATCGTAAAATTCTCTGGCCGCTTTTGGCAATCGTCGTTTTGCTAATCCTCACTGGGGCATTTTTAATTTTTCCCAAAGTCAACATTCAACTTCAGGTTCAGGCGGAAAGTTTTCAAAAAAATCTTGAAGTGACGCTTCAAGGAGACAAACCCTCTAATCCGGAAAGTAAGATTTATGGCGGCGGATTAATCGACCTTACCCGGGAGAAAGAAGAGAAATTTCCGACCACGGGAAAGAAAAATTTAGGCGGCAAAGCGATTGGAACTCTTACACTCTATAATTATTGGGATTCAAGCGAGCAAAACTTCGGCCAAGGCACAAAATTTTCCTCATCATCAAAAACTTTTGTCGGAAAAACCACCGCCAGCGTTCCCGGGACGTCAATCCGCGGCGGCAATATTGTCCCGGGCACGGCGACGGTTGAGATTGAAGCGGAAAATCCCGGCGAAGAATATAATGTCAAAGCCGGCCGCTTTACCATTGTCGGTCTTTCGGCTGAACAGCAGGAAAAAATTTATGGCCAATCAAGCAAAGATTTGACCGGCGGATTTTCCAAAGAAGTTCAAGTGGTCTCCCAGGCCGATTACGATTCCGCCAAAGAAAAACTGACCAAAACACTTACTGAAGATTTGAAGAAAGACCTCGCGGACAAAATCGGTGGTCAGATTGCTTTGGAAAGCGGTCTTCAAATAGATATCGTTGAAGAAATTTCTTCGGTCAAAGTTGACGGCGAAGCCCAGGATTTTAATTTAAAAATTAAACAACGTTTGAGACAAATCGCTTTCTCCAAAAACGACTTTGAGAAATTTATTGTCGCCATCTTGACTGAACAAATTCCCACTGACAAAATGATTTCTTTGGGTCCCAATGACCTCATCACTTCGCAAGTCAAAGAAAAACGTTACGATCAAAACCTGGTTTTGTTGGACGTAAGCACAACGGCAAAAATTTCCTCCGAAATCGACAAAGAAAAAATTAAAGAAAATCTTTTGGGTAAAAATCGCAAGGAGGCGGAGAAATATTTAGAAAGAATCGAGGGGCTGGCGGGATCAAGCATCCAATTTAGGCCGGCTTTTTGGCCATTAAAAAGGATTCCCAACTTCAGACGAAATGTCGATGTGAAACTTGATTATTTGGAACCGGAAGCGGTCAAAAGTCCGACTCCGGTCTCATCCCATTCCCCCTTGTCCTCACCGGGAGCTGGGACATGAAAAAAATACTTGGTCTGGATATGGGCGAAAGAAGAATTGGGGTGGCAATTGCCGAAAATAATCTCGTCGCCACATGGGGAGTGATTGAAAATAAAAACCTCAATGAGGCAGTTCATGAATTAAGCCGTCTCGTAAGACGAGAGCAAATCGAAAATATCGTCATCGGCTTGCCTCACTTTCGAGACAGCCTCCAAGCGGATAAAATTCATGCCTTTGCCCTTGAACTCAAAAAAAATCTCGATGTTGAGGTCGTTTTTGTTGATGAAACCCTGACTTCCAAAGATGCCGAACGAGTTCTTAAGGATTCTTCCTTAAATCCCCGGTCAGGCCGCTATAAAGAAGAGGTGGATAAACTGGCGGCGAAAATGATTTTAGAGCAATATCTTAATGTAGCTCAAAAAAAATGAAAAAACTTTTCTTCATCATCATCTTGATAATCCTTCTTGGCATTATCTTGCTGGGAATTTATTTTTATTATTTACTCAATAAGAAAGGGCGAGGCGAACCCCGCGATTTTATCGTTCGTTCCGGTCAAAGCACCAGGGAAATTGCCGGAAATCTTGAAAGTGCCGGCATCATTCCTTCGGCGAATGTTTTTACTTTGTATATCAAACTCAAAGGCGAATTAATTCAGGTCGGCGTCTATAAATTATCACCCGGCCAAAGCATTAAAGAAATTTTGGCTATTTTAGTTTCCGGCAAGACCTCGGAATATTTAATCACCATTCCCGAGGGCTGGCGCTTGACCCAAATTGACGAGGCGTTGGCCAATAAAAAAATCATTAAGGCTGGTCAGTTGATACAGGCGGCCTCGGCAGATGAAGGTTATTTATTTCCCGACACCTACCGCTTTCTTCCCGATGCCAAACCGGAGGACATCCGGCGGGAAATGCTTGATAATTTTAATAAAAAGACGGCCCAAATGAAAATCACCCGCGAGACAATAATTTTGGCCTCGATTGTTGAACGGGAAGCCAAATTTGATGAAGACCGAGCCAAAATCGCCGGTGTTTACTTAAATCGGTTGGAGAAAAATATCAAACTGGAAGCCGATCCGACAATCCAATATGCCAAAGGAAGCTGGGAGAGAATTTCCCTTGCTGATTATAAACTCAATTCGCCTTACAATACTTACTTGAATCCCGGGCTCCCCCCGGGTCCGATCGCCAATCCCGGCATCAAATCAATTGAAGCTGTCCTTCATCCTCAAAAGGATGGCTTTCTCTACTTTTTTCATAAAGAAGACGGCCATGCGGTTTATTCCCGGACCGCAGAGGAACACGCGGAAAATTTGAAGAAGTATCAGTAAGTTGAGTTTCAATGTTTATCCCCCAATCCCGCTCCAGCGTGAATATTCTACTATTAGGGGACGCTATTAGGGGACGGTTCTCTTTTACCATGGACATTGATATTTTTTACTTAACTTCGTGTTATATTGGATCTATGCCAAGACCGCCGCGATTACTCTTGTCACGTAGTTATTATCATATTATGACAAGGGGAAATAACAAAAATTTCGTTTTTAAAAAAGATGACGATTATCGTTATTATCTCGATTTGATGTCGAAGTACAAGAATGAATTGCCGTTCGATCTCTTTCATTATTGTTTAATGCCCAGCCATGTCCATATGCTTATGAAAACCCAAAAAGCTCACAGTTTTTCGCTTTTTATGAAGAAAATTAATTTAGCTTATTTTCATTATTACAAAAGAAAATATAGATGGGTCGGCCATTTTTGGCAAGATAGGTTTAAGAGCCAGCCGGTTGGTAAAGACGAATATTTTATTCAGTGCGGGAAATATATTGAACTAAATCCGGTCAGAAAAGGTTTAGTCGTTAATCCTGAAGAATATCGTTATTCGAGTTATCGATTTTATGTTCTGGGCGACAAAAATATACTACTCACAGAGGATATTTTTTATGAAGGTCTTGGTAAAAACCAAAAAGATAGACAGGAATCCTATGAAAAGTTGATTGTTGGGGATTTGGTTGTTTCGAGTTATTTAAGGCGGGTTTGGGGTTCGATTCATCAGAGAGATAATGAAACCCGAAAAATTCAGCATCATTTTGGGTAGAGATTAGAAAAATATCAAACATAAGATAAAAAGAGAACCGTCCCCTCTGTACCGGCAGGGCAGGACTTTTACTTGGCCTTCTTTTTTGTTAAACTCAACTTTGCAGTAGCAAAGTAAGGATTCAGAATGATTATTCTTGATCATTTGTGGGGTTATTTCTCCCACGATATCGGTATAGATTTGGGCACGGCCAATACTTTGGTTTATGTTCGGGATAAGGGCATTGTCATTAACGAACCCTCGGTGGTCGCCATCAACCAGAAATCAAAACAGATTTTAGCTATCGGTAACGAGGCCCGGAAAATGGTCGGCCGGACCCCCTCGCACATTGTCGCCATCCGTCCCTTGGTTGACGGGGTGGTCTCCGATTTCGAAGTTACCGAACAGATGCTGAAGTATTTTATTGATAAAGTCCATCGGGAGAAATTTTCTCTATTTCCCAGACCACGGGTGGTCATCGGTATTCCCTACGGCGTGACCGAGGTTGAACGCCGGGCAGTCGAAGAGGCGGCTCTAAACGCCGGCGCTCGCCAAGTTTTTTTGATAGAAGAACCGGTCGCTGCCGCCATCGGCGCCCGGCTCCCCATTCAAGAGGCCAACGGCAATATGATTGTTGATATCGGCGGCGGCACCACCGAAGTGGCGGTGATTTCGCTGGGAGGCATTGTTGCTTCACGTTCTCTCCGAATCGCCGGCGACGAAATGAATCAGGATATTATCAGTTTTGCCCGGGATAAACTCAATCTCCTTTTGGGCGAAAGAACCGCGGAAGAAATTAAAATTGCCATCGGCTCGGCCGTCACTCCCAAAGAAAACGCTCATCTCCCGATGCGCGGTCGCGATTTGGTCACAGGGCTACCCAAAGAAATTATGGTTAATGCCGAACAAATTCAGGCGACCTTGCGCCGTTCGGTTTTGCAGATAGTCGATGCTATCAGGGCAACGATGGAGGAAACCCCTCCGGAACTGGTGGCGGATATTATGGCAAAAGGGATTGTTCTTTGCGGCGGCGGGGCTCTGCTTCGGGGTTTGGATACCATCGTCAAGCAATCTACCCAAACGACCGTTCATGTGGCTGACGATCCTCTCACCTCGGTCGTTCGGGGCACCGGTTTGGTTCTGGAAGATTTGGAAAATCTCAAAGAGGTCTTAATACCCACCCAGTTTAATCCTTAAAAGTAAGGAGCGTAATTGAAAAGAATCGTTCCTAAAGTTTCCAAGATTAACTTTTCTTTTTTTAGCAAATTTAATTTCCGATTTCTATTGGTAATTTTTTTAATCTTGATTTTTGGTTTCGTTTTGGCACCGACGGGCATCCTTGATGGAGGCCGTAATCTTCTTTTCCAGGCGACTAAGCCCCTGACGATTGTCTCGAACTTTACCGTTGACAGGGTATCAATTTTTTTTCGAAACTTATTGAGTTTGGGCGAGAAGACACGGGAAAATCAACGTCTCATTCAAGAAAATCTGGCCCTTCAAAGTCAGTTGGCGATTTTAAATGAAACCCAACATGAAAATGAAATCTTAAAAAAGGAAATGGGTTTTTTTAATACTAAAGGCGAACTGAAATTATTGCCCGCCAATATCATTGGCCGGTCAATCACCGGTTATCTAAAAACCATTGTCATTGACCGCGGCAGCGCCGACGGTTTAAAAACCAACCAGGCGGTAATCTCGCAGGGTTTTCTCGTGGGCACAATCCGCGACATTTGGGAAAAATCTGCCGAAGTCATTCTTATTACTGACAGTAACTCGCTGGTGCCGGTGGTCTTGCAGGAATCCCGGGGCACCGGACTTTTGCGCGGCGGACTGGGGGGGCTTGCGGTTGAAGAAATCCCCCTGAACATCTCAATCCAAAAGGGAGAGCAGGTGGTCACTTCCGGTTTGGGCGGGGATATTCCCATGGGGATTATTGTTGGCAACGTCAACGAGGTCATCTCCCGCGAGGGCGAGATTTTTCAAAAAGTGACGATAAAATCCCCCATCCAAATTTATTTTTTGGAGTTTGTTTTTGTTGTCCAATGAAAACAAATATGATTAAAATTTTAGCCATCTTGTTATTGGTGATTTTGCAATTAAGTTTTTTTTCGAAATGGTCGTTTTTTTCCGTCATCCCGAATTTAATATATCTGGTCAGTCTTGTTCTTCTTTTACGAGGTTTTTTTCAAGATGCCCTTCTCGTGGCTTCTTTGGGGGGTTTGTTTTTGGACCTGGCCTCCCCTCTCCGTTTTGGTATTTACACTTTACTTCTCTTGGCGGTTTTACTTTTATTAAATTTTGTCATTTTAAAGGCCGTTCCTCCGCCGAATATCGGCTGGATTTATTTTTTTCTGGTAATGATTTTTTTGTTTCTCAACTTAATAATTTTCCTTTACGCCCGCATCCCGCCCGGTCCGCAGATAATTTATGATGCCTTAATCAATGGTTTCTGGGGAATAATTGTTTATTTTTTGACCGGTCGTTTTTTAAAACCCCAAGAAGAGATTAGGTTGGTATAAGATGTCGATTTTTGATTTTTACGATGATCAATTTCTTCCCGGCGATCGGATGTCTCGAAGTTTGCGCCAGCCGGTTTTGGAGTATGAGGAATTTAATCAGGAAGCTACCGGCGGTGAGATTTTTAAAGAAAAAAAGAAGTCCTTGTGGTTGCCATACCTTGGTTGTTTGTTGGTTTTCGGGGCGCTCATTTTCCAACTTTTGCGCCTTCAAATCAGCCAAGGAAGCTTCAATCGCCTTTTGGCTGAAGGCAATCGCATCCGGGCCCGAGAAATTGAACCTCCCCGGGGGATGATTTATGACGCCAAAGGGACAATTTTAGCCAAAAACAAAGCCGCTTACAATTTGGAAATTTACCCCTTGGATTTTCCCAAAAAGACCGAAGAAAGAGAGGAAATCTTTGAGAAATTAAGCCGTACGAGCCAAATTCCCAGAGAGGAAATCAGGGTTAAAGTCAAGAGCAGGGCCCTTTCTTCTTATGACCCGATCGTCTTAAAAGAGAATCTTGACCGCGAGACCGCAATGATTTTAGAGTATAAAACCATCAACCTTCCCGGGGTGGTGATTCAAAAAAAACCAATCCGTGAATATACCTCGGTTTTTGGTCTGGGGCCGGTTGTCGGCTATACCAGCAAAATGACCGATCGAGATTTAAAGAATTATCCGAATTATAAACTCTCATATATTCTCGGCCGGGAAGGTCTGGAAGCAGTTTACGAAAAATATCTTAAGGGTACGCCGGGGATTTTGGAAGTCGAGGTAGATTCGCACGGCCGCCAGCAGCGGGAGCTTTCTAAAACTCTGCCCCAACCGGGCAATAATTTATTTTTAAGCCTAAATGCCGGCTTGGAAGATAAAATGACCAATGCTTTGCAGTTGGCGGTTGAGGAAGCGGATTCTCCCGGCGGGGCAATGGTTGCCTTACATCCTCAAACCGGCCAGGTCTTGGGGCTGGCAAGCGTCCCGACGTTCGATAACAATCTTTTTTCCTCCGAAGACCTTGATGAGGAATTTCAAAAACTTTTAAATGACCCCGGAAAACCCCTTTTTAATCGGGCGGTTTCCGGGACCTATCCCTCTGGCTCGACGATTAAACCGGTGATTGCCGCCGCCGGTCTCCAGGAAGGCGTCATCACCGAAAATACCACCATTAATGCTCCTGGAGAAATCAAAGTTGGCAATTATACTTATCCGGACTGGAAGGTTCACGGACTGACGGATGTACGCAAGGCAATTGCCGAAAGTGTTAATATATTTTTCTATGCTGTCGCCGGCGGCTGGGATAAAATTCGGGGTTTGGGAATAGTGAAATTAAAGGATTACTTGTTAAAATTTGGCTTTGAAGAAAGAACCGGGATTGACCTGCCGGCGGAAGCTAAGGGTCTGGTGCCGGATCCCGAGTGGAAAGAAAAGACCAAAAAAGAAATTTGGTATCTTGGCGATACTTATCATTTGGGAATTGGTCAGGGAGATTTTTTGGTGACGCCGATTCAAATGGCAACGGCTGCTGCCGCCATTGCCAACGGGGGAGAAGTTTTAAAACCACAAATCGTTTCTAAAATCACCGACAAAGACGGCAAGTTGATTTGGGAATTTAAAAAGGAAGTCAAAAGGTCAGGTATTATCGATGGGGCAAACCTCCAAGTCATTCGCGAGGGTATGCGTCAGGCAGTAACCTCGGGCTCGGCGAAGCGTCTGGGGGATCTTCCAGTTCAGGCGGCGGCAAAAACCGGCACCGCCCAGTTTGGCTCGGAAGGCAAAACCCATGCCTGGATGATTGCTTTCGCCCCCTACGCTAATCCGGAAATTGTCGTTGCCACTTTAATTGAAGATGGGGGCGAGGGGCATGCCACGGCCGGACCAGTTGTCCAGGAAGTTTTCAGTTGGTATTTTAGTCAACAGTAGGCTCGCCCTCCGAACATCGGCGTCCGCCGGGTAGTTTCTAAGGAACTCGAATCTTAATCTTTGAAAAAAGTTATCCACAGGGTAAAATAGAATGTAGGTTTTAATATTGGCTAATAGAACCACGCCGTGTTTTGCCTCGGCTTATATCCTTCACATATTTCAGTAACATTTTTAATGAGCTAACGAAGTTCGCTTAAGTAGCATTTTTCGTTATCTAATTCGATATATTGACATTCTCAATGGACTATTCTAAAATATATAAGAAAAGAAGGGATTTTTTAAAAAGAGGTGTTGTGGAAGACCAAATTTTACTTACGAGCAAAGGTTTTGAAAAAATTCAAGAGGAGCTTCGGGCTCTTAAAACTCGTCGTTCTCAAGTGGCCGAAAGAATCAAAACTGCCCGCGAATTTGGCGATTTAAGCGAAAACAGCGAATATGAAGATGCCAAAAACGAGCAGTCTTTTGTAGAGGGAAGAATTCTGGAACTGGAAGAAATGCTTCGGCGAGCCAAAGTTATGGCTAAAAATAATACAGACAAAGTTGAGCTTGGTTCAATCGTGACTTTGGAAATGAATGGTCATACCCTTTCTTACACGATTGTCGGCGTTTCCGAATCCGATCCTTCTTCTGGAAAGATCTCGATTGATTCGCCCATCGGCCATTCTTTGATGGGCAAAGGGAGGGGGGAAAGAGCGGAGATTGTCACGCCCATTGGCAAAATGTTCTGTCAAATTATTGAAATTAAATAATTTATATTTTTTTAAGACTCAAAAAGAGATTTAATTGAATAAGATTCTCTTTTTTAGTAAAATGTTATTGAATAATTGATATAAATCGCGAAGCGATATCATAATGATAGTTTTGAATTTTAATTTTTGCCCGTCTTGACTCGGCGAGGCAGACATTTCGATTTCGCGACTGCAAGGAGCGTCATGTTTTGGGCAGATGAGATCGTTGAGGATATTTTAAAAAAATCATCGAAGAACTCTTTTATTATCACCGATGCCCTGACGCCCTCCGGACATGCTCACATCGGTTCTTTGCGAGGAGTCATCATCCACGATTTGGTCCGGCGAGGTCTCATCGAAGCGGGCAAATCGGCGGAATTTATTTATATTTTTGACGATTTTGATCCCTTGGACGGCCTGCCGGTTTATTTGGAGAAAAGCTGGCTTAAACATATGGGTAAACCCTTATCCGAGATTCCCGCGCCCGACGGCAAACACAAAAGCTTTGCCGAACAATATGCATCAGAATTTGAAGCGGTCTTTAATAATTTGGGGATAAGACCAAAGATTGCCCGGACTTCCGAGCTTTACCGAGAAGGGAAATTTGACAATGCCATTAAAATAATGCTTGACCGCGCCCAGGAGATTCGGACCATTTATAAAGAAGTTTCCGGCTCGGACAAAGGACCGGACTGGTTTCCCCTCCAGGTCGTCTGTCCTCGCTGCGGCAAAATCGGCACCACGAGGGTGACGGACTGGAATGGCCGAGAGGTAAGATTCCAGTGTCAAGAAAACTTAGTCAGTTGGGCCAAGGGTTGTGGGGCTCAAGATTCGGTTTCGCCCTTTGGCGGCAAGGCCAAACTGCCGTGGAAAGTTGAATGGCCGGTCCAGTGGCAGGTTTTCGGATCCGATATTGAAGGTGAAGGCAAAGACCATTTTGCCGCCGGCGGTTCGCGCGATATTGCCGATAGAATTGCCCGGAGCATTCTCAAAATTAATCCGCCTTATGATATCCGCTACGAACATATTTTGGTTGGCGGCGCAAAAATGTCTTCATCAAAAGGTTTGGGCGTGACAGCTAAAGATATGGCGGAATTTTTACCGGAAAATTTATTAAGATTTTTATTTATCCGCACCCGCTATAAAAGAACCATTGAGTTTCAGCCCGAGGGCGAGACGATTCCTCTTCTCTATGATGAGTACGATCGGGCGGCGGCGGCCGCCCCGAAATCAGATCTGGCGAGGGCGTTTTATTACACCCAAATCGATGTCGCAAAGCCCCAGCCGCAACACCGGCTTAGATTTTCTAAAGTCGCCAATCTTTTACAAATGCCGCGGTGTGATATTTTCGATTATGCCCAAAAAGAAAAGGGAAGGCCGCTTTCAGAAATCGAACGAAAGGAAATCGAAAACCGTCTAAGAATTGCCAAGGAGTGGCTTAAAAAATTTGCTCCTGAAGATTATCAATTTGCTGTCCAGGAGCAATTGCCAGAAGCAGCCAAAGATTTATCAAAAGAGCAAAAAGATTTTTTGCGAAAAATTGCCGAGATTGTCGCGACCAAAGATTTAAATGGCGAAGAGTTGCATCGGGAAATCCACCGACTTCGTCAAGAAATGGGGATCGTTCCGCGCCAGGCCTTTGCGGCGATTTACCTTATTTTTTTGGGCAAGGATTCCGGTCCTCAAGCCGGCTGGCTGTTGGCCAGTTTGGATAAAAAACTTGTTTTAGAGAGATTAAAAGGGATATAATAATTCTGGTAAAGAGAATGCTCGACATAAACTATATTCGTCAAAATTTAGCGGCCGTAAAAAAAGCGCTTAAAAAAAAGCATACGGAGTTTAATCTGGATAAGGTTATTAAACTTGATAATGAGAGAAAAGATTTATTAAAGAGAGTCGAGATGCTTCGGGCCGAGCAAAATGTACTGGCAAAGAAAAAGGAGAAAAACGAACGCGCCTTCGAAATCAAAAAAATGCTTCGGGATCTCGAACCACAACTTCGCGAGAACGAGGAGGCCTATTTCGAAGCAGCGTCTCAACTTCATAACCTTCCTCACCAATCAGTCCCTTCCAAAGAGGAAGGCAATAAAATTGAAAAAGAATCCGGCCGGCCGCCTAAGTTTGGTTTTCCCGTCAAAGACCATGTCAGCTTGGGCAAAGAACTGGATATTATTGATATTGAACGGGCGACCAAAATCTCCGGCAGCCGATTTTATTTTCTAAAAAAAGAAGCGGTTTTGCTGGAATTTGCTTTAATAAATTATTTAATCGAAAAATTGACCAAAGAGGGATTTATCGGCCTCATTCCGCCAGCCCTGGTGCAAGAAAAAGCCATGTTTGGCAGTGGCTTTTTTCCGGCGGAGAAAAATGAGATTTATCGAGTAAATCCAAATGAGGATAATCTTTATCTTGTCGGCACGGCCGAAGTGCCTTTAGCCGCCTATCACAGCGACGAAACTTTCAGGGAAGAAGAACTCCCCAAAAAATATTGGGGCTTTTCAACCTGTTTTCGAAGGGAGGCTGGTTCTTACGGCCAAGATACGCGGGGGATTATTCGCGCTCACCAATTTGACAAAATGGAAATGTTTGTTTTTACGAACCCCCAAGATTCCTGGAAGATTTTTACTGAACTGGTCGAAATAAATGAAGAAATTTTCGAAGATTTGGGTCTCCCCTATCGTCTGGTCAACATTTCCGGGGGAGAGCTGGGCGCTCCCAATGCAAAAAAAATTGATACCGAAGTTTGGATTCCGTCGCAAAATGAATATAGGGAACTGACTTCTTGTTCGCACGACACCGATTTTCAGGCGCGCCGGCTAAATATTAAATTTCAAACGGAGGAGGGAGAAAAGGAATTTGTCCATACTCTAAACGACACCGCCTTAGCCATTGGCCGAACAATGGTGGCGTTAATGGAAAACAATCAACAAAAAAACGGCTCGATCAAAATCCCCAAAGTTTTGCATAAATATCTGGGATTTAAAGAGATAAAGAAATCGTGAAGATTATCATTAAAGGACATAAGCGATTAAAAATTGATCCGGGGCTTCGTTCTTATATTGAAGAAAAAATTCGCAAATACGAACCTATGGTCAAAGAACCGGCAACCTCTGAAGTTGTCTTATCGGACACCCGCGGTCCCAAGGGCGGGGTGGATAAGGTTGTCCGGATAACGATGACTTTGCCGGGTTGTAAAAATCCGATTTTTGTCTGCGAGCGGACCTCGGATTTTTTTGGCTCGGTTGATTTAGCCCAGGAGCGTTTGGAACAACATATCCTTAAATATAAAGAAAGGGTTAAAATGGGCTCGCGCTATCCGGCGAAATATTACTTGGCAAAGATGTATGAGGCCGGGACTTATGGGCCACGGTGGTTAATCAGGAAGATAAAAAGAAAGAAATCCGAGTAGCCAAATCTTTCAAGTTTTGCTATAATGTTCTCTGAAAGGCAGAAAATGCTCGCTTTTTTAAGTAAAATGTTCGGGTCTAATGAGGCCGAGGTGGCCCGCCTTAGACCGATGGTTGAAAAAATCAATGGTGTGGAAAAGAATTTTGAGCATTTGACAGATGCTGAACTTCAGGGGAAGACAGGTGAATTCAAAAAGCGTCTGGCGCAAAATGAATCTTTGGACGACATCCTTCCCGAAGCGTTTGCCGTGGTGCGCGAGGCGGCCAAACGAACCATCGGTCAAAGGCATTTTGATGTTCAGTTAATGGGTGGCATCATCCTTCATCAAGGAAAAATCGCCGAAATGAAGACCGGCGAAGGAAAAACTTTAGTTGCGACTTTAGCTTTATACTTGAATGCCTTAGAAGGCAAAGGGGCGCATCTAATCACGGTCAATGATTATCTGGCCCGTCGGGACTGCGCCTGGATGGGGCCAATTTTTGATAAGTTGGAGCTGAAAGTTGCCGCCATCAATCACGAAGCCTCGTTTCTATTTACGCCTCAAAAACAGGACGTTGAACCAACGACGATCGAATATGCCAATCTCTTGCCAATTTCCCGCAGAGACGCTTATGCGGCGGATATCACTTACGGCACAAATAATGAATTTGGTTTTGACTATCTTCGAGACAATATGGTTCAGAGCCGTGAGCAGATGGTTCAACGGGATTTAAACTTTGCCATCGTTGATGAGGTTGATTCAATTTTGATTGACGAGGCGCGCACGCCGCTGATTATTTCCGCGCCCGCCGAAGAGTCTGCCGCTTTATATCGTCAGTTTGCGGAGCTCGTTCCCCGACTCAAAGCCGCTGAAGATTACCAGGTTGATGAAAAGATGCGCGCCGTGACTTTGTCTGACGAGGGGATGAAAAAAGTTGAGAAAATATTGGGTTTGGAAAATGTTTATGACAGCCGGTATATCCAGCTTGTCCACCACTTGGAAGAGGCCTTAATTGCTCATGCTCTTTACAAAAAAGACCGGGATTATGTTGTCAAAAATGGCGAAGTCATCATTGTTGACGAGTTTACGGGGCGGCTGATGCCGGGCCGGCGCTATAGCGAAGGTCTCCATCAGGCAATTGAAGCCAAAGAGGGGGTGGAAGTTCAGCGGGAATCCGATACTTTGGCGACGATTTCTTTTCAGAATTTATTTCGTCTTTATAGGAAACTGGCCGGGATGACGGGAACGGCGGAGACCGAAGCGGAGGAATTTTTCAAAATTTATAAACTTGAAGTGGTGGTTATTCCGACAAATAAAAAAATGATTCGTGAGAATCTTCAAGACCAGATTTATAAGAGCGAGGAATCTAAATTGACGGCCGTCGCATTAGATATCAAAAAACGGTCGGAGAAAGGTCAACCAATTTTGGTCGGCACGATTTCGATTGAAAAAAGCGAAAAGCTTTCGCGCATTTTGAAAAGAATGGGTGTCAAACATGAGGTTCTCAATGCCAAACACCACGAACGTGAGGCAAAAATCATCGCCCAAGCTGGCCGACCAGGAGCGGTAACGGTGGCGACCAATATGGCTGGCCGGGGGGTGGATATCATCTTAGGCGGCGCGCCGTTTAATGAGAAGGAATATCAAAAAGTCGTCCATGCCGGGGGCCTTCATGTCTTGGGTACGGAAAGACATGAGGCCCGGCGGATTGACAATCAGCTTCGTGGGCGTTCGGGCCGTCAAGGCGATCCTGGCTCGTCGGTGTTTTATGTTTCTATGGAAGATGATTTAATGCGGATTTTTGGCGGCGAAAGAATGAAAAATCTGATGAACCGCCTCAATTTGCCCGATGACATGCCCATCGAGCATTCGTTAATTTCTCGTTCGATTGAGTCGGCTCAAAAAAAAGTTGAGGGTCATAATTTTGATATTCGAAAACATCTTGTTGAATACGATGATGTCCAAAACAAACACCGCCAGGCAATATATTTACTGCGGCGTAAGATTCTGGAGGGGAAATCAGTTCATGAAGATATTTTGAATTTGATGGAAGAAGGGGCTAAAGGACAATATCTTTTGAAGTATCAAGAGATAGGTCAGGATTCGATGAACCAAATTGAAAGAATGGTTTACTTAAGGTCAATTGATACTTTGTGGGTCGAGCATTTAAACGCGATGGAGGTTTTGCGCGAGGGAATCGGTCTTCGCGGTTACGGTCAGCGCGATCCGCTGGTGGAATATAAAGCCGAGGCGTACCGCCTATATCAAAGGTTGATTGGCAATATCAATGCCCAAGTGGTGGAGATTCTGCTCAAAGCGGAGATTAGGCCGGCGCCGGTCCAAATAGCGGCCCAACCTTTAAGACAAATCCAAATGAAGGGCGCGGACGAATCAATGGCCGCCGGGACATTTGAGGATAACCAGACCCCACCCCTGGGGTGGGGTGAAAAAGGTTCGGTGCCGGCGATTGAGCAGACGCCGGCGCAATCAGTACCGAATAGCGGCGTCGAAGTGACGGTGCGAACGAAATCGCCCTTGGATGTTTCTCCTACACCGGCGACACAGACCGACCCATCGTCGACGCCATCGTCATCAGTCCCCAAGGTCGGCCGCAACGACCCCTGCCCTTGCGGTAGCGGAAAGAAGTATAAAAAATGTCATGGAAGATAAAAAAATAAAATGAAACCGGCAATATTTCTTTTAACCTGTGCCAATGAGTCAGAAGCGGATAAAATTATTAAATGTCTTTTAGAGAAAAGATTAATTGTTTGTGCCAAAAAGTTTTCAGTTGACTCAACTTTCTATTGGAAAAGCACGATTAAGAATGCTAAAGAAATTATGCTTATAATGGAATCAGATGAATCAAAATTTGATAAAGTAGAACAAGAGGTTCGGAAAATCCATAGCTACGAAACTTTTGTTTTGGAATTGATACCAGTAAGTAAAATTTCACGTGGTGTTAAAGAATGGTTAAAAGAAAGTTTATAATCTACATAAGGAGGACAAAATGACAAAAAACGACAGTTCGAAAACAATCTTAATCATCGTGGGCGTAATCGTGGGAGTTTTGTTAATCGCCGGGATTATCGGCGGCTTCTCTCTATTCTATCTCTATAAAATCGGCGCATCGCAGAGTCCTACACCGACACAGACGAAATCGTCCGCGACGAGTCAGCGGGTGCCCTATCAAAATTCGAGATACGGTTTTGCTTTAGAATATCCTCAAACCTTCTCCAAGCAGGAATCGCAAAACGGCGACGGGGTGACTTTGACTTCAAGTTCACCGGCGATTACCATTCGCGCTTACGGCAGTCCAAATTCCCAAAGTCAGACGCTTGACGAATATCTAAACACAGTCAGGACTAATTTGTTTCAAGAAGTTGGAAACGCGGAAGAGATCGCGGCAACGAATGCGACTTTGGGAGGTTTGCCTGCCCAGGAAAGAAGATGGCAATATCTCGATTCTGTTTCAGGCAATCAAACAATTACCGACCAAGTGACGGCGCTGAAAGGCGATAGTTTCTATACCCTTGAATTGGTGATTGGCTTTTCCGACTATTCCCAATATGCGCCGATGTTTGATGAAATCTTAACAAGTTTCCAATTTGAGTGAAATAAAAGAAAGGATTTTATATGATTAGAAAACGCGGCAAAAAGTGGGTCTTGCTTTCGAAGGAAAGCGGTCGGGTTTTGGGAACGCATCCGACCAAGAAAGCCGCCGAACAGCAAGAGAGAGCGATTACCATTTCCAAAGCTCGCGCCGCGGGACACAGAATTCCCAAAAGACCGGCTAAAAAATAACCGTGAAGAAAGCATACTTTAATTTTGCCAAGAACCAAACAGGCAAGTTTGGCAAATTAAAATTTGATAAAATCAAATATGCTCAACCAAAAACCCCTCGAAAAATTCAAAACCAAAAGCGGCAAAGAGGTTGAAATCTATTTACCCACAACGGAGAGGGTAACAGCTCTTTTAGTATTTGTTAATCGCCTGACCGAAGAGGACACCTTTTTGAATTTCACGGGAAGGCCCAAAACAATTCTTGAGGAGACACATTGGATAAAGACGGCTTTAGACAGCATTGAGAAAAAGCGGGGATTTTATATTTGGGCAACCTATCAAGGTAAAATTATCGCCAGCGCCGGCGTTGCTCGCGGCGGTCCCCGCGATGACCACGTGGGCACATTAAGTTTGATGGTTGATCGGGATTTTCGAAGTGACGGCATTGGCAAACGCCTTTTGGGGTTTATCTTAAATCAGGCAAAAGCAATGGCGATCAAAATTGTTATTTTGGATTTGTTTGGCACAAATACAATCGCGATTGAGCTTTATCGGAAACTGGGTTTTCAGGAATACGCCCGTTTGCCAAAAGGTTTTTACCGTAAGGGAAAATATGCCGACGCGATTAAAATGTATAAAGAATTATAAAATTATGAATGAAGAATTAAGAATTTAAATACAAAATAATTCATAATTCAAAATTCAAAAATTGGTTAATTTTGATCATGACCAATAAAGAAATCGGAAAAATTCTTTTTCAAATCGCCAAAATTTTAGAACTCGGAGACGAACGGGATAGATTTCGGATTATTGCTTACGAGCGGGCGTCCGAGACCATCGAAAATTATGCCGACGAGATGATTGATGTTTATAAAAAAGGCGGTCTTAAAGCCCTTAACGATATTCCCGGCGTGGGCGAGTCAATTGCCGAGAAAATTGAAGAACTCTTAAAAACCGGCAAGCTTCAATATTTCGACGAAATCAAAAAAGATGTTCCGGTCTCCGAAGTCGAATTTTTACAAATCCCCGGCATTGGTCCGAAAACAGCTCAAATAATTGCTCACGAACTTAAGGCCCGGGACATTGAAGATTTAGCTCAAAAGATTAAAAAAGGCAAGGCAAAAAAAATTTTTAAAGAAAAAACCGCGGCCAATATCCTGCGAGGAATTGAAATCCTTAAAAGAATGACCGGCAGAATGCTCCTAACGGAAGCCCTGCCGATTGCCGAAGAAATTGTTTCAGAACTCAAAAAAATTCCCGAAGTCGGCAAAGTGGATTTCGTCGGGTCGCTTCGTCGGATGAGAGAGACCGTCGGCGATGTCGATATCGTCGCCACTTCGCCTACATCGGAAAAGGTGATTGACCACTTTACTAAGCTGACGGCCGTCAAAGAAGTTCTTGCAAAGGGTTCGGCCAAATCAACCATCATTCACTCTCGAGGCGCCCAAATTGATTTGGAAATTGTTCCAGAAGAGGAATACGGTTCTTTGCTTCAGCACTTCACCGGCTCCAAAGAGCACAATGTCGCTTTAAGAACTTATGCCCAAAGCATCAACAAAAGTTTATCCGAGCATGGGGCCAATGTCGGCAAAAAAAAATATAAATTTTCCTTGGAAAAAGATTTTTATGGTTTTTTAAAAATGGCTTGGATTCCGCCCGAACTCCGGGAAAATCAAGGGGAAATTGAAGCCGCCTTAAAAAATAACTTACCGACGCTTATCATGCTTGAAGATATCAAAGGTGATCTCCATGTCCATTCCAACTGGTCGGACGGCTATTTGACGATTTCGGAAATCGCGCGAATCGCCGAGAAACTCGAGTATCAATATATCTGTATTTCCGACCACACCGTCGGTCTGGGCGTGGCTCACGGTTTGGATGAAAGAGCTTTAGAAAAAAGGCAGAAGGAAATCGAAACTGTTCAAAAAGCCCACCCAAAGTTGAAAATTCTTTCCTCGGTTGAAGTCAATATTAAAGCCAACGGCGATTTAGATATCAAGGATTGGATGCTGGAAAAGCTCGATATTGTCACCGCTTCAGTCCATACGAGCTTTTATCAAAACAGGGAGATAATGACCAAGCGACTTTTGAAAGCGGTTGCTCATCCCCATGTGGATATCATCGGTCATCCGTCAGGGCGAATTATCGGCCAACGCGAACCATACGAAGTTGATTGGCAGAAGGTCTTTAAGGCAGCGGCCAAACACCAAACGGCTTTGGAAATTTCCGCCTTTCCCAATCGCTTAGACCTTAAAGACACTCTTTGCAAAGAGGCGAAAACTTTTGGCGTGAAATTTGCCGTAAATACCGATTCCCACCAGGCCCATCACTTCGATTTAATGCGCTTCGGGGTGGCGGTGGCGCGGCGGGGATGGTTGGGAAAAGAGGATATCATCAATACCCTTAATGCGAACTCGCTCTTAAAATGGAGCCAAAGGTCTTGATTTTTTGGTTGGGATATGGTAAGATAATGAAGTTCTATCCCTTATTCACGCTGGAGCGGAAATAAGGGATAATAGAACCATAGAACCTTGGTTATATACCTTCAAAAAACTCCTTGGGGCCTAAGTGGTTGGAAATGCCAGATAGATGGGTTTCTAACCGGCTAAGCTCTAAGGAGCTAATGGAGGAGGCGTACCTCACAAACGCAAGGAGGAAGGCTGACCATGTCGGAAGATATGCTCAGAGAAGTAGTCCGAGAGCTCCCCGGACTATTGCAAGACTTTCTTAAGAAAGTCTTTGGGGAGAAAGGGAAGGAATGGCTTGATGCTTTCAAGCGATTCCTTCGCAAGGAGAACCCATGGCCGAAGACGGTTGGCTCTAAGCCGGCCACGCAGACACCTAGGCTGCTCAAGTTTGTGAAGAGCATAGAGCTGCCGGCTATCGGGGAATTCTCCCCCAAGGATTACTTCAAGGTGATACCACAGGAAGACAGGGGGACGGCCGATGTGATCATTGGCTATATTCATCCTAACCTCCAGTCCTTACTGTACAGCGCGGGTATCGAGCCGGCAAAAAACGCAGAGACGCTACGGATTCGTTGCTTGCTCGTGCCTTCAGTGGACGGGCCAATCTTGGCCAATCTTGGCAAGAAAGCTAAGACGACGTTCGGCCGGATGTGGCAGATGATGGAGAAGCAGGGGCGCGGCCAAGAAGGAGACCTTCTGGTTAATGGTTGCGCCAACATCTTCTACATTGAAGGCACTGCTTGGGCGGTCTTCTGCTACTGGCTCGCCTCGGGTGGCGGCTGGGACGTCGGGGCCGATCCGGTCACGTATCCGGGCAGGTGGAGCGACGGCCGCCATGTCGTCTCTCGCTGATTCTTGGAGACTATGACTCTGTGTTATGTCTCTCTGAATCTTTGACACTTCTGCTCAGAAGGGGCTGTCGATTCAGATAGCTCTCCGAAACTCCGCAAGGAGTAGTAGGAGAGCCCTTTTTTATGTTAAAATCAGAGAAGGAACGGTGAAGTGCAACGGCTACGGCTTTTGCCCACTATCCTATATCTTTACTTGTCCGGAATTGCTTCTGGCACGCCTTAAGCAAGATTTGTGCTGATGCTTTGTAAAAAACTAAATTTCTGCTAAACTAGAGTCAAAGGAGTTTTTTTGATTGAACTCGTCAAGGTGACCAAGGCCTACAACGAGAAAATTATGGCGTTGTGTGAGATAAGTCTCCGGATTGAAAAAGGAGAATTTGTTTCGATTGTCGGGCCGTCCGGGGCCGGTAAATCAACTTTGGTAAAACTCTTAATTTGTGAAGAAAAGCCCTCTTCGGGAAAAATTCTGGTTGCCAATCGAAATATCGTCCAACTTAAATCTTCGGAGCTCCCCTATTTTCGGCGGAAAGTCGGCGTTGTCTTTCAGGACTTTAAGCTTCTACCCCAAAAAACCGTCTACGAAAACGTCGCCTTTGCCCTGGAAGTTTGCGAGGCCCTGCCTGAAGAAATCCGAGATAAAGTTCCCCGTATCCTTGACCTGGTGGGGATGCTCAAGAGAAAAGATAACTTGCCCGATGAACTTTCAGGGGGTGAGAAACAGCGGGTAAGCATTGCCCGGGCGCTCGTCCACAGCCCAAAAATTTTAATTGCCGACGAACCCACGGGCAATCTGGATCCAGTCAATGCCTGGGAAATTATTGAGTTATTGGACCGAATTAATTGCCGCGGGACGATTGTTATTTTAGCCACCCACAACAAAGCGATTGTTGACCGCTTAAAGCGCCGGGTGATACTTTTAAAGAACGGCAAGCTGGTTTCAGACCAGATGAAAGGCGGCTATGTTATATAATGTTGATACGAAATACGAAACGATACTAAAATACAAAAAGGATTCGTATTTTTGTAATATAATTCGTAATTTCGTATAGAAAGCGAAGCGCAACGTGAATTGGATTTCAGTTTCAAGAATTACCAATTTGGGTTTAACCAATTTCTGGCGAAATCGCTGGCTGTCGCTCGCCTCAACCTTGGTGATGACTTTAACCCTGCTGATTATTTCAATGTTTGTGGTGATGACAATTGTGATTAACAAAACCACCGACCGGATTAAAGCAAAAATGGATATCACGGTTTATTTTAAGGATTCCGCCACCACCGAAGAAATCAGCGACCTCCAAGAAAAATTGGCAACACGCGCCGATGTCAAAGAAGTTCAGTATATTTCCAAGGAAGAGGCCCTCCAGATTTGGCAGGAGAGACAAAAAAATCAGCGCATCCGAGAACTGGTGACCTCAAGCGAAAATCCTCTGCCGCGGTCGTTAGCAATAAAGGCAACCGACCCGGAAAATTTAAACAACATCGCCGATTATGTTGCCTCGGACGATTTTCAGCCGATCGTTCATAAAATTTCCTACGAAGAAAACAAAGTTATTATTGATAAACTCTTGGCGATTACCAGTTTTATCAAGAAAATGGGCTGGCTTTTTTCGATTATTTTTATCATTGTCTCAATTCTGGTAATCTTAAATACCATTCGTTTGGCAATTTTTACCCGCAAAAATGAGGTCGAAATTATGCGTTTAGTCGGGGCGTCAGACCGGTTTATCAGGGTGCCTTTTATTGTTGAAGGGACGCTTTACGGGTTACTTGCCTGTATTTTGGCTTTGGCTTTAATGTACATCGGAGTTTTTGCGATTTTAAGCCCGCTGACTAATCAGTATTTGGGGCAAACGGTGACAGAAAATATGAAAACTTTTTTTGCCAGCCACCTTGCCTGGATTTTCCTGCTTCAGTTTTTAGTCGGCATCATTATTGGCGTTGGCTGTTCGATGTTTTCTATTCGCAAATATCTTAAAGTATAAAAAATGAGCAAAAAATTCAAAATTTTCCTTCGATGCTTAGTACTTCCGGCGGTCATCTTTCTGGCGATTACTTTGGTGGCAACGACAGTTTTTGCGGAAAATATCGATTCTTTAAGAACCGAACAACTTAGAAAGAGTCAGGAGCTTAATGCGGCCAAAAAAGCCGCTGACGAGAAAATGAAAGAAGCTCAAAACCTGAAGAGCGAAATAGCGGTCATTGATGCCGGCATTTCGCAAATTGAAGCCCAAATTGCCGAGACCAATTTCAAGATTGAACAGACCCAGCAGGAAATTGATGCTACCGAAGCCCAAATTGCCGAAAAAGAAAAAGAACTGGCAATTCAAAAGGAAAACCTTTTCGAGGCAATGCGGGTGATGTATGAAACGCCCCAGCAGTCAACCGTGGAAATAGTTGTTGGCTCAAATTCTCTTTCCGAAGTGATTGACCGGGCCCAGTATATTGAGGCCCTGGAATACCAAATTGAGACGACAATTAAAACAATTTTAGAGCTTAAGGCCCAGCTGGAAAACAAGCGCAATGAGCTGGAAAAACAAAAACAGCAACTCTCGGATTTAAAAAGCCAGCAGCAGGCCCAGAAACGGGGGCTGGATTCCCAAAAGAGCCAAAAAGACATTCTTTTAAGGTCAACAGTTGATGCTCAAAAGGCCTTTGAACAGAAAGTTGCCGAAGCCAGAGCTTCTTTGGAAAAATTAAGCGCCCAAATTGCCGCTTTGCAGGGAGGGGGCAATCGCGTCACCTACGGCCGCGTCAATCAAGGCGATATAATCGGTTATGAGGGCAGCACCGGTTTTTCCACTGGTCCGCATGTTCATTTTACGGTTTACAAAAACGGCAGTGCGGTTAATCCACGGGATTATATCGGAAGTATTTTCATCTGGCCTTTAGTGAATTTTCGGATTACCCAAGAATTTGGACCGGCCAGCTGGACCGCCTATTATTCTTTTCATAACGGGATTGATTTGGCATCGAATGATGGATATGGTGCTCCTATTCGGGCCGCCGCCGCCGGCGACATTGTTCTTCGGCAGTATTACGGCGGCTATGGCAATGCGGTTGTTATTGACCATGGCGGCGGATTGATGTCTTTGTATGGACATATGATAGACTGAAATCAAAATGCAAAAATCAAAATGCAAAATGAGAAAGAAAAAATGTAAAACGTTTTAATTATTTTTGAATTTTGCATTGCCATTTTGATATTTGATGTTTGAATTTTAAATTTATTATTATGTATATTTTCTTAATCATCTGGTTCATCTTTCTATTTATCTATATCATTTTTAATATCTATGGCCTGATTCAAGTTCTGGCCAAACGGTTTAAGGGTGACGCCATCGGTCGGGCCGTTTTAATTTATTTGATTCTGATGTTTGTCATCATCGTTGTTTCGATTCTTGCCATCAGCCGCCTTGATTGGGGCAAAAACTTAAAAGATATTTTTAAAATCTAAAAAAGCAAAAAAATGGCGGAATATCATTTTCCAATTCCGGGTGCAAAAGATGAAAAAGAGATTGTTGTCTTTGCTCGGCGCCACTGGGCCTCTTTTTTAGGTCAATTTGTGCTTTCTTTCTTATTTTTGGTCATTCCTATTATTATTCTCGTAATTATTTATGTCTTTAATTTTGACCGAAGAATTTTTCAGGGGTTGGCGGTGAATTTTCTCACCTTAGTCCTTTCGGCTTATTATCTCGTAGGCATCACTTTCGCCTTTGTCGCCTGGATGTCTTTTTATTACAATTGCTATATCATCACCCGTCAGGAAATTGTTGAAATCACCCAAGTAGGCTTTTTCGGTCGGAAAATCTCTCAACTTTCAGTTCTTCGGGTTCAGGATGTCACATCAAGCATCAACGGCTTGTTGCCGACTCTATTTTCCTACGGCAATGTTTTGGTGGAAACCGCCAGCGAGCAGAAAGAGAGCATTATTTTGCAATCAGTCCCCAATCCTCAAGAAATATCTTCCAAGATTATGGCTTTACACGATGAGGTAATTGCTAGCGAAAGCCGCGAGCAGCAAATTTTAGACGGCGAAGGGACTTTAACGCCGCCAAAGGCGCCCCCGCCATCGCCGCCGGCATCACCTCCGCCGGAAAAAACGCCCGAGCAGGAATTGCTGACGGGCGAAAAGGCCGACGAAGACCAATCTTTGGAAGGCGAAATCTCCAAAAATGATTTAGATAAGGGGGGAGAAATAGAGATAAAATAATTTTTAACCATTCAGGCCAAAATCAAACCCCAGGGGTTGTATTTTGCAGGTTAAAGGGATAAAAGCATGGGGAAAATAAAGTATCTTTTGTTATTTGTTTTTATCGGATTTATTTTCTTTCTTTTAGGGACTCAAAAAGTTTTGGCGGCAGAGAGTGATCCGCTCGTTGATTCGAATGTCGTCATTAACGAGGTGATGGCCAATGCCCCGACGCCGGAAACTGGTTTAGAATGGGTTGAACTTTATAATAAGGGCACGACATCCGTCAATTTAAATAATTGGACTTTTGACAACAAAACAATCACTGATGCGGCGGCAGTGATTTTGCCGAAAGATTTTTTAATCTTGGCCCGTGACAAAACGGCTTTCAAAGAGCACTGGCCGGCGGTAATAGCCCCGGTGGTTGAGATATCGATGATTCTTGCCAATCCTGCCGATGCCATCGTTCTGACTAATGAGGATGGTACTTACACCGAAACATTTACATGGACCACCGACCCGGGAGACAATATCTCCTGGGAGAAAATTGATCCCCTAATTTCCTCCGACGACAACTGGCAAAAAAGCTATGTCAAGGGAGGAACTCCGGGCGCGCCGAACAGTAAATTGATTATTCCCGAATATCCTCCGGAAGTCTTGGCGCTGGTGGACTTGGAAAATGCCATGATTCGGACGGTCTCGGTGACTTCGGTGATTGACGGCGATACGATCAAGGTCTCGGGTCTTAGCGATCTTTCTTCATATGTCAGATTGCTGGCCGTTGACTGCCCAGAATCCAGCGAGAGTATGTATTTGCCGGCGAAGGATTATACGGCTCAGACTCTCCAGGGGAAAAGTGTTGACTTAATTATCTCTAAATCAGAGGATGAACAGTTCGATCCTTTTGGCCGGACTTTGGCAATTATCATTTTTCAAAACAAGGTTTTTAATATTGAGCTGATGGAACGGGGACTGGCGAGTTTCTATGATACCGATAATTTTGTTTTAAAAAACGCCGCCTGGCAGGCGATTGAAGAGAAAGCCCGAGCGGAAAGAATTGGTCTTTGGGCTTCGACGGGCGAGAGTGTGATTTTATCCGAGCTCTTACCTAATCCTCTGGGCACGGACAACGAGGGCGAGTGGGTTGAGCTCTATAACCCGCTGGCTTCTCCCGTTAATTTGTCCTACTTTTTACTTGAAGATTATCTTATTCCTTACGGCACGGTGATTCCTGCCAAAAGTTGGCTGGTATTTTATCGTCCTCAAACAGGCATTGCTCTTAATAACACCGGTGATTCGGTCAAACTATTTTTCCCCGACGGTCTGTTGGCTGACGAGACAAATTTTTCTGAAGGGGAGGAGGGCTGGACTTGGGCCTGGTTTAATAATTTATGGCAGTGGACAACCAAGGCGACCCCCGCCAAGGCGAATGTTATCGTTCCCCCAGAAATCGGCGGGGATGAGGAGAACATCGTTGAGGAAGAAGATATCCCTTTGAATTCCGAACCGATTGAAATCAAAACCGGGGAAATCAGAAATTACGAAAATTATTTAGTCAAAATTACTGGCACGGTGGTGGAAACTTCGGGGAATACTTTTTATATTGATGACGGAACGGGCCGCGCGAAAATTTATATTCAGGCGGCCACGGGGATTGAGAAACCGGAAATGCACAAAGGAGATATTTTTGAAATCACCGGGATTGTCAATTTGTATCGGGATACTTGGCGGATTTTGCCCAGAAATCTGGAAGATATTAAGCTCATTCAGGCGGTGGGAAAAATAAGTTCTTCCTCGACGAAAACCGCCAGTTCAAAAGCCGCCGCCCCAAAAAGTTCGAGCACGACGACAAAAACCAGTTCGGTAGCGAGCAAGGCGAAATCAGGAAAGCAGGTGGCGTCGGCCGGGGATATTTTGCCCCAAGTTAAGGCCTCGAAATCGTCTTTTTGGCTCCAGCTCGTCAAAGTTCTCACCGCGCTCGGGATGGTTTTATTGGTCATATTTTTTATCCGGCTTTGGAAATTAAAGAAGAAAAGACCGGTTGAAGAAAGTTTTGGCGATGATTTCACCTAGCGCCGCCGAGACGGAAAAATTTGGACAAATTTTTGCCAAAAACTTGCGAGGCGGCGAAGTCATCGGTCTCATTGGCGAATTAGGTAGCGGCAAAACGGCTTTTGTCAAAGGGCTGGCTAAAGGGTTAGGCATCCAAGAGCCAATCACCAGTCCAACTTTCGTAGTACTAAGAGAATATAACATTTTACGACCAAAACTACACCTCCGAGGTGTAGTCAATATGGTTAGGAAACTTATTCATGTAGATGCCTATCGCCTGGAAAAAATCGAAGAGATTAAATCTGCCGGCATTGAGGATTACTGGGGTCGGAAAGATGCAATCATGGTCATCGAGTGGGCAGAAAAAATAAAAAAAATATTACCAAAAAATACTATTTATATAAGATTTAAACACATCAGCGAAAATATTAGGGAAATATCTATTAAAAAACGTACGTATGTGGAAAAATAGAAAAAATCAGGTCCGAAAAATTAGGCCCAGGGCTTGATTTTATGGTTTGATTTTATGGTTGGGATATGGTAGAATCGAAGATAGTTATATCCTATCCCTTATTTACGCTGGAGCGGAAATAAGGGATAATAGAAATATAATGATTTTAGGGATTGATACGACCGAAAGGGAGAAAATTTACCTGACGATTTTCGGCGAAAAAGGCGAGAAATGTTTTGAATTCGATACCAAAGATCAGTCCAAAGAGCTTCTTTTAATTATCGATAGCGTTCTTAAGAAAGAAAAAAAGACCCTCCAAAATCTCCGGGCGATTTTGGTAAATCAAGGACCCGGCTCATTTACTGGCGTCCGGGTGGGGATAACTTGCGCCAACGCCCTCGCCTGGAGTTTAGACATTCCGGTTTTCGGCTATCAAAGAGGTCAGGAGAAGCTGGTGCTGAATAAAATCAGTAAACACAAAAAAAACTCATTTTCGCAAATTGCTCTCCCCTACTACCCTTTTTAGAAAAATGCTATACTTAAATAGACCTCATCAACCAAAAAGGCATTTTTTGTTTGAGGATAAATATGATATTTCGACGAAATAAAGTTCAACCGGTCCCGCCGGGGTTACCCAGGGAAGTCAAAATTTCCCGCAACCCGTGGAAGAAAACCCTCAAGTGGGTAGTTTTGGGCTTTCTGGTTATCGGTTTAGGCGTCGGCACCTGGGTTGGACTTTCAGCCAACCGGGCAATTAAAAAAATTACCGCCGATGGCCAGCAGAAGTCGTCTCTCTTCTCCCTTTTTGGTAAGCAAGCCATCAAAGGTCAAAGCGAGGGCCGGACCAATATTCTCCTTTTGGGCATGGGAGGCAAAAATCATCCCGGTGGTTACCTCTCGGACACGATTATTGTCTCTTCGCTCAATTATCAAGATAAAAAACTCGGGCTTCTTTCCCTTCCCCGCGATCTCTGGGTGCCGATTGCCGGCGGGGGGCATGCCAAGCTCAACGAGGCCTATGCTCAAGGCGAGAATAACAAAAAGGTCACTTCGAGCGGCGGGACGGTTTCTTCCAAAACCATCGAAAATGTCTTGGGGATTCCCATTCATTACTATGTCAGTCTTGATTTTGAGGGCTTTAAAAAGATTGTTGACACCGTCGGCGGGGTGGATATTTTCGTTGATAAGGATATTTACGACCCTTACTACCCGGCAGAGAATATGATTGATTATGCGCCTTTCAAAATTTCCGCCGGCCTTCATCATCTGGATGGCGCTTTGGCTTTAAAATATGTCCGTTCGCGTAAAACCACTTCGGATTTCGACCGTTCCCGTCGCCAGGAGCAGGTGATGGCGGCGGTTAAGGAAAAGGTCTTGTCTTTAAACATCTTAGCCAACCCCAAAAAAATTACCGATATCATCAACATTCTGGGCGAGCATGTCCGGACAAATATGCAAATTGAGGAAATTTACTCTTTATGGAATGTCGCCAAGACAATTGACACGACCAACATTGTCAACAAGGTCCTGGATAACTCACAAGACGGACCGCTGGTTTCTTCGCAGGACTGGCGTGGCTACTATCTCTATCCGCGCAAAGGCATTGATAAATTTGGCGATTTGCAAATTATTGCCAAAAATATCTTTGGCGAGCAAGCGCAAGATGCGGCGGCAACCTCGGCGGTAAAAATTGAGGTTTTAAACGGGACCAATCAGAAGGGGGTGGCCTCGACAGTTTCTCATTTTCTCCAAAGCTACGGCTACAAGGTGGTTAAAATTGGCGATGCGACCTCGCCGGTTTCCAAAACGACTGTTTACGACTTATCTTCTGGTCAGTTTCAGCGGGCGGCTTCGGAGATTGCCTCCCAGCTTAAGGCGACGGTTGCCACCAAGGAGGGGGCGAAAACCAGTATTGACATTCAGGTGGTTGTCGGGGAAGATTATCTAAATTAAGATGAAACCCACTAAATTCCCTTGGCATCTTTTGATTTACCCTTTGCTTTTGGGGGTCGTATTGGGGTTTTTCTATTTCGAAACCTCGCTCTTTTTAAGGATAATGGTGATATTTTTGTCCATCTCGGGCTTCTTTTTTCTTAAATCAATGCCAGAAGTTCTCCTTCTTTTAATTTTTTATCTCGGGCTTTACGACCTCTATAACGTTCGCTACAGCCTGGCTGTACCTTTGGCCCTGATTATTGCGGTGGTTTTTACTTTGACGATTTTAATTTTCCATCTCGAAAGTCGTTTTAAACATCTGACGGAGAATATGGATAAAAATCTTTTCCAGCTTTTTCTGGCGACCGCCGGTCTCCTTATCTTGGAAATATTTTTGACAATGACCTTTTGGCCGGTGGACCCTAAAATCAAAAGCTTGGTGATTGTCTTTGTTTTTTATCTTATCTTTAAGACATTTTACTTGTATATCAACAGTGTGTTAAACTTAAAAAAGATGGCAACAATGATTTTGGTGACCATGATGATTTTAGGGGGAGTCCTGGTTTTTAATATGTTTTTTGGGTTTTAAAATGAAAATCAGTCTCAACTTGTCACAAATTAAGCTCCGGACAAAAGATTTCTTAATCAATCTGGCATTCCGTCTCAAACCCCGGCTGGAATTTCGCTGGCTTTTGACCTTAGTCCTTTGGCTGATATTTTTAACCTACCTGGGATTAGGAATTTATTTTGGTCGGGAAATTTATCTTCGTCATTCCGAAAGCTCCAAGGTTAAATTTTCTGCGAAAATTTATCCATTCCCCGCTGCCTTTGTCGGCGGAAACATCATTTGGGCCAAAGAATATTATCAGCAGCTTACTTATATCCGTCGTTTCTCGGAAAGAAACAAACAGCCCTCGCCTGCTGAAAAAGAGCTTCGGGAGCAGATTATGGGCCAATTGGTGGAAAACCGGCTCCTGGCATGGGAAGCCCAGAAGAACGGTTTGCGGGTAACTTCAAAAGATGTCAATGAGGCCTTTTCGAAAATTGTCGACCAAAGCGGCGGCATCGCCAATGTCCAAAAAACCCTAAGGGACCTCTATGATATGTCCGAAGATGAATTTAAAGATTTGGTTCATGACCAAGTGATTAAAGAAAAAATCCAAGACCAGCTGATTGCCCAAGTAAAAGTCGCCCATATTCTCGTTAAAGACGAGGCGCGGGCCAATGAAGTTGCCAATAAAGCGCGGAGCAACGAACCTTGGGATCAGTTGGCCAAGACCTATTCGGAGGATATTAAGACCCGCGACAGCGCCGGAGATTTGGGCTGGCTGGCGCGGGGGAATTTGGTGATTGATAATCTTCAGGTGCCGGAATTTGAAGAGGCGGCGTTTAAGGCGAAAATTGGCGAAATTTTCGGGCCGGTCAAATCCGAGGCCGGATTTCAAATCGGCAAGGTGGCTGAAAAAAAAGGCAAAATCCAGCAGTCCTATACCAATTGGTTAAATAGTTTAAAAAAAGAGACCAAGATCTATATTTTTATAAAATGACCAATGACCAATGACCAATACTGATGCTGATGGTCAACGGCCCGATTATTGGAGTTTCTGGATGCGCTCTAAAATAATTTGTTTGGCTTCGGGCGGGGTGGTCGTCATATTTTGAAGATAGGTGACGGTTTGCTCGGCTTCCAAACTTTCTCGGAAGCGAATAATTTGGGCAAAATCGGTCTCGGGAATATTGAAGTCAATATCTTGGGAGTAATCCTTGGCAATTTGAGGATTGCTACAATCAAAATCAGTGATTTTGCCGTTGCCGTCAAAAGTCAAAAGAAAGGGTAGATTGTTGCCAGGGGCAAGAGAAATGACTTGACCGGAGACATAGCGATAACCACGCATCACCACCGCGGCATACGGCTCGTTATTTATAAAATTGACGAGTTCTTGGGCCGAGGTGCCGAAACGGCTGGAAAATGCGGCGCAAGAATTATCGGCGGCTTGATTTTGAGCCGGTTTGGATGAGGTTTGGGGGTTGCCGCCGGGACTTGCTTTCAGATTTCCGTAAGTGTTTAGAGATTTTAAGCTATTTATATAATAATAGTAGTAGCCGCCTCCGGCTAAGAAAATTATTCCTATGGCGATAAGAAGATAAATAAGTTTCGTTAGTCCTCCTCAACGGCGGGACACTCGGGTCTGGAACCTTTTGGGCCTCCATTGTGGTTGGGAAGTAATTTATTGTGATTTTTTTATAGAATCTTCTATTTCATCCATTTCTTTCATAATTGCCTGATAAAGCTCATCCCTTTCTTCATTCCAAGCCTGTGTTAGGGCGGCTTCAAAGTTTTCAAATGCTGCATCTACTAATCCTGCTTTAAAATGCAGGCGTGCCCTTCGAAGATTAAACTGAATTTGTTCAAAATGATAATCATCTGATTGCTCAACTTGTTTTTCTTGTTCAAGAGTCCAATTAATTAATAAATTTCTGGCTTCAGGATCTTCAACTCCTTTTTCTTTGAGCAGCCGAACTAACTGTTGTTCGGGACTCTCCTCATTTTCGGAAGTTGGTTCTTTTTCCATAATACTTCTCTTTTCAATGATCTTTTACTTTTATATTATCTGGCGGGCCCGACCGGATTCGAACCGGCG
>DATEAX010000027.1:0-6793 GCA_035288145.1 Patescibacteria group bacterium | reverse complement strand
CATCTGGGCCTTCTTGGACTTTTTCCTCTTTTCGGTTTGCTCGTCGCTCTCGTCTCCCTCCGGTTCAAACCCGTTGCCGCGTCTTTTGAGCTCATCATGCACTTGGTAAGTCGGGATACGGAAGACCTCGGCTCCGGCTCTTACACATCCGAGAGCAAAACGCTCGGCTCCGGAACCGGCTTCCATGAAGATCTCATCGCCCGGCTTGAGCGCGCCAATAAACTTTACCTTGGCGGCATTGGCAGCGTCCTTAGAGTATTCGAGGGTGAAACGCTCGTCCCTTGCGCCATCAAAGCGCGTTCCTAGCGTGTCTTGAGTTACGGCATGTTCGATGGCATACTGCTTTACTTTCGTCATGGCAGTTTCCTCCTTTGAATTTCAGATTCTTCCAGTATTTTAACCCCGAGCTTGTCGAAGGGCGGAAGGTGAAGATTGAATTGCCGAGAGATATGTCGAGCGTAATCCTCGCGGATAATGGCAATGTAATCCCTCGGCAAAATTGTCAAAGTCCAGATAATATTTATAACATATTTTGTTTTGGGCGTCAAGAAGATGTCGCCATAAGACTTGGTGTACTTGACAAACGGCCGTCAATGTGCTATAATTGTTTTTCTTCCGGTTTTGGCCGGAAGTTTTTAATAAGGGATAATATGAAATTGAAAAACATTTTTTCGAAAATTAAATCATCCTTTCAAAAGAACCCCCAGCGAGTTCGGTCTTTGCTAATTGTCTCAAAGATGTTGCCGGTTATCTTCCTCTTTGTCCTTTTGCCCACCGGTGAAAAACCTCTCTCCAAGCCGGCTTATCAGACAAGAATTAAGTTCGACCAAACCAGCCCATCTCCTCTTGTCGTCCAGGATAAAAAGATCGAGATTGTCTCTGCCGGTTCGCGAGAGGACCTTGAGAATCTTGACCCTGAAGCCATTAAAGGGCTGATGAAGGTTTATGGCCAAAGGTATGGGATTGACTGGAAACTTGTCTACGCCATTGGTTATCATGAATCGGGCAACTTTCAGTCGTCTCTTGCTCGGCGCCAGTATAACTTCTTTGGCCGCAAAGCCAATTCTTTTGGCTATGCCGCCTACCCTTCTCCGGAAGAGGCAATCCAGAACCAGTTTGAATACCTCAAAACCCGCTACTTTGACCGGGGTCTGAACACTCCTGGCAAAATCAACCCGGTTTATGCCGAGGACATGAGTTGGCAGTACGCCATCGAATCGGTCATGGCGGGGTTGTAAAAGAGATAATCGAGATAACTAAGATAATCGAATGTAAAGTTTACTTGACATTGACATCCAAAGGGCTCTCTGTGGCCTCACCAAGGCCTGGCAGGGCCTTTTTGGGATACGGTGCATAATTACACCTCTTGACACGACTGAAAGTGATGAGATAAATTATGTCTATAGGAGCACTTCATTCAAGGAGGTGAAGGAAATGATTGGGGTGCGGGTAAAGCAGGCAAGGCCGGCAGAGGAAGTTCAGGAGTACCCTCTGCCGGTGGCCGAGGACTACGGCAGGATAGTCAGTCGAGCCGACCGGGTGGCCGAGGTGATTGACCAGCATCTTGATTACGAGGAGGAATTCCAGCGGACCGAGATGACGCCCCGTCTTCTTTGCCGGGAGCAGAAAGTCAATCTTGCCTCGGACACTCTGGCAGTTATCGGAGGGTCGTAATGGAACGGATATTTCCCGAGACGCCCGAAGTATCCCAGCAAACCGCCGATGAAATGGCAAAGCTGGTGCAGAGCCATCTAAATCGTCACCAGGTAAGGCGGGCTGGCGAGCTCCCGGAAGAAGCTCGGGTTCGCCTCAAGTGGGCTCTCGAGAATCTCTTCCGCCGCGTAAAAGCCAAAAGGCGCTTCTTCCGGCGCAAAAATGACTACTTGGACTGACGACCCATCTGTCCCTGACCGTTGTGGCTTCTTGACCACAACGGTCTTTTTTTTATGGTTGAGTTGAGGTTTGCTCCTCAATTTTTATTTTCTCGAAAACCTCGGGGGGGACGATTTCATACCAGAATTGGCCGGGCAAAAACTCGATTTCACGGCCTCCCGCATCATAAAATAGAGTCCGCGCTTTTAAGTCCTTTTTCTTCCAGACGGACTCAATTTTTTTTCCGCCGTAGAGAACATAGGCCTTGCCTTCGCCGATGGTCTTCATCTGCCAGCCGGTTTCATTAATCCGCGTCAGTCCTTCAGTGCGTTCAACCGCTTGGATGATAATATTAGTTGGCGCCAGCTGATTTCCGGTGGCTTTATCTTTATGGCTGGAGCCGGCCATTCCTCGGGGATAATTGTTGTTAAGGGAATCCCAGGCGTATTTGACCTGGTACTGGGGGCTGGAAAAATCAATGGTAATTTCTTGAGTTACGGCAGCGTCTTTTTGAAAGCTCCCGGCGTCTAAGAATTTCAGGGATTGAAAATCTCCCTCCTGGGGTAAGGATTTTTCTTTAGCATAGGCATAGAGTTTTCCCAAGCTGGTGTACATAGTGTGCTCGATGGCTTTTCCCGCTTCCGGTTCGCGCCAATAAGCGTTCTCGCCCAGCTTAAACTCGTCCAAATCATCGGGTTTTTCCTGCTCAATCCGGTCCAAAGCGTCAATGTTTCCCCCGACATGAGCCAAAAACGCCAGATACTCCCAAGCCCAATCCAAAAAGTAGGTGCGTAAAGAGCGGACCGGGCCGACTTTTTCTGCCTCCTGCGGGCCATAAATTGCCATAAAACGGGTAATTCCGCCTTCGGAAATCGCCTCATAAATAATTGAGGCCTTGTCTAAGCCGACCTGCGGCCGGGCTTGGGTTTGGTTTTCCACGATGATTGCCAAGGGGCGGCGCCGGGCAAGCTCGGGGCTAACTTGGGTTCCGTCCAGCGGGTTGGCAGTAGTTTGGGATTTGACAGCGTCTTTTTTCTTGCTCGTATCAGGACCGCTTTTTTCCGGTCCGTAAAGTTTCCAGGCAACAAAACCGGCGGCTCCCAAGGCGAGACCGAAGAGCAAACAGACCAAAATGATGATAATTTTTCTTTTTCTTTTTTTCATCTTATCTCCAGGCAAGGAGGCGGTCGATGGCCTCGGAAGATTCGAGAATTTTTCTTAAATTGGTTTTGTCCGTCTCGATTGAATAAAGGCCGTCTTTTTGCCTTAAAAAGGCGATTTTTGAGCCGTCGGGTGAGAAGAGAGGTTGAAGGTTTTCGCCCTCGCGGGTTAACTGAAGCCGGTTGGCGCTGTCAATTTGGGAAAAGTACAAATCAGAACCCTGGGAGGCAAGATCAAGGACTTGGTAGACAATATTTTCGCCAAGTGGAGCAACCTGAAACGAGATAATTTTTTTTGGCGTTGACAAATTATCAATTTGCGCCGGGTTCTCCTCGGGAAGACGGCGAAAAATGTGTGGGGTCTCCGCTTGGGTAAGATAGATGATTTCCGCAGTGTGGTTCCAGGAAATCTCTTTGATGTTTTCCTCGAAAAGTTTTTGGGTCCCTTGACTTTCCATGTCGAGCCGCCAGCAGGCATTGAGCGACAAGTTGCTCGAACACAGAGCGAGACGCTGACCCTCTTTATCCCAGGAATAATCGCTGAATTTCGCCCCGAGCTCGCCGCCGTATTCTTTGATTTCCGCGGTTTTTACATTATAAATTAGCAGTTTGTCTTGGCTCGTGGCCGTGCCGATAAAGGCCAGTTTTTCCCCGGAAGGAGAAAATTTTGGGTTTTGAAAATCCTGAAATCCCGCCAAATCTCCTGCCTTGGCAATTTGCGAACCTTCAAAATTTGCCGGATTTGCTTTCCAAATTTCCCAACGACCCTCGGCGTTTTTAACCTCAAAAGCGGCGAGGTTTATGTTTTTGTCAAAGGTGAGGTTGCCGACTTCGCCTTGCTGGGAAAAAGTTTCCAGATTTTGCCCTGCGGTTAAACCGGCTTTTTCCGGGGCAAGGCGGTAAATTATTTGATTCCGGCTGAAATAAATTTTCGTTTCCGGGCTGACGGTCTCGGCGGAAAAGGAATTTTCTCCAGGTGAAGAATTTTTGAGGAGAATCCGATAAAAAATCATTCCCAGCACAGCAAACAGGAGTAAATAAACGATAAAAATTAATGTAATTTTAGTTTTCATTTTTCCTTCATCATCGGAAAGGAGACAATAAAGGCCGAGCCCATCCCCTCTTTGGATTCAACGATAATTTCCCCGTTCATCTTTAAAGTAAGCTCTTTGGTAATCCAGAGACCCAAACCGGTGCCGGGGATATCAGCGGTTTTTTCCGAGCGGACCCGGTAAAATTTGCCAAAAAGTCCCTTCATTTCCTGTTGGGTCATGCCAATACCGGTGTCTAAAAAGACGGTTTTGATTCTGCCATCCTCAATCTTATGAAAAACATTAACCTCGCCTTTAAAAGTGTATTTGAGAGCATTGCTTAAAAGGTTTTGGAAGATTTGTCTTAAGCGGTCGGGGTCGGCAAAAATGAAGGGATGAGGCTGGGGAAGATTTTGATAAGAGAGTTTCAGTTTTTTTTCGTCTGCCTGGGGCTGGTTTTCGGCGACGATATCACAAACAATCTTGGTAAGATCGACTGCCTGCATGTCAAACTGAATCCGTCCTTGCTCCAGCCGGGAGACATCCAGGAGAGCGTCAACCAAAGCATCCAGCCGCTTGATGCTTACCTGGACTTTATTGAGGTGGCTTTTGGCTTTTTGGTCAATTTTCCCGGCCACGCCTTCAAAAATCATCTCAATATAGCCCTTAATTGCCGCCATCGGAGTTTTGAGCTCGTGGGAGGCCATGGAAATAAAATCGTCCTTCATTTTGTCGACCTCTTTTAAACGCTGGAAAAGAACGGCATATTCGAAGATTCGGAGGTGGTTAAGCATCAAAAGGAGAACCGCAAGGATTGTAAGACCTAAAATAATCAGAGTTTGCAGGATGGCTTTTTGGTTTTGAGCAATGGTCGTAGAAAGGTCAATTTTTATGTGGAGGAGGGCAACTTTTTCGCCGGCCTGGTTTTTGAGGGGTTTAAGATAAACCAAAAAACTTTTGTTGTCGTCGGCCTGTTTTAGAGTGAGGGTTTTTTCCTCCACCCAGGCGGTGGAAAACCGCAGGGACTGATAGACAAGGTCCAGATTCTCCGGTTTGGTGGAAGCGAGGGTGTGAAAACCGTCGTCAAGGGGCTCGAGAAGACTGATTTCCCAAATTTCGCTTTGGCTTTCCTTGAGCCGGTCGAGGGATGTTTGGAGGGCATTTTTGTCATTGAGAAAATCGGTCGTCGTACCGGCAAAAATTTCTCCGGCCATTTTTCCGCGTTTTTCGATTTCTATCGATTGGTTTTTTTGAAAATTCTTGAGACCCCAAAAAATATTTCCCGCTAAAACTGCCGGGATTAAAAAGACCAAAATCAAAGAATAGACAAATTGAGAATTAACCCGATGGTCTTTTTCGGGCGATGACATAAACCCTCCTTTGAAGGAGAAATTCGGCTACTCTAATTTAATCGAATTAATGAGGTTGTTATACCACTCGCCGCCCTCGCCAAATTTATCCGCCGGAGCGCTGTAAGTGACAACCATCACTTTTTGTTCAGAGGGTATGGCGATATAGGTGGCGACTTTGGGGTCGTTTTTCACCAACTCCTGCTGATAGGCGGTTTTTTCCGAAATCGTAATTTCTTTGGCTTTTTTGGACTCGGCGGTTGAGACGCTGTTGGCCTCAACCCAATCTTTTAAGGTTTTGCCGTTGTCGACCTGGAAAACAATTTCGATTTTAAAACCGGTAAGGGTGCTTTCCAGGGATTCCTTGTTTTCGGAAAAAGCGAGAACTTCCGCCTCTGGCTCGGTGGTCTTGGCATACCAGCCGCGGGGATATTTCAAAGAAAAATCAAATAAGGTTGAGGTATAAGTGGGCCAGAGGTTGACATCTTTGGTGGGCGTCTCGGTGGTCTCTGGCGAAGCGGATTGCTCGGTGGAGGCCAAGGATTTGATACGGTCGAAATAACGAAAACCGAAAAAGCCCGCGGCAGAACCAAAAATCAAGGCAATCACCGCGCCGACGATTAGGGCCTTATTTGTCCCTGGCGCTTTGACTGGGGGCCGGGGTCCGAGATCCGGCGGCTGGGCCCGGCCGGATTGCTGGTAATTTTTGACCTGAACCGGTTGGGGTTTTGTCTCGGCCGGGGTTGATGGGGGCGGATCGTAATCGGCGACTTCGATCTGGGCTTCCGCTTTCGGTGGTTCAGGGGTCATCAGCGGCGGCCCGGCCGGTTTGGGGACGCTGTCAGAAGGGGCCTCCATTGGGGTGTCGGCGGGTTTTTCTTCAACGCCGATATTGGGTTTTCCGACGCCGACATTGGTTTCTTCTTCGGGCTTGGCGGCAACTGCCGGCGGAGGAGGAGGCGGCGGTGGTGGGGGTGGGGGTGTCGGTGGTGGCGGTGCAGCCGCTGTCGGCCAGGTTGGCGAAGTTGGCGGTGTGGGCGGCATCGGGGCCGGCGTCGTCGTCGGTGGTGTCGGTGGCGGTTGATTTATCGGCACTTTTTGCCCCGGAGTCGGGGGCGGGGCCGGCGGCGGATTTTGACTTATTTGTTGATTTCTTTGAACCAAATCTTCCTCGTCCCGGGATGGTTGTCCGGGGTTAGTATCCATAAAAACCTCCTTTTAAACCTTGTTTACTTAATTGTAACAAAAATATCAACATTGTCAAAAGGTGTGTTCGGGATGTCATTTTGTTCCGATGACAACGATAATGTCATAAGGCGCATCTTGGGAAAATGGCTGAAGTTTGGGCTGGTATTTGACGAGGGTTTTGGCGATTTCCTGG
>DATEAX010000026.1:0-21394 GCA_035288145.1 Patescibacteria group bacterium | reverse complement strand
GCTGTTTGATAGCCCGTGGCGACCACCCTAACTAAATAGTAACCCGGTTCAAGTCCTGAGAAGGAATATTTCCCATTAGAATCTGATACTGAAAGTCCTTCCGTGGGATTTGTCACAAAAAGTTCCGTGAGACGTACCGTTGCGCCTGATATTGCCTTGTTCGTAATTTCATCGGTTATTTCCCCTTCTATCGAAACTTTTTCAGTAGAAGTAAGCACCAGATTAATAGTTTTGGTTTCATTCGCATTTAGTCCGAAATTAGATGAAGCGCCGCTGTATGTGATCTTGTCTTTAACAAAATATCCAAAGACTCTATAAACCGGACTGGCTTGGGCCGGCACATTGGAGATAACATACTTGCCGTCTTTATTGGTCACAGCTATAAAATTTGAATCACTAAACTTTTCACACTCTCTTGGAAAACTATACGTATCGCAGAATAATCCCACCAGAGCCCTGACCGCAGGTTCAGGAGCCTCGTCCTGCGCTCGAACGAATTCGACTTTACCTTTAACCGTCCCTTTGCCCCCGCCCGAAGCTGACGGAAGCGGAACAGCGCCGATTTGTAATTTTCCCCGGCCGCTTTCCCAACTCAAAATGCCCACGGCCAAAACCAAAACGGCTCCCAAAAACGCCACCAAGATTTTGTTCTTCATAAATCCTCCTTTACCCTAAATGAATTATTTCTACCTTCATTTAACTTTCTCTCTCTCTGCTTGTCAAGAGGGTGATTTTTCTACTGTCAAGTCCCCGTTTTTTTGCACACCTAAATCGCCAAATAACCCTCCCCCTACCCCGCTCCAGGAGCGGAGTTAAAATGGTACAAAAAATTTATATTTTTATATTTTAGAAATTCAGTTTAAATAATTCCTTAGCGTTTTGGGTGGTTTGTGCTTCGATTTTTTCCAAAGGAATTTTTTTGATTTCGGCAATTTTTTTGGCAACCTCGATAACATAGGCCGGTTCATTGCGCTTGCCACGATGAGGCTCTGGCGTCAAATATGGACTATCCGTTTCAATTAAAATCCGCTCCAAAGGCGCCTCGCGAATCACTTCCTCGGTCGTCCGATTCTTGCTGAAAGTAATAAGCCCAGTGAACGAAAGATAAAAACCGATGTCCAAGACCACCCTGGCAAAACTCCAATCCTCTTGAAAACAATGGAGGACTCCCCTGATTTCATCCTTTTCCGCCATCAAAATCGGTAAAAGGTCTTCGCCAGCCTCGCGGCAGTGGATAATCACCGGCTTGGAAACTCTTTGGGAAAGATTTAAGAACCTTAAAAAAACTTCTTTTTGTAAGAGAGCGTTCGATTTATCGTAATAGTAGTCCAAACCCGTCTCGCCAATAGCCACCACTTGCTTGCGCTTGGCTAATTTCAAGTATTTTTCTTCGCTAAAGACTTCGTCTTTGTCCCCTCGGCTTCCCTCGACGCCACTCGGGATAAACCCCTCGGGGCGGGCATGAATTGGATGAAGCCCGACTGCGGCAAAGACATTCTCATTGGTCTTGGCAATTTCAATCGCCTTAAGTGAAGTTTTATAATTTGAGCCAACATTAATAATTGCCCCGATATTGGCCTTGCGAGCACGAACGATTGCCTCATGAAAATCGTGATCAAAGGCGCGGAAATTTAAATGGGCGTGAGTATCTATATACATAATGAAAAATGTAAAATGTTTTAATTCTCTTTGAATTTTGCATTGTCATTTTGCCTTTAGGCATTCTTTTTGATTTTTGATTTTTGAATTACTTTCCTATCATCGTCGCATAGACAATGCAAAGCAAAATCACCGCCGCAGAAATCATTGTTCTCAACCTTATCCTTTCGTGCAGAAAAATTATCGAAAAAACATAAACCAAAATCGGCGAGAGAATAAGGATGAGCGAAGTATAAACGACGCCGTATAAAGTGAAGCCGTAAAACTTTGTCACCATTTGAGCTGTCCCTAATAGGCCGCTTGAAAGAATTAAAAGAATATTTTGAGGGGCGACCTTTTTAATCTGGGGTTGGTAAAGCAACACGAAAAAAATAAAAATTATACCCGTTCTGATAAGATAGAGAGCCACTGGCGAGAAGACCTCTAAGAGAATCTTGATTAAGATAAGTTCGACCGACATAAGGATGACTGCCAAGATTAATTTAGACGACCCCCTGGATATTTCAAGATGGGTTTTATTGATATGGGCAATAATTAAAGACGCCGCGGCAATTAGAGAGACAATAACCAGTACCGGATTCTGCTCGTTTTCAAGAAAAATTGCTGCCAGAAGTATCGTCAGCAAGGGCTGAAACATTACGATGAGCTCGAATTCCTGGACCTTTTCCGCTTGAACTCCTTGATAATAAAAAATGTTCCACAAAACGGCAATGACAATCATTGCTCCAAAGATGAGCAGGTAGCGAGTTTCGAGAATTCTCTCGTTTATTTCCCCGAAGGACGGAAATAAAAGAGCGGTTGATAAAAAAAGGAACAAAAAAAGAATCGGCACAAAAACGTGCAATGACACTTGCCGGCGAGTCAGAATGACCTTATCAATTAAGATGCCCCCGACTTGCGCCAAGGCGGCAATGAATGGAAACATAAATATCAATGCAAAATGCAAAAGTCAAAATGCAAATGGAAAAAAATTCAAAAAGAATATCTAATTTTTTACATTTTACATTACATTTTGAGATTTAATTTTTATATTTTGATTTATCTTCATTTATTTTGTCTCGGGAAAAGCGGATATGGCTTCATGGTTTTTAACTGGTCAACAATCAGCCAGGCGGTTTCAGGCAAAAACGGTTCGATTTGATAGGCAATGTAGGAGAGAGCATCAAGCAATTGGGTAATAATTTCCTGAAGTTTTTTGGGGTCGGTTTTGAATTTTTCCCATGGCCTTTCGGCATCGATTTTCTGGTTAGCCTCAATGATTTCTTTCCAGATTAAATCCAGGGCGCGGTTGAATTCCAGATTTTCGATTGCCCGGTCGATTTGATAATAGGTTTTGGTAATTGTTCGATACTTCCAGGCGATTTTGTACCGGGTCGCCATGGTCAAGACCCGATGGACCAAATTGCCCAAATCATTGGCCAAATCAGCCCGATAGCGCTTCTCAAACCGATCAATCGAGAAATCGCCGTCCTGACCAAAAGGAATTTCCCGAAAAAGAAAATAGCGAAGCGCATCAACGCCGTAAATTCGGACAATATGCAAAGGATCAATGGCATTTCCCCTTGTCTTGGAAAGTTTCTCGCCGGAAACGGTCAAAAATCCGTGAATAAAAATTTTTCTCGGCAGTTCGAGGCCCGCGGCCAGAAGCATTCCCGGCCAAATAATGCAGTGAAACCGAAAAATGTCTTTGCCGATTAAATGAAGGTAAGGCGGCCAGTGGCCGCGCGCGCCGGTAATATAATTTAAGAGAGCATCAACCCAGACATAAACGGTCTGTTTATTATCCCAGGGAATGGGAATCCCCCAGCTGACTTTGCTTCGCGAAATCGCCAAATCGCGCAGTTTTTCTTTTTTAAGAAAGCTTAAAATTTCCTGCCGGCGTTCCGGCGGCTGGATATCGATTTTCCCCTTTTCAATCACCTCGATAATTTGTCCTTGGAACTTGGAGAGCCGGAAAAAATAAATATCTTCAAAAACGCCTTGACATTTGGTTTTATGAATCGGACAGATGCCCCCGGGGGCTAAATCGCTTTTGGTTTTATATTCCTCACAGCCAACACAATAAAGACCCTCGTAGCGGTCTTTGTAAATTTCTCCCAAGTCATAAAGTTTTTGAACAAAGGCCTGAACATATTTTTCGTGGGACGGGTCAGTCGTCCGGATAAAATTATCATAGCGAATTTCCAGCGCGCCCCAAGCGGCTTGGTAGCGCAGGGAAATATCGTCAACAAATTCCTTTGGCGGAATGCCTTTTTTCTGGGCCGCAAGAAAGATTTTTTGTCCATGTTCATCAGTCCCGGTTAAGAAAAAAACTTCCTTGCCCCGACGACGCCAGTAGCGGGCTAGAATATCGGCGGCAATTTTTTCATAAGCATGACCAATGTGGGGGATGTCCGAGACATAATCAATTGCTGTGGTGACAAAAAAAATTTTCCCTGACTGAAGTGTATCCTTGGATTTGGAGGTCAATTTTTTGATTGCCATTTATTCCTTCTTTGGTGAAACAAAAACGATAAATTCTCCCTTGGGATGAATTTGGGCAATAACTTCTTTGATGCGGCCGCGCAAAAACTCCTCAAACTTTTTGCTGATTTCTCTTGCGACAATGACCTCCCGTTCGCCGAGATTCTTTCCCAATTCTTCAAGGGTTGATTTGATCCGATGAGGCGATTCCAAAAAAACTATCGGCAGGTCGCTACTGATGATTTGGGTTAAAAATTTCTGTCGGCCTTTTTTCTTCGGTAAATAACCCAGAAAGATGAATCTTTCCGCCGGCGCCCCCGCAACCGAAAGCAAGGCCGTCACTGCCGAGGGACCGGGAATCGGGACTACTCTGATTTTACTCTTTAGGGCGGCGGCGAGCAAGACGCCGGCGGGATCGGCAATACCAGGGGTGCCGGCATCGGTTAGTAAAGCGATATCCTGACCGCTTTGAAGACAAGAAACCAAATAATCAACCTTCTGGATTTTTGAATGCTGGTGATAGGAAATGAGCGGTTTTTTGAGCTGAAAATGCTGAAGAAGCAACCCTGTCCGACGGGTATCTTCGCAGGCAATCAAATCAACCTCTTTTAAAATTCTTAAAGCGCGGTAGGTAATATCTTCCAGGTTTCCGATTGGCGTAGCCACGACATATAAAGTGCCCATTTAAACCTCTCAAAAAAGTGAAATAATCGTGGCAAGGCCGGCAACAGACATCACCGAAACCAGCAGCCAGCCGAAAATCTTGGTAATCACCGAATTAGCGTGAAAGTTCATAATTTTCTGATTGCTGCTGATGATTAATATTAAAATCAAAATCACCGGCGCTACCAGCCCGTTGGCAACCGCGGCATAGATGAGGGCTTTGAGGGGATTAATGCCGACGAAATTAATCGCTAAGCCAATTAACATGGAGAAGATTATCACCGAATAGAAATAAATTCCCTGACGAAATCTTAGATACAAGCCCTCTTTCCAGCCAAAAGTTTCACTCACCGCGTAGGAGGCGGAACCGGCCAGAATCGGAATTGCCAGAAGACCGGTGCCGATTATCCCCGAGGCAAAAAGGAGGGCGGCATAATTTCCCGCCAATGGTTTTAAAGAGGCGGCGGCATGCGAGGCGGTTTCAATATTGGTAATGCCATTTTGAAACAGGGTGGCGGCCGTGGTGGCAACGATAAAAAACATCACCAAATTGGAAAAAAACATCCCCACCCAAACATCGGTTCGCATCTTGCGGAGCGCATTGCGGCCAATTTCCTGGCGTTCGGCGATCGTTTCTTTGCCGGCAGCAATCTTTTCCTCGACTTCCTGCGAGGTCTCCCAAAAGAACAGGTAAGGCGAAATGGTTGTCCCCAAAATGCCGCAGATTAAAATGATTTGGGCTTTGTTAAAAGAAAACGAAGGGATAAAGCCATTTTTCAGGATTTCCAGCCACGGAAAATCTTTGATAAAAAAGGCCGTCACCACATAGACGAGTAAAATCAAAGCGAGATATTTCAAGTACCGGGCATATTTTTGGTAGGGAATAAAAATCTGGAACAAAAGACAAATGGCAACAAAACCAATCACCAAAAACCAATAAGGCAAGCCCGGCAGAAGTAGCTCGGTTGCCTTGGCCATTGCCCCCAAATCGGCGCCGATATTAAAAGAGTTCGCCATCAAAATCAGCAGGGCAACCAGATAGAGAACCCATTTGGGGAAATATTTTTTGATGTTTGCCGCTAGGCCCCGACCGGTCACCAAGCCGATTCGGGCGCACATTTCCTGAACAATTGCCATTAAGGGAAAAGAAAGCGGCGCCAGCCATAATAATTGAAAACCGTATTGGGAGCCGGTTTGGGAATAGGTGCCGATACCGGAGGGGTCGTCATCAGCGGCGCCGGTGGTCAGCCCCGGTCCCAGATTATGCCAAAAAACCCGGGCTTCTTTGACCGGTTTCTGGATAACCTTCTTGGCCGCTTGGAGACCTTCTTTTTCAACTTCGGAAATGACTTTTTCGCCATTTTTTAAAACCTCTTCGGCTTTGGCCAATGGTTTGTCATTCAAATGATTTTCACTCATTACTTTTAGTATACCAAAATTCTTTGACTAACTTGAGCCACTGGCCAAAAGTCAAATCTTCCGCCCGAAGCTCCGGATTAATGCCGGATTTGGCCAAAATCTTATAAACCTCGTCTTTTTCTATCCCGAGGGAGCCGGCTAAAGAATTATGAATTTGCCTTCTCTTGGCCGAAAAACCCGCTTTGACAATTTTAAAAAATAATCCCGATTTAACCGGTTTAACCCCATCCCAGGGACGGGGTTGCAGGTAAGGATTGATTTTGATAATTGAGGCGTCGACTTTTGGTTGAGGGCGAAAATTCGATTTCGATACCTCGACAATTATTTTTGCCTCGGCGTAAAATTCTATTGCTAATGTTAAAATGCCGCGCTCGGAATCGCCCGGCTGAGCGGTGATTTTTTCGGCAACTTCTTTTTGCACCATGACCACCATTAATTTCGGCGGATTTGACGCCTCGAGAAATTTTCGAATCAAAGGCGAGGCAATATTGAAAGGCAAATTCGACACAACTTTATAACCCGTAAGTTGCGCAGTATCAAAAAAAAGGGCATCCTGACGAATAATCTTTATCTTGTTTGTATTTTTGTATTTTTTTTGTAATTTTGTAGATAAATTATAGTCCTTTTCGATGGCAAAAACCCGAGCACCAGCATCAAGAAGCGCCCGAGTGAGAATTCCGTGGCCGGGCCCAATTTCGATTATCGTCTCGCCTTTTTTGATTTCCGCCGCTTTAATAATAGTAGGCAAAACCGAGGCGTTAATTAAAAAATGTTGCCCGAGAGATTTTTTAGATTTAAACATCACTCTTTGGTGAGCCGAACCGAAATCAGGCCTTGACCCAAGGGGGCGATTTGAGAAAAGGCGTCGGCGGAAAGATCAATAATCACCGAGGTTTGGATGCCCCGGTCAACAATTCTCACCACAACCGATTTGCCGTTGGCCAAATTCGTCACCCGGACGAGCATTCCCATGGGTAAAGTATTATGGGCGGCGGAATTTCCCGAAATCCAATCGTACCACGAAGCCATCCCTCGCCCCAACTCGACAATTTTTATCCCCAGGGAAACAATTTTATCTTCTGGCTTTTGGGTGATTTCTTCGCTTAACAGCGTCCTGGCAATTTCCTGACCGTTTTCCCGCCGAACAAGATAGGTCTTTTTTTTGACGCCGGTTTTTCCTGCTTGAAGAACGAGCGAATTCCCTTTCTCAAGATTGGGATTATCGCGGGTCAGGGTCCGGAAAGGTATCGCCTCCTCCTCTTGAATTTCCGTCTCCGCCACGCGGGTAATGTTGATTTGAACATCTCCCCTCAACCAGGTGTTAAGGTCGGGATCAATTCTATCTTTCTCCCCCAAGACAATTTTTTGTTCAAGCAAAAAATCCTTGACCTGCTTTGCCCAAGTCCGGTGCAGGCGGCTTTGGCCGCCGTCTGTAACAGCGACCGGCAAAGCCCGCTCGATAAAAATGCGGCTGCCTAAATGAAATTCTGGCGAAGGAAAAACCTCGACTTTGTCTTCTTGATAAAGCCGGACGCCAAGCTCGTTGAGCATCTCCGACAGAGTCCCCAAATCGGTCCTGCCGAAATAAACTTCTTTCGGGTGATTCGGGTCGGTGTTATCCACCACCCCGGAAACCATCGGGGCGATAGTCTCGGTGGGATGCGTTCCCGAAAGGCCTAGCCAAAAAAGTATAATTAATATTAAAATAATCGCTCCTTTTGGGGTTCAATTCTTAATTCTAAAGCAATCCCTCAAAATTTCAACTCTCAAAGACGTTCGAGCAGTTCTTTGGGGATCTCGCCTAAAAACCGCGAGGGGGCGTTGGCTTGGAAAGAGCCGAAAAGCATGCGACTTAGAGCATAAGTGAGGTATAGCCGTTTTTGGGCCCGGGTAATGCCAACATAGCAAAGCCGGCGCTCCTCTTCCAAATCAGCCGGATCTAAAAGCGAATTGGCATGAGGAAATAAACCCTCTTCCATGCCGACCATAAAAACAATTGGAAATTCCAAACCTTTGGCATTGTGCAAAGTCATTAAAGTCACGGCTTTTGCTTCTCGGTCAAAATTGTCAATGTCCGCAACCAGCGCCACCCGTTCCAAAAACTCTTCCAAAGAAGACGACTTTTGGGCCACCGATTTTAATTCTTCAATGTTTTCCCAACGCATTTCCCCCTCTTCGGTGCCGTCTAAAAGCCAATCTTTATAATTCGACTTTTGTGTCACCTCGTTAATCAGGCCGGCAACCGTCAAATCCTTCGCCGCTTTTCGCAAATCTTCCATCATTTGATAAAACATTTTGCATTTTGAATTTGCGTGCCTAAAGGCATTTTGAATTTTGATATTTGCATTTTGCATTATTTTTCCAATGCCTCTGGGCGGCACATTAATAATTCTTCTTAAAGAAACCTTATCTAAAGGATTCGAAATAAGTTTTAAATAAGCCAGAATATCTTTGATTTCCTTGCGTTCATAGAATCGGAGGGCGCCAATCAAACGATAGGGAATCCCCCTTGTAAGGAGGGCTTCTTCGAGGATCCGTGACTGGGCGTTAGTCCGGTAAAGAATAACGCATTGATGATAGCCGTTTAAAGTCTTTAAGGCCTCGATTTCGTCAAGGATAAAATCGGTTTCCTCGATTTCGTTTCCGGCTTCAAACACTGTCGGCAAAAGTCCCTCTTCGTTAGCCGTCCAAAGAGATTTCTCCGATTTGAGGACATTTTTCTCAATCACTTTTTGGGCGGCTTGGATAATTTTGGCGGTCGAACGATAATTCTGCTCCATTTTGATAATTTTCGCCCGCGGATAATCCTTTTCAAAGTCCAAGATATTCCGGAAGTTTGCCCCTCGGAACGAATAAATTGCCTGAAAATCGTCGCCAATCACAAAAAGATTCCTGTGCTTTGCCGCCAAGAGTTTAATTAAAACATATTGGGCATGATTGGTATCCTGATATTCGTCAACCAGAATATACTTAAAGAGTCCCTGCCAGCATGCCAAAACTTCTTCCGATTTCCGGAAAAGCTCGACGGTTTTCATTAAAAGATCGTCAAAATCCAGCAAGTTGCCTGCCTTAAGATCTTTCTGATATTGGCTGTAGCACGAAAAAACGACTTCGCCAAAATATCCTTGAGCGAATTTCTGATATTCCCGTGGGGTAAGGAGTTCATTTTTAGCGCCGGAGATAAAATTCTTAATCGCTTTAGGATTATATTGCTTTTTGTCAATCGCCAAAACATCCATCGCCTGCTTGAGGGCCGCTAATGAATCGTCTTCGTCGAGAATGGTATAAGACCTGCTGAAGCCCAACAATTCAATTTCTTTCCTTAATATCTTGGCGCAAATGCTGTGAAAGGTCCCCGCCCAAGGGAGGAGACGGGGAATTCTTTGCGCCAAGATGTTTTGTTTTTGACCCAGAAGACGATTGATTCTCAAAATCATCTCTTCGGCGGCTTTGTTGGTAAATGTCACCACCAAAAGATTATGGGAAGAAATTTTTTTTTCTTTGATGAGATAAGCCACCCGGTGAGTCAAGGCTTTGGTTTTGCCCGAACCGGCGCCGGCGAGAATCAAAACCGGTCCCTCAATGGTGGTGACGGCTTCGATTTGCTTTTCATTGAGACCAGCCAAGGTTGATGATTCCATAACAATAGGAAGTATATCAGAAAATTAGGGCTAAATGAATGAAAAAAGTTGAACCAATGAAAAAGGCGCGATCGAGGTCGGCCCAAATTAACTTTAAATTATTGACCGCTCGTCGCGCCTTTACCCCGAACCGGATTTTATTCTGGTACGGGGTTTGTGGTAAGGGCAAAGTAATTGGCCTTGTCCCTACCATAAGCATGTGCTCAAAGTAAGGACCGCATAACTCCACCCCCGTCGGGCAACACCGATGTTACATCGGGCGTTAGCCCTGCCTGCCGCATTGAGTCAAGGTGCGTTTGTGTTTGTTTTTCCAGGCTATGAAAAACGGCAGGAGGAAAAGAAAAACCCTTACTTCTGCCGTTTTCCCTCCGTTTTCCATTTATTTTCTTATTATACTCCAAATGGAGGAGTTTGTCAAGCCCCGATGTGACATCGGGACGCAGACCCCGCAATTTTAAGATAAAGCCCAGGAAGGATGACCTTCCTGGGCTTGGTTTTGAGCCAACAAAGCTCAATGAAGTGCAGGCCCGCCCTGACAACTGCCGATAGGTTTTTCTAGGAAGAAGATGGTCAGGGCAGGCCTGGAGTGTCGGGTAGGACCGACATTGACGGGGAGCAGCCGCGTTTGGTACAGTCCCACCGTTACAGGAGGTAAGGGTTGAAGCGTAACGACGGCTGCTCCCAAATGAGAAATAAGCTGGACGAGTGCTGTCCAAATTAGTATGGGCGAACTACTCTGGACAGGGAGATTCCGGCATTACAGCCCTATACGTCATCGCCCAAGAGGACGATAGTGAGCCTCTAGACCCTCTGCTTACACACCTTCATCTCCAACATCTAATCAAAGATGCATTTTTATCCTATCAAAAGTCCCTCATTCTGTCAAGGGGGTATTATTTTGACGTGAGTTTCTTCTCCACGGTGGCGAACTTCATATATTCCGGTTTAAAATATAATTGGACATCGCCGGTGGGACCGTGGCGATGTTTCCGAATTAAAATCTCCGCAATATTTTTCCTTTCGGAATCCGAATCATAATAGTCGTCGCGATAAATAAACATCACCACATCAGAATCTTGTTCGATCGAACCACTTTCGCGAAGGTCTGCCAAAATCGGTTTTTTGTCCGGCCGGTGTTCGACTGCCCGGGAAAGCTGGGACAAAGCCAGTACCGGTACATTAAGCTCCCTGGCAAGCGCCTTCAGAGACCGGGAGATTTCCGAAACCTCCTGGACGCGGTTATCGGAACTGCGAGTACTCATCCCGGACATCAGCTGCAAATAATCAATAATAATCAGCCCCAACTCCTGCTCCATCTGCAGTCGCCGGGCCTTAGTCCGGATTTCCATCACATTTAAAAATGGCGAATCGTCAATAAAAATCGGCGTCTCGGAGAGCACCCCCATGGCGTAATTCAATTTGCCAAAATCTTCGTCTTCCAAATTGCCCGTCCGGAGTTTCCAAGAGTCCACTGAACCCCTTAGACACAGAAGCCGATCAATAATCTGCTCCTTAGACATTTCCAAAGAAAAAATCCCCACCGGGGTTTTGGCTTCGCAGGCGACATAGTCGGCAATATTTAAGGCCAATGAAGATTTGCCGATTGAAGGCCGGGAAGCCAGAATAATCAGGTCCGAGGGCTGAAGACCGGCTAAGATATTATCCAAATCACGAAAACCGGTCGGCACTCCCCGAATCGCCCCCTTTTCTTTATGAAGTTTGTCAATTCTCTCGAAAGAATCCTCCAACACGTCCTTAATCGGGGTAAAATACTGTTTGACATATTTTTGGGAAACGCTGAAAAGAGTGCTTTCGGCCTTGTCGAGAATTATTTCCATATCAGCGACCTCATCAAAACCAAGTTCGGTAATGTCGGCGGCGGCGGAAATCAACCGTCTTAAGGTCGCTTTCTGATGGACGATATTGGCATAAGTGACGACATGGGCGGCGGTGGGGACGGAATTCACTAAAGTTGCCAAGTATGATGCCCCGCCGACATCCTTAAGTTCCTTCTCCTTTTCCAGCTCGTTGGTCAGCGTCACGACATCAATCGGTTTTCTTTTTTCATAGAGTTTCAGAATACATCTATAGATAGTAGTGTGGTCTTGGCGGTAGAAATCCTCCGACTGCAAAATATCGGCGATTTTGACAATCGCATTTTTGTCCAAAAGAATTGACCCTAAAACCGACTGTTCGGCTTCAATGTTTTGAGGGGGAACTTTGATTTGGTTGGGCATAGCCCTCCTTAAGTTCAAAAATCAAAAATCAAATCTCAAAACCACAATTCAAAATTTAAAATTATTTAATACATTTTGGATTTTACATTTTCATTTTGCATTTTGACTTTTGCATTTTGCATTATCTATGTCAACCCTGTGGATTCTGTGGATTGCGGGGATAAATACCCACGCACCAGACTAAAGTCGGTGCGGTGTTTCGCTTGAGGCTCACTCCTCGACCTCAAAGACCTCCTTGGCGCCGTTTATGAGTTCTTCTTCGGTATCGGAGGGCGCCTGGATGACGAGTTCTGGATTGACGACGCAGACGACCCGGTAGCGGGAACCGGTGATTTTTTCGATGATTCCTTCGATAATCTGGCAATTTTTTTTGGCCGAGACCATATTGGCGTGAAATTTAAACTTAAAGGCCAAAGTAATTGTCTCGTTCCGGCTTTCTGCCAGAACCGCATCCCGCAAAAGCGCCGCCAAGGAATGATTGTGGGCCTTGGCTTCTTTGACGATTTGAGACCAAAGATCCTTATTCAATTTTGTTGCCTCGGGTCGCCCTTCGCTTTCAACCACCCTATCCAACCTAGTCTCGATTTCGCCTTTGGCGAATCGGGACACCGGCATTTCGCTCGGGGCATCCCCTCGGTCTTTATCAATTTTTAATTTTTCATTTTGATTTTGTGTATATCCATACACCACCATTTCCAGTGGTAACTGGGGCAAGGGGGAAGCTTTAATTTGCGGCAGAGAAAAAGCAAATTTTTGAATCACGGACATTAGTTCATTTATCTCGAAAAACTCTCCCAGACGCTTGGCCTCCTCCTGCTGCTCGGAAGTCAAATCAAATAACTGATTTTCGCCGATTTTAAAAAGAGCTATTTTTCTCAAAATTTCCACTAATTTGAGGGTAAAATTTTCCAAATCAACTCCCTGCTGATAAAGACCGGCGATAAGCTTAAAGGCCTTTTGACGGTCTTTCTGGGCAAAATTTTCGATAAAATCAAAAATTGATTTTTCATGGGCCAGTCCCAAAATCTCCTGCACCTGCTCCAGGGTAATTTTTGAAGCCGTGGTCTTCCTTACCGAGGCCACCTGATCAAACAGGGTTAATCCGTCGCGAAAGGCGCCAAAAGAAAGCTGGCTTAAAAGCTGGACTGCCGCCTCATCAATCTTGACATTTTCCGAAACCGCGACTTTTTTAAGGAGTTTTTGAATTTCATTTGCTTTTGCCCGGCGAAAATCAAACCGCTGAACCCGGGAAAGAATCGTCAGCGGCACTTTTTGAGGCTCGGTGGTAGCCATAATGAAAATCGCATGCTTGGGCGGTTCTTCAAGGGTTTTTAAGAGGGCATTGAAGGCCTCTTTGGTAAGCATATGGACTTCGTCGATAATGTAGATCTTATAGGCGCTTTTTACCGGGGCGAAACGAATCTTTTCCCTTAAATCACGAATTTCGTCAATCCCCCGGTTGGAGGCGGCGTCAATTTCAATCAAGTCCAGAGATTTGCCGAGGGTAATTTCCCTGCAGGAAAGGCACTTATTGCAGGGTTCAAAGGAGTTTTTCCCCAGTTTTCTTGCAGTGCAGTTTAGGGCTTTAGCCAAGATCCGCGCCAACGTCGTTTTGCCCGTGCCGCGGGGACCGGCAAATAAATAGCCGTGGGAAAAACTTGAAGAGGCCAAGGCATTGCTTAGGGTCTCGACAATTGGCTCCTGACCGATAACCTCGCTAAATTTTTGGGGCCGATATTTGCGGTAAAAAACCATAATGTTAATTCAAAAATCAAAATGCAAAAGTCAAAATGTAAAATGAATAAATTTTGAATTTTAAGTTTTAATTTTGAGATTTGAGATTTGCACTTTGCATTTCTTACTATATTCTATTCCGCTTAAAATACAAATTCTCGAAAATGTGATACAATGATATTAGTATTAAGCGATGAGGAGGGGCCGTGACATCGCAGGAACTCAAAAAAACCATTGCCGAAAAAACCCAAATTCCTTTAGCCAAAGTCGCCACTACCTTGGATAGCATCCAGCAGGTAATTAGCAATCAGCTGGCCCAGGGCCAAAGCGTCAATATTCCCGGCTTTGGCAATTTTGTGATGATTAAATATCCGCCAAAAACCATCCGGGATGTCCGCAATCCTTCGAAAACCTATCTTTCTTTGGAAAAAAACAAAGCCCGCTTTCGGCCCAGCCCTCATTTTAAGCAGGAACTCTCAAAGCCAGCGGCGCCAGCGGGTAGGGAAGCAACCCAAGAACCCCCAAGCGAAATGACCATTGGTATTGATATCCCTTATATTGATCTCTCAAAAACCACCGTCCCTAAAAAAATTCTAAATTTATTGCCCGAACATGTCGCCCGTCACTACCAGGTAGTGCCAATTGAAGAAAAGGACGGCAAGTTAGTGGTGGCGATGATTGACCCCGAAGACCGGGAAGCGATCGAATTTGCCAAGAAAAAATCGGGCATGGATTTGGACATTAGGATTTGCACTCAAGCCGACTTAAATCATGTTTTAGATCAATACTCTGTCGTCTCCGGCGAACTCAAGAAAATCGTCGAATCAGCCGAGGAGGAAGAGGAAATCCAACCACAAAAAAAGCCGTCCAAGACCGAGACCGCGGAAATTACCGAAACCGCCCCGGCGGCTAAAATTGTTCAGTCGCTAATCAAGCGGGCGGTCCGGGAAAAGGCCTCTGATATTCATATCGAACCTCAGGAAGAAGAAGTGATTGTCCGTTTCCGGGTGGACGGCGTTTTGAAAGAAGTTATTACCCTGCCCAAAGAAATCCAGGCCGGCGTGGTCTCCCGCATAAAGATTTTATCCGACATGAAAATTGACGAAACGCGCCTGCCCCAAGACGGCCGGTTTCAGACCATTGTTGACGGCGCCGAGGTTGACTTTCGAATTTCGACTTTACCCACGGTCAACGGCGAAAAGGTCGTCGCCCGGATTTTAGATAAATCGGCCGGGATTTTGACCTTGGAACAATTGGGACTGCGGGGCAATGCCTTTGCCACCTTAAACGATAATACTAATAAAGCCCACGGCATGATTCTGGTCACCGGCCCGACCGGCTCGGGTAAAACCACCACTTTGTATGCAGTGATTGACAAAATCAAGAAAGTCGGCATCAATATTGTCACCCTCGAAGACCCAGTAGAATACCGCATCCCCCGAATTAATCAGGCGCAAGTTCATGCCAAAATCAATTTTACCTTTGCCACGGGCTTGCGCTCGATTGTTCGCCAAGACCCCGATGTGATTATGATCGGGGAAATTCGCGATTACGAAACCGCCGATATGGCCATTCATGCCGCTTTAACCGGCCATGTGGTTCTGTCAACTTTGCACACCAACGATGCCGCCGGGGCGATTCCCCGTCTGATGGATATGAAAATTGAGCCGTTTCTGATTAATTCCTCAACGAATTGCGTTGTCGCCCAACGGCTTTGCCGACGAATCTGCGACGCTTGCAAAGAAGCCCTTGAAGTTGACCAGGCGCAAAAGGAATGGGCCGCCAAGGAGCTGGAAAATCTTCCCCCAAAAGAAAAGAGGCCGGAAATCAGGTTCTTTCACGGCCGGGGCAAAGATTGCGGCAACTGCAACGGCACCGGCTATAAAGGCCGGCTGGGAATTTTTGAAGTTTTTGCCTTAACCGATAATCTTAAAGATTTGGTTGCCAAACGCGCTTCCGGAACAACGCTTGGTCAGCTGGCGGTCAAAAACGGCATGGTCACCATGAAACAGGACGGGGTTTTAAAAGCGATTGACGGCCTGACAACTCTTGAAGAGGTTTGGCGGGTGACCAAGGATTAAAAATTATGCAATTTACTTATTCAGCCAAAACTAAAGCGGGCAAACCCCAAACCGGGGCGGTTGAAGCCCAAAACGAAGCGGCGGCGGCTAAAGTTCTTCAAGAACAAGGGTTTTATGTTTTAGATCTTAAGAAAGAAGGTAAAGGTCTCTTAAAAACCTCGGGTTCGAAGATGACCATCCCCTTTCTGGGGGGCCGGGTCAACTTAAAAGACAAAATTGTCTTTACCAAACAGCTGGCGATGATGATTCGCTCGGGCTTGCCGATGATTGATGCCTTTAGCACCCTCCAAGACCAAACGGAAAATAAGTATTTCTCGCGCCTCATCAGGGAAATTGGCGAGGAGGTCCGCGGGGGCAGACCCCTTTCCAAAACCTTGGAGAAATATCCCAATATCTTTCCCAAACTTTATATCTCGATTGTCTCCGCCGGCGAAAAAAGCGGCAAATTGGATGAGGTGTTGGAAAGGTTGGCCGATGAGCTTGAGAAAGAATACGAACTCATCTCGAAAATCAAAGCCGCTGTCACTTACCCGATTCTGATTATTGTTGCCCTGGTGGGAATTGTCATTTTAATGCTTCTTTTTGTTATCCCGGAAATAAAAAAAATCTTCACCGACATGGGAGTGGAATTGCCCCTGATAACAAGAATTGTTCTCGGCGCGAGCGATCTTTTGCGCAATTTCTGGTATATATTCCTAATTCTTTTTCTCGGTTCGGTCTTTGGTCTGCGGTTTATGGCAAAAACCGAGAAAGGCGGTCTGTTCTGGGACAATTTTAAAATTCGCCTGCCTTTAATCGGAAAACTCATCCGAAAAATATATATGACCCGGTTCTGCCGGACCGCCGGCACCCTGGTGGCTTCGGGACTGCCGATTTTGGAAATCATTGACACCTCAAAGGAGGTGCTGGGAAACCGCGTTTACCGAAACGCCCTGGGAAATGTCGGGGAAAAAGTGGAAAGCGGCCGGACTTTTTCCGATGCCTTAAAAGATGAAAAAGCCTTTCCGCCGATGATTTATCATCTGATTTCGGTCGGCGAAAAAAGCGGCAAACTGGACGAAATTCTCCTTTCGATGGCAGAATTCTTTGACCGGGAAGTTGAAACCACCACCAACAATCTGGCCACTTTAGTCGAACCGATTCTGATTATTATTGTCGGCGCCGGCGTCGGCTTGGTGGTGGCATCGGTGATTATGCCGATTTATTCGCTGGTGAATGCCATATGATAAAATTTTCAATTTTCAATTTTCAATTTTCAAAACAAAGGGGTCTTTCTTTATACGAATTGCTGATGGTGATGGCGGTGATTGCCATTGTCGCGGCCATTGCCATTCCCGCCGTAAAAAGTCTTCTGCCGTACTGGAAGCTTTCCTCTTCGACCAAGGCCGTCCTGGGTAAACTTCGTCAAGCCCAAGAGGAAACGGTGACGACCCAATTAAAACACGGTGTCGAATTCAATCCCTCCGTTAATCCTCCGACCATAAAATTTATTAAAAACGGTAGCCCCGACATTACCCTGGAAACGGTAACTTTAGGAAGCGGTATCAACTTGGCGATTGATTCGGCGATTGCCAATAACCCAAACGGCGCAAATATTATTTTCTTTTCCTCGGACGGCGGACCGGATGTCAATGGCAATATTAACCTATCTTTAGATACTTCCTCCAAGACCGTCAACGTTTCCCCCGCAGGGGTGATCAAAATAACCCAGTAAAAATTCCAATGTCAAAATGCAAAATAATAAACTACTCCGCAATAAGTTGCGGAGTATCCCCGAGGAGGCAAGTTTGTTTTCAAATAGGTTTCATCCTCGTAGCAACCTGCCTGCCGGCAAGGCAGGGCTACGATGTATTCAACCTCTTAAAAATAATGTAAAATTAAAAATGAAACCGGTGGGACGAAGCCGGAAAGGCATTTCTTTATACGAATTGCTGATGGTGATGGCGGTGATTGCCATTGTCGCGGCAATAACCGTGCCCACGGTCAACAGCTACTTACCTTCTTTAAAATTGACGGCCTCCGCAAGAATCGTTAGCGCTAAACTTCGCCAGGCCCAGGAAGAAGCCGTCACCACCCAAATCCAGCATTCGGTCAAGTTTTATCCCGCCGCCAGCCCGGTGACGCTGGAATTTAAAAAGAAAGGCACGCCCGATGTCATTTTGGAAACCGTATATTTGGCTGATAATGCCACTCTAAGCACCAGTTTTGGCGACTGCCCCATTCAAGATGAAATCATTTTCTCCCCCGACGGCGGACCCAATTGTTCCGGTCAAATTACCATCACTCGGGAAAGCTCTTCGAAATTTGTCTCCGTCTCCGTCACCGGCGTCGTTAAATTATTAAGCGGCACCCCCTCCCCTTCGCCCACAGTCTCGCCGACGGCCTCGCCGACCGCCTCGCCCTCGCCGACTATCTCGCCTTCACCGACCCAAACCCAAACTCCCACACCCACGCCGATACCGGAGGGATAAAAGAAATTATGAAAAGAAAAACCCATCTCAAGTTAAAACACCGTGGCTTTACCCTTGTAGAAGTCCTCCTGGCGGTTTTTGTCTTGGAAATCGGCCTTTTGGGAGTGGCTGGTTTTTACGCCTACAGCTTAAATATCGCCAAATTTGCCCGTAATGAAACCACGGCCGCCAATTTAGCTCAAGGATTGCTTGATGAACAATTGAGCTCCAGTTTTGACAATTTGAGTGTCGGTGAAGGCGGTAAAACCGCCTATTCTTCCGACCCCTCAAGCCCATTTGCGAATTTTAAAAAACAAGTTGATATCGCCTGGTTGGCGGCTGATCTGACCGCCAGCTATACCCAAATCCCGGGACCAGGAGGAAATGAGAATATGAAAAAAATCACCGTCACCATCTTCTGGCCCTTTGAGTCGGGTGAAAAAAGTTTTCAAATGGCAACCATTAAAGCAAAACACTAACGAATTATTTAATTCAGAATTATGAATTCAAAAATTAGAAAATTCAAACGGGCTTTTACTCTCGTTGAGATTCTGACGGCGGTTTTTTTGGGCTCGATCATCATTATCGCCGCTTATTCAGTTTATCTTATGAGCTACAAATCTTACCAAAGGCATGCCGCCAGCGCCGAACTGACCCAAAATGCCCGGATTGCTCTGGAAAGGATGACGCGGGAAATCCGCCAGACCGGCGAAATCCTGACCACCGCTCCGACAGAAATCAAATTTCAAGATGGCCATATTCCCAGCCAAATCCAATACCTTACCTATTATTTATCGGGAACAGACCTTCACCGCAAACTAAGTTACTATTACTGCAGTAATGATTCCTTAACCAAGGTGAAATGGTCGACCCCCTGCGCCCCTTATACGCTCCAGGAAGAAATCGATTCCGACAATGTTAAGGCCGAAAAAATCACCAGTTTACAATTTGTGGGGACACCAGTTATCACGATTAATTTAACCGTCTCCGACGGAAACATCTCCTATCAATTTGAAACCAAAACTTTAGCCAGGAATATATGATAAAATCTCAAATTATTCCGAAAAAGCCGGCTTATGTAACCATCACGGTGCTTATTTTGATGATGGTTTTAGTCGGTATTCTCTATCTTTTTAGCGATGCGGTCTTGGCGGATTTGGCCATAGCCCGCAATAACAAAGGGGCTCAAGCGGCCTTTGCTTTAGCCGAAGGCGGTATCCAAGAGGCCATCTATCGAGTCCAGCACGATACAACGGCAAAAGGGTACTTTTTGGCCGGGGCGCCCGATTACCCCTTTTCTCATAATCCAGCTTTGCTCAATAACGGCCGTTATGAGGTGACAATTGATAACACCGCCCCCGGAGCGGCCACGATTACTTCAACCGGCTATTACACGATGGGGATCAGAACCGCCAAACGGGAGATAAAATTAGACATTGCTCAAGCCACCGTCAATCCCCCCTACAATGACCCCGGGGCGATGTTTACCGATGCCCAATCTTCAGCCACCGGCGACTTGGATTTTACTTCAGCGGCGATTAAGATCTACGGCGGGGGTCTCATTGCCGGACGCAATTTAAACCTATCTCACGATTCGCATGTTATTGTCGAAGGACCGGTAAAATATGTCGTTAACGAATCTTATAAACATGATTCTGATATTAAAAAAGAATGCTTGATCGATCCTCCTGACCCAGACCCATTAAATCCTCCGGACCTTTGCAGTTCAGTTCCTGCATGTTCTGCCAACTGTGGCACTCAAGTCTTGTCAAGCACCATTTCCATTCCGGAAATAGATTTCGAGGCCTACAAAACCGCGGCCGGAACCCAATTATATACTCCAAGCGAATTCCTTGATCTCATTCCCACTGATGGTCAACCGGTCACTTTTAATGGAATAGTTTTCATTACGGGCTCTCTCAATTTAACAGGCAACCGCAATGTTATTATGAATGGCGTTTTGGCGTCTTCGGACAACATTTCGATCGGCTCAAGCTCCACGGGCTCTCCCACTACAGTTCTAACATTAAATACTAATACTTTGGGCGCTGGCGGCATTATCTCAGAAAAAAAAGTGATTATTGAGAAAAAGGGTAATCTTTCCGGCACCGGGCTTATTTATGGCGGCGAAGGCACGGATTTGAATAGCTCAAGTTACGCTATCAATTTAACCGGCGGCATTCTTTCAAGAAGAATTACCGTCACCGAACGGACAGTGACAATACATCTTAATCTCGATGTCATCAATGATACTTTATCCAGTCCCACTGACACTCCCGTCATCGAAATTAACCACTGGGAAGAAGAATATTGATCCCGCCTTCGGCGGATTAATCTCAAAAATCAAAATGCAAAATGCAAAATTTAGGTAACTATTATATAATAAAATCAAATTCCAATTGGCTGTTAGCGGTAAGCTGTCAGCTATAAGCAAATTAAGGAGGTTTTTTGTACGAATCGGTTTTGGGATTGAAAAAACCGATCTTTGGTTTGGATATTGGCTATAAAACTCTGAAGGTGATTCAGCTTCATGGCGACGGCCCGGGCGCCAGCCTCCAGGGCGTTTTAGAAGTGGAAATTCCCCCTAAAACCTTAAGCAAGGAAGGCATCAAGGACAAGAAAAAGGTCGCCGAAGCAATAATTGCCGCCCGGCGAAACGCCAAGCCCAGGCCGATTTCCGCCCAAATTGTCTCTTCGGCTTTGCCCGAATCCCTGGTTTTTACCAAATCCGTCGACTTGCCAGCGATGAAACTTGAAGAAATCCACAAAAATATTGCTTATCAGGCCAATGAGTTCTTCCCCATCCCCCCGAATGAAACCTACTTGGACTGGCAGATTGTCGGCAATTTGCCCGGGGCAAACACTATTGACGTCCTGGTTGTCGCCGCTCCCAAGGTAATTGTTGACTCGTTGGCTGAAACCATTAAAGAAGCTGGTTTGGAACTGGCTAGCCTCGAAACCAAACCCTCGGCGGTTGCTCGGGCCCTCGTTGCCCCCAAAGACCGGGGACCCTATCTTATTTTGGATATCGGCGCCAAATCTTCGAG
>DATEAX010000025.1:0-9286 GCA_035288145.1 Patescibacteria group bacterium | reverse complement strand
TTGGACTACGTTAAGGGCAATGTTTGGTAAACTCGTAGTTCAGGATTTATCCTGTTATAATATTGCCATGCGGCCAAATTACAAACCCAAATTCACCAACCGCCCCAAACATTTCCAACAAAATAACAGTTTTTATTTTTTCACTGTCCGGACAATCAATGGTCAATGGTTTTTACAACCTGACGCTTATAAACAAATTCTATTAAAAATACTTCAGGAAAAAGCCAAAAAATTCAAATATTCTCTTATATCTTATGTTATTTTGAACAACCATTATCATCTGATTTTAGAAATTACTAACGCCAAAACAATTCCTAAATTTATCGGTGAAATAAACGGCGCCAGCGCGCGGGCAATAAACATAGCCGACTCGGTTATTGAGCGCAAAATTTGGTGGAATTATTATGACCATATCATTCGAGACGAAGCCGATTTTTTCAAGCACCTCAATTATCTCCACCAAAATCCAGTCAAACATGGGGTGACTAAAAATTTTAGTTATCCGTTTTCCAGTTTTGGCGCTTGGGTTAGAAAAAGGGGGAGAGAATATCTCGATGATGCTTTGGCGAAATATCCGGTTGTTGATTTTTTAGATGACCTTTAAGCAAAACACGCTAAAGCGTGAACTACAGGAGGGCTCTTAGATCCTTGTGGAACATCCCTGTAGAACATCCTTTAGGATGGGTCAACACGCTAAAGCGTGAGCTACGAAAATCAGTTGTAGCCCAGCCTTTAGGCTGCCGAAACAAGCTAAAGCTTGAACTATGAGAGAACCCATAGAACAGACCCGTATTACAAACTCGTAGAACAGACTTTAGTCTGTTTTCGCCAGCTCCACCACCTTCGCCTCCCCCCTCAATCCCCTTTCAATGTGGTCCAAATCGGTGGTGGTGATAATCGTCTGCTGGCCCGCGATGAGCTTTCCGAGATGCGACCGCCGGGTTTTATCGAGTTCGGAAAAAATATCGTCCAACAGCAAAATCGGCTCGGTCTCAACTTCACTTCTTAAAAACTCGAGTTCGGCGATTTTCAAAGCCAAAATCGCGCTCCGGTACTCCCCTCTTGAGCCAAAAGTGGTGATGTCCTTGTTTTCCAATAAAAAAACCAAGTCGTCCCGGTGAGGGCCAAAGAGCGTCGCGGTGTTTTCAATTTCCCGCGCTCTTTGACTTTCGAGAACCCCGCGAAAGTTTTCCGGCGCCACCGTTTGCTTATATTTGAGATTAAACGATTCATTATTGCCGGAAATTTCCCCATAGATTTGGCTTAAATTGAGATTCATCGCCCCAAGCAGTTTTTGCCGTTTTCGGATAATAAACGAGCCCAAAGCGACCAATTTTTCGTCCCAAAAAGCCAATTCCCCCACTTTCGAGCGGCCGATTTTAATATAGTAGAGAAGCCTGTTCCGGCCGCGGATAATTTTTCCCAAATCCAAAAGGGCAAGGGTGTATTTTTTGTCCACCTGACAGAGAAGGATGTCCAGGAACCGACGCCGCAAGGCCGGCGGCCCCTCAACCATTTGAATTTCTTCGGGCGAAAATAAAACCGCGGGCATTTTGCCAAGCAGATCGGTAAGTTTCTTCTTAAGATGGTTGATTTTAATAATTTTTAATTGAGGAATGTCCGGACGCGGCTCTTTGAGGATGGCCATTTCGATTGTGAAATCTTTTTGGTTTTCGAGTTTGGCGGAAATGCGGGCCAAAGGACTTCCCCACCGGACAACTTCCCGGTCGTAATTCGTCCGCCATGAGCGGCCAGCGGAAAGCAGATAAATTGCCTCTAAAATATTGGTTTTGCCCGCGCCGTTTGGACCAACGATAATCGTGGTTTTTTGAAAATTTAAGGAGTACTTCTGGTAGTTGCGAAAGTTTTCGAGGAAAAGAGACTTGAGCATAAATGCAAAATCCAAAGTGCAAATCTCAAAATTACATTTCAAAATTTAAAATTTTACATTGTCATTTTGCATTTTGATTTTTGAGATTTGAATTATCCTATTCTTCCATCCTTAACGGCATAATAATGTAGAGATAATTTTTGTCTTTTTTTCCCCGAAGAATCCCCGGGGCAAGAGGCCCGGCGAGCTCCAGAGTAATCTCTTCTTCGGAAATCACCGGTAAACAATCTAAAATAAATTTGGCATTAAAGGCAATTTCCAAATTTTCGCCGGTGATGCTCGCTTTAATTTCCGAGATGTTATCCCCAACTTGAGGTGAAACTGCCAGCACTTGAATCAATGAGGGCTTTTTAAATTGCAGCTTAATGTTGTTGGCGCTGTCGCGGGCAAAAAAACTGGCCATTTTAATTGCGTTTTGAAATTCAAAGTTTTGGGTCTCAACTTTGGTTTTAAGGTTGGTGGGGATGATTTGTTCGTAATCGGGAAAACTTCCCTCGACCAGCCGGGAAGTAAGATTGGTGGGACCAAGTTTAAATTGCACTTGGTTTTCGCCGACGAAAATTTCCGCCTTTTCCAAGGTCTCGTCCAAAAGCCGGCCGATTTCCATAAGCGTTTTTCCGGGAATAATGATGCTAATTGGTTTTTCCGGCGCTGGCGTAAGATTTAAAGTAATTTCCGCCAGCCGGTAGCTATCAGTGGCAACCATTTTTAACTTGTCTTGTGCGGTTTTTAAGAATACCCCGGCTAAAACCGGCCGGGTCTCGTCCAGAGCCGAGGCAAAAACCGTTTTTAGTATCCCGTCTTTTAAATCCGCAGCGGAAAGTGTAATCTTGGGGCCGGTTTTGACTTCGGGAATTAAAGGAAATTCCGAGGCCTCAATGCCTTTAATGTTGGCCTTAAAATGCTCGGAAGTTAAATGGAGGGCGGTTTCTTTTAATTCCAAATTAATGGTTTTGTCGGTGTTGGTGTTGATGTATTCGGAAAGAAGCCGAGCGGGCACGGTAATCGCCCCTTCTTTATCCACTTTGGCGCCAATCCAGGTGCTGATGCCGATTTCCAGGTCGGTGGCGGCTAAATTAAGCCGGCCTTTTTCGACTTTAAGAAGGATATTGTTTAGCACCGGCAGAGTTGTTCGGCTGGCGGAAATATGACCGACAATCCCCAATCCTTTGGCTAAATTTTCCTGGGTGCAGGAAATTTTCATAAGATGCTCCTTTGTTACTTAGGTTTAAAAGTTATTTTTATTTTTAATTTTGCATTATCATTTTGCATTTTGATTTTTGCACTTTGCATTTAATTTTATCCACAGCCATTATATAAATAGTAGTAAGCTTTATTAAATTATAGTAGTAATAAGGCCTGTGTAAATGTGGATAAAATACTTTCGTCAAGGTTATTAAAAAGTGGATAAAGTTGTGGATTATGGTGTGGAAGGATAGGTTATAGAAAGATTGAAAACAGAGTCCAACCTCTATTATTCCATCCTCTTATCATCCAATCATTCTTCTAAAAGTTATCCACAAGTTATCCACAATGTAAATGCAAAATGCAAATCTCAAAGTGCAAAATGAAAGATTAAAATGTAAAAAGAATAATTCTCTTTTATTTTTTCTTTGTCATTTTGATTTTTGAATTTTGATTTTTGCGTTTTACTACACGATATACAATTTTTCTTTAATCAGCGTCAGTTCCTGTTTTAAATTGTCGTTTATGCCGATTTCTTTTTCAATTTTTCCCACCCCATGAATGATGGTGGTGTGATCTTTTTTATTGAGCTGTTTTGAGATTTTGGGATATGAAAGGTTCATTTCATGGCGCAAAAGATACATAATAATTTGCCTCGGCCAAACAAGCTCTTTGTTCCTTTTTTCCGAAACCAGGTCTTTGGTTTCGACCTTAAAGAATTGACCAACAATCTTGATAATTTTTTCCACGGTTAAATTTTTTCCTTTGGAAGAAATCATATCTTGGAGAATTTTGCTGGTAATATCCAAAGAGGGAACGATTTTGTTAAGTTGGCAATAGGTCATTATCCGGGTAATCGCACCTTCCAGCTCGCGGATGTTTGATTCAATCGAAGAGGCAATGTAATTAATGATGCCTTGGTCCAAGAAATAATTTTTTTCCTGGCACTTGGCTTTTAAAATCGCCTCGCGCATTTCCAAGTTGGGCGGCTGGATGTCTGCCACCATGCCCATGCCGAAGCGCGACGAAAGCCTTTCTTCCATCTCTGGAATCGCTTGGGGCACCCGGTCGGAAGTGATGACAATTTGGCGATTTCCCTGGTGGAGAGCGTTAAAAGTGTGAAAAAACTCTTCCTGAGTGCCCTCTTTGCCCGAAAGAAACTGGATGTCGTCAACCAGCAAAACGTCAACATCGCGATAGGCCTTTTTAAAATCATTGGTTTTGCCGCTGGAGATTGAGTTGATAAAATCATTGGTGAATTTTTCGCAGGAAACATAGACAATTTTTTTCTTGGGGGACTTGAAGACGATTTCATTGCCGACGGCCTGAATCAAATGGGTTTTGCCCAGGCCTACGCCGCCGTAAAGAAAGAGAGGGTTGTAGGCGAGGCCCGGCTTGGTGCTCACGGCTTGGGCAGTGGCGGCCGCCAAACGGTTGGAATTACCGACGACAAAGTTTTCAAACCGATATTTGCCGTTAAGTTGGGGGTGGGTGATTGGCGGGGCTTCTTTTGAGGATTCCTCGCGCGTCATTACTGGTTTGGGCGGGGTGTTGGGAAAGCTGACTTTATAGGAAATTTTTTTAAGTTTGGGGAGGTTTTTTTTGAGGGCTTGAAGAATCTGCCCGTGGTATTTGTTTGCCAGCCACTCTTTGGTAAAACCATTGGGGACGCCGATAATCACTTCTTCTTCGGATAGCGTTAGAATAAAGGTATCTTGAAACCAAGTAGTAAAATTGGCTTTGCTTAAAATTACCTCTAATTCGCCCAAAGCGATTTGCCAAATTTCTTTCCGGTCCATTGTGCCTCCCGTCCTTTGGTCTTGCCTTTTTACTCTAACAGGCCGCGGTTTTCTTTGTCCATAGCAACTTATCCACAGCCGATGCAACCATATGCTACCGGACTTATCCACAAGTTGTCAAGCAAGGGGGATTTGTGGTGACGGATGTTTTGGCTCTTGAGTTAAAACAAAGTATAAGATATAATAATTATGATTCGAAGTAAAATGAGTTTATTTTAATAGACGGAGCGCAAAATGAAGAGAACCTTTCAGCCCCATAACCTTCGGCGAAAAAAAGTTCACGGCTTTAGAACGAGGATGAAAACTGCCTCGGGCCGGCGGGTTTTGAAAAGCCGCCGGGCCAAAGGAAGAAGGCGGCTTGCTGTCTAAAAAATTTCGCTTAAATCGTCGCCAAATTGATTTTATTTATCAAAGGGGAAGAAGCCGGAATTTTGGCCTCTTGGGCGTGAAATTCCTGGCTAACCGATTGACTTTTGCCAGATTTGCCGTGGTGATTCCCCAAAAAGTAGTCAAAGAGGCGGTCAAGAGAAACCGTCTTCGGCGGGTGATTTTCGATGAGATCGGCCGGACTTTGAAGGAAATCCAGACGAGAAACATTGATCTGATTATCCGTTTATACCGACCGCCCGAGGATGAAAAAATCTTAAGAACAAAAATCCGGGAGGTCTTGCGAAGTGTTTAAATTTTTAGCTTTAAAAGGCATTCGTTTATACCAGAAAACTTTGTCTTTTGACCACGGTCCGTTATCATTTTTATACTCCGAGGGTTTTTGCCGGTTTAAGCCCACCTGCAGCCAATATTCTTATGAGGCGATTGAAAAATACGGGACCCTGAAGGGAGGCTGGCTGGGATTTAAGAGAATCTTAAGATGCACGCCGTGGGCCAAGGGGGGATGGGACCCGGTGAAGTAAATTAAAAATCAAAGATCAGAAATCAAAATGACAAAGAAAAAATAAAAGAGAATTATTCTTTTTATATTTTAATCTTTCATTTTGCATTTTGATTTTTGCATTTTACATTAAATATCATGTTAAGTATCAAATACTTCCTAAAACTTATCCTCTACAAACCTCTGTTTAATGCCCTGATTTTTTTGGTTTGGCTGATACCCGGTAATAATGTCGGCTGGGCAATTATAATTTTGACAATTATTACTCGGCTGATTCTTTTGCCGCCGTCAATCAAAGCCACCCGTCAGCAGAAGCGGATGAAAGACCTTCAGCCGGAAATCCAGAAAATTCAGTCCCAATACAAAGACGACAAGCAAAAACAGTCCCAGGCAGTGATGGCATTTTACCGCGAAAACAAGATTAATCCTTTGGGTTCGTGCCTGCCCCTTCTGATTCAGCTGCCGATTCTCATTATCTTGTATTATGTTTTTATCAATGGTCTTTCCACCGAGCGCTTTGATTTATTGTACGACTTTACCCCGCGTCCCGAGACTCTTCAGACCTTTTTTCTGGGCATAGACTTGGCAAAAAATGACCGCTATATTCTGCCGGTGATTGCCGGCATCCTCCAGTATTTTCAGGCCCGTCAGCTGACGCCGCCGAGCCCCCCCCGCGGGCAAGAAAAGGGGCAGGAGATACAGGCGATGCTTTCCAAGCAAATGCTGTACCTAATGCCGATTTTTACGGTGATTGTTGCCGGCCAGCTGCCGGCAGCCCTGCCGCTCTATTGGGCCGTGACGACTCTCTTTGCCATTGGTCAGCAGTGGTGGGTTTTGCGCGATAGCGCAAACTCAAAACTCAAAGGTCAAAACTCAAAACTTGAGATTCCAAAAGAACCAGCGATGATTAAAAAGGGCGGGGTGGAGGTGACGGTGAGGAAGAAAAAATGAGTTTAAGCAAGATTAAAATTGAAAAAACCGCCAAAGGCCTAATCGGTCATTTTGACGAAAAAGCAAAGATTACGATTGAAGAAGTTGACGAGGTCTGGAAATTAAATATTGAGAGCGAGATGTCCCCGCTTCTAATCGGCCGCCGCGGCCAAACCCTGCAGGCTTTGGAACATCTTCTGCGTTTAATGCTGGCGCGCCAGACAGAAGAGTTTTTAGCGGTGAATCTGGATATTTCGGGATATAAGGCATCAAGAGAAGTGGAGATTATTTTTCAGGCAAAAGAGGCGTCAGAAAAAGTCTTAAGTTCGGCCCAAGAGCAAGCGCTGCCGCCGATGAATGCTTTTGAAAGGCGTTTAGTCCATCTGACGCTTTCGGATATCGAGGGGATTGAAACCGAGTCGGAAGGCGTGGAGCCGGAGCGGAGGATAGTGATAAGAAAGAAACAATCAAGATAACTAGAGAATCAGAGAATCGGAAAACTAATTAAATAATATGGAAGGGTGCTGGAGTGGTTGAACAGGCCGCTCTCGAAAAGCGGTAGGTCCGCAAGGGCCTCGTGAGTTCGAATCTCACCCCTTCCGATTTTTTTTGCAAAAAAAACCTCAAGGTGTAATATAAAACTATGCCCGACATTGATTTAACTTTGCAACAATTCGCCCGGGAGGATGAGGAAAGGCACGCTAAAGAGCAGGCCGAGAAATTGAAGCTTCCCTACATTAATTTGGTCGGTTATCCGGTGGCGCCGGATGTTTTGGCGATCATTCCCGAAGAGCAAGGCCGCAAATTTGGCGCAATTGCTTATCTTCGGGCGGGAAAGATTGTCCGGGTGGCCAGCAACACCCCCCAGAATCCGGCTCTCAAGCCCTTTTTGGGGCAACTCGCAACCGCAAGCCATAATGAATTGGTGATTTCATATTGTTCGCAAACCTCGCTTCTTTACGGCCTACAGCTTTATAAAATTTTATTGCCGGAGATGCCCAAAGAAGAAAAAGTCGAGGTAACTGAAGAAAAAGAAGCCAGTTTTGAAAAGGAGCTTCAAACCTTTGAGAATCTTAAGGAGAAAATCAGCCAGGTTTCCACCACCGAGCTTTTGGACATCGTTTTTGCCGGGGCGATTAAAAATGACGCCACTGACATCCATCTTGAACCGCAGGAAAAAAACTTTCGCATTCGCTTTCGAATTGACGGAGTTTTGCATGAGGTCGCCGAACTGCCCCTTTTGGCTTTCAAGCAAGTGCTTTCGCGGGTGAAATATTTAGCCAAATTGAAATTAGACATCACCCATCCCCAGGACGGACGGTTTGAAATTAAGGTTTTGGCCGAAGATGTTGATATTCGGGTGGCAACTTTGCCGACCTCCTACGGCGAGGCGGTGGTGATGCGGCTCTTGCCAAAAAAGAAAAAATTTTCCCGGCTCGAAAATCTGGGATTCAACCCGGCAAGCCAGAAAGTTATCGAGGAGGCCAGCCGCAAGCCCCAAGGGATGATTTTAAACACCGGCCCGACCGGCTCGGGCAAAACCACGACTTTATACGCTATTTTGCAAAAACTTAACACCACCGATAAGAAAATTATCACTCTGGAAGACCCGATTGAGTATCGGCTTGAGGGGGTGGAGCAGATTCAAATTGACCCGGAAAACAAAACCGGCTTTTTGGAGGCCTTAAAAGGCGCCCTTCGCCAAAACCCGGATATTTTAATGGTCGGCGAAATCCGCGATGCGGAAACGGCCAATATTGCTTTGCAGGCGGCGATGACCGGCCATATTGTCCTTTCGACTTTGCACACCAACAACGCGCCTTCGGCTTTGGCGCGGCTGGTAGAAATGGGGATTCAGCCGTATTTATTGGCCGGCTCGATTAATTTGATAATTGCCCAGCGGTTGGTGCGGACTGTTCATAAAGAGTGCGGCGGCAAGGGCTGTGAAATATGTCAGCACACCGGCTACAAAGGCCGGACGGCAATTGTAGAAGTTTTGGTGCCGACCAAAGAAATCGAAGAATTAATCCGTCAAAAAGCGGCTCTCCGCACTTTTGAGGAAACCGCCCATAAGCTCGGGATGAAGACAATGTATGAAGACGGGATGGAAAAAGTGACGCAGGGGATTACGACGAAAGAGGAAGTGGAGAGGGTGAGCAAAGAATAGGAAAGAGAATTAAGATAACCAAGAGAATTAGATAATCAGAGAATCGAGGGGATTAGTTGTCTTAATCGTCTAAACGGGTTGACAAACCTGTTTTTTTGTGCTATAATTGGATGGTTTCAGGATGAGATAAGCCTGAAATACCTTAAAAACCACTCTACCCGTTTACCTCCACCTGTCAGGTGGCGGAGCGGGTTCAGATATGGTAGGTAAGCAGAATGACGAATGGCTGAATGCAGGAATATGGAGGAATCTGATGAAACAGGTATGGCTTCTGGCGGGTCTTCTGGCGGCGATAGTGCCGCCCAGCTCGGCCCAGCCCATCGGCCGGGTGGGAACCAAAAACCATCTCGAGCAGAGGCGGATATTCGTGCGATTCGAGTTCGCCGGAGATTCCTACCGTCTGCGGGAGTGGTTTCCCCGCTACT
>DATEAX010000024.1:0-19218 GCA_035288145.1 Patescibacteria group bacterium | reverse complement strand
CCTGGTATGGGGTAGAACCGGTTAAACCCAAACTACTTTTCGGCTTTGCCGAAAAATTTTAGAGGCCAGATGATAAACCAAGCCTTGCCGATGAGATATCTTTTGGGAGAGATACCCCAAATCCGCGAGTCCGAGGAGTTGGCGCGATTGTCGCCCATCAAAAAGTAATCGTCCCCTCCCAGGTCTTTGGAGAGTTCTGGATAGGTTTGGGTTCCTGGCGGCAAATAGGCCTCGTCGAGCTTTTGACCGTTGATATAAACCTCGCCGTTTTGAATTTTGAGACCCTCACCGGGAAGACCGATAATTCTTTTAATATATTTGGTGTGCTCCGGATCTCCGGGGAAACGCAGGACCACCGCCTCACCCCTTCGTGGTTGACCGAAAAGATACTGCCAGCGATTGGTAATAATGTATTCCCCGGAATGGAAATTCGGCTCCATCGAACTGCCTTCGACAATGGAAATCGTCCCGACATAAAAATGGACCAGGGTTCCCAAGACCAAAAGAACCACCAGCCAGCGGGTGAGTTCGTAAAGACAACCGGTCCCGTAGAGCAATTTCTGCCAGCGGTTAAGCTTGGGCGGCGCCGGGGTTTTAATTTCGGAAATATTACTTTCCGGGAATTTTTCCATCCCTTCCTTTTCCCTTTTTCTCTTTTGCGGTTGCTTTAACCTTTTCGCCCTGAACTTTAGCTTCTTTGTCAATGGCGAATTTTTTTGAAAGATGTGACTTCAATCTCGCGGCTTTGTTCTTGGAGATAAGATGTTTTTTGGCAGTTTTGTCAATTAAAGAGGTTGTCTCGCTGACATTGGTTTTATCAACTTTTTTTAAGGCGCTCTTAAATTTTCTTTCCCAGATTAAATTCTGCCTCCGTTTGTTTCTGGCAGCTCGCAAGGATTTTTTCGCTGATTTGGAAATAGGCAAAGTCGCTCCCTTCGGTCGCTCAAATGCAAAATGCAAAAGTCAAAATGCAAAACTAAATGTCAAAATTCAAAATGATTGAAAAATTTTTAAATTTTGCATTGTGATTTTGAGATTTGCCTTTAGGCATTATATTTGATTTTTGAATTATTAATTCAGTTTACTGAATTAACTTTATCACACCTTCCCACCCTTGACAAGGGAGGGGCATTTTGATAATCTGGGAAGCTATGGAACTTTCCCCCAAACAGCAGACAACCGAACAAATTAGGACGGCTCAAAAAATTCTCCTCCTTACTCATCAAAATCCCGACGGCGACGCCCTGGGCTCGCTTTTGGCTTTGTATCTGGTTTTAAAACAACTGGGCAAGGATGTCACTGCCGTTGTCCCGGGACAAATCCCGGGCAGCCTCAAATTTTTGCCTAATTTGGAAGAGATTTTGCAGAATTTATCTCTGGCCAAAGATTTTGTCATTACGATTGACACCAGCCGCGTCAAAGTTGACCGTTTGGGCTACAAGCATTTGCCCGAGGAAAATAAACTCAACATTGTCATCACTCCCCTTGGCGGCATCTTTGAAGAAAAAGATGTAACCTTTCTTCAGGGTTCGCCGAAGTACGATTTGATTATTGTTTTGGACTCCCCGGACCTCGAGAGATTAGGGGCGCTTTATGAAAGCCAGAGCGGTCTTTTTTATGAAACGCCGGTCATCAATATTGACCATCATGCGGGCAATGATTTTTTCGGCAAAATCAATTGGGTGGATTTGACCGCCACCTCGACCGCGGAAATTCTGGTTTCGCTTGTAGAATCGCTTGCCCGCGAAAAACCCCTCTTAAATGAACAGGTCGCCACTGCCCTTTTAACCGGTATCATCACCGATACCGGCAGTTTTCAGAATGTCAACACCACTCCGAAATCGCTGACCGTGGCGGCGCAGCTGGTGGCGGCCGGCGCCCGACAGCAGGAAATTATCCGCCATATTTTTAAGACCAAACCGCTCACCACTTTGAAGTTGTGGGGAAGAATATTGGCCCAAGTCAAATATGAGGCCGATGACCGGTTTGTCTGGTCCAAGATCGGAAAGTTTGATTTTTTGGAGACCGGCGCCGACGAAGGCGAAACCTCTGGCATTATTGACGAACTCTTAAAAAGCGCCCCCGGGATTGATTTTGCTTTGCTGGTAGTTGAGCGGAGCGACGGCATTCACGGGTCCTTGCGGGCGGTGGCGCCGGGAGTGGATGTTTCCCAAATCGCCCGTCTCTTTAACGGGGGCGGTCACGAAGCCGCTGCCGCTTTCCAAATGTACGGGGCAACGCTGGCGGACAAAGAGGAAGAAATTTTAGCCAAAATAAGAGAGTTTCAGAAGGGAAAGCGGTAGATATTGCATCTTCGGGCAGAATTTGTTAATCTGAAGAAGATGAAAACCGATTTAATTAAAAAGTATCAAACCCATGCCAAAGACACTGGCTCGAGTGAAGTTCAGATTGTCCTTTTAACCGAGCGGATTTTGGAGTTGGCCAAGCATTTGAGAAAATTTCCAAAGGATGCCGATTCCCGCCGGGGGCTTTTGATTATGGTAGGCAAGCGCCGGCGCCTTTTAAATTACCTTAAGAAAAACGACCAGAAAATTTACGATAAATTGATTAAGGATTTGGGATTAAAAAAATAGTGCAAATCTCAAAATGCAAATCTCAAAATGAAAGTTTAAAATTATTTTAAATTTTGGATTGTGATTTTGCATTTTGCACTTTGAATTTTGAATTAACTTTAACGCATGGAACAGTAGGGCAAGTAAAGGGACAAAATCCATTTTTTCTCTTTAGATGTTCTCCTGTTCTCATGCCTAAAAAGGACAACATGAAAGAAGAAATTTTTACGACTAAGTTTGCCGGGCGAGACCTTATTATCTCCACTGGCAAGCTGGCCGAACTAGCGTCCGGCTCGGTGACGGTTCGCTACGGCGACACAGTGGTTTTGGCAACCGCGGTCTTGGCCGTCGAGCCCCGCGAAGATGTTGATTTTTTTCCATTGCTTGTTGATTATGAGGAGCGGCTTTACGCCGCGGGCAAAATTTCCGGCAGCCGGTTTATTAAAAGAGAAGGTCGCCCCTCCGAGGCGGCGGTTTTGGCCTGCCGTTTAATTGATCGGCCGATTCGGCCGCTCTTTCCCAAGGGCTTTAAAAATGATGTTCAGGTGGTGATTACCGTTCTCTCTTTTGACAACGAAAATGACCCGGACGTGATTTCGATTATCGCCGCCTCCGCCGCTCTTTCCCAGTCCATCGCGCCTTTTGAGGGACCGGTGGCGGCGGTGCGGGTCGGGCTAATTGACGGCGAATATATCGCTAATCCGAGCTTAGCCGAATTGGAAAAATCCACCCTGGATTTGGTGGTCGCCGGTACCAAAGATAAGGTTTTGATGCTGGAAGCCGGCGCCAAAGAGATTGACGAAAAAACTCTTGGCGAGGCGATTAAATTCGGACTTCGGTCTCTCGTCCCGGCCTTGGAAATTCAGGGGAAACTTATCAAAGAAGGCACGCTCAAGACGCAGCAAATCGAGGAGCCGCCGATAATTTCCGAAATCAAGGAATATTTAGGCAAAAAATTGGCTAAAGTTGTTTATGAGATGGATAAAACCAAGCGCGAAGAGCAAATCAGCGCCTTTGAAAAAGAGGTCTTGGATAATTTTGAAGGCAATTATAAACAGATTGACTTAAAAAGCGCTTTTGGCCAAGTTTTAGAAAAAGAAGTTAGAACTGCGATTATTGAAAAAGAAATCCGGCCTGACGGCCGGAAACTTGACGAGATTCGGCCGCTCGAGCTGGAAGTGGCGATTCTTCCCCGCACCCACGGCTCCGGGCTATTTTCCCGCGGTCAAACCCAAGTGCTCTCGATTGTGACTTTGGGCCCGCCCTCGGAAGAACAGGTGATTGAGACAATGGAAGAAGAAGGCACCAAACGTTATATGCATCATTATAATTTTCCGCCTTTTTCCACCGGCGAAGTCCGCCCGATGCGCTCGGCGTCCCGACGGGAAATCGGCCACGGGGCTCTTGCCGAACGGGCTCTTTTGCCGGTGATTCCCGGCCGGGATGATTTTCCCTACACTATCCGGGTTGTCTCCGAGGTTTTATCCTCGAACGGCTCGAGTTCAATGGCCTCGACTTGCGGCTCAACCCTGGCTTTAATGGATGCCGGCGTGCCGATTAAAGCGCCGGTGGCGGGCATTGCCATGGGGCTGATGACCTCTGACCCCTCGACTGCGCTCGGGGCAAGCAAATATAAAATTTTAACCGATATCGCCGGGCTTGAAGATTTTGCCGGCGATATGGATTTTAAGGTGGCGGCGACGAAAAAAGGCATCACCGCAATCCAATTAGACACCAAACTGAAAGGTTTAGAGATAAGTATTTTAGAAGAAGCCCTGAACCGCGCCCGCAAGGCCAATGACGAAATTTTAGCCAAAATCGGCCAAATCATCAGCGCCCCGCGAGCCGAACTTTCTCCTTATGCCCCGCGGATTCAATCGCTTAAGATTCCGATAGACAAAATCGGCGATGTTATCGGTCCGGGCGGCAAAACCATCCGAAAAATCATTGACGAGTGCGGCGGCAAAGAGGTGACCTCGATTGATATCGAAGATGACGGCACCGTCATGGTTGCCTCAACCGACGCCAAGATGGGCGAGAAAGCGATTGCTTGGATCGAGGGCCTGACTAAAGAAGCGCAAGTGGGGGAAATTTACGAAGGACCAGTCACCCAGATTGTCAAAGACCGCCTTCGCGGCAGCGATATCGGCGCCATTGTCCAAATTTTGCCCAATCAGGACGGCATGGTCCACATCTCCCAAATTGCCGACCAGCACGTTGCCAAAATCGAGGATGTTCTAAAAATCGGTCAGGTGGTCAAGGTTAAAGTTATGGAGATTGACCGAGAGCGGGGAAGGATTAGTCTCTCCATCAAAGCGGCAAATGAACGATAATATTATGAAAGAAACGGCGAGCGTTAGACAAACTAAAATTTTTCGCAAGATGAGCGTAACTAAAAAGATTGAGCTCTTAGATCATTTTTTTCGTCTTGGAAAAGAACTCAACAAAAATGACCATAAAGCAATTTCTCGTCAACATAAGCTCGGTTTTAGATCAGCTTAAAATTGACTATATTATTACCGGTGGAGTCGCGGTCACGGTTTGGGGAAAACCGCGCTATACGGCTGATATTGATATCGTGGTTGAGATAGATTCGGTCGAATCGGTGAGAGCATTAATTCTTAGATTAAAAAAAACTTCCCCCAAATCCTTTCCGGATATGGAAATGGCGATTGATGCCTTCAAGAGAAAAAGCGAATTTAATGTTATTGAATCGGAATATGGCATTAAAGCCGACTTTTTTATCTCCGACAAAAGCGAGTATAAAAAACTGGAAATTAAAAGGGGAAAACTCAAAAAACTTGACGGCAAAATGATTCGCTTTATTTCGCCCGAAGACCTGATTATCAGTAAACTGATGTGGTTTAAAGAAAGCCAGTCCACGCGGCAACTTGAAGACATAATATCGGTTATGGATGTTCAGAAAAAATTAGACCAACCTTATATTGATAAATGGGTAAAGATACTTAGGATTGAAAAAGAATGGCGAGAGTTGAAGAAATAATTTGACATTTTCGATTGTCTATGCTATAATGGAGTCAACATCAAGATGGCTCTCCCAAATGAAGGATTCATTTTTAGATGCTAAGTATTTTGTTAAATATCTAAGGGATCTCGGAAAAGAAAGATTTTTTAAATGAGTTTGGATAAAATCGCGGTCGAGGTTGGCCAGTGTACTAAATGTGCCCTGCAAAAAAATCGTCAGCACGCCGTTCCCGGCGAAGGAAGTTCCAAGGCCGAGATTCTCTTGATTGGTGAAGGCCCGGGTTCAAACGAAGACCGGGAAGGCCGACCTTTTGTCGGCGAGGCGGGGAAATTCTTAGATGAGTTATTGGCCCTAATTAACCTTCGCCGGGAAGATGTATACATTACCAATGTGGTAAAATGCCGGCCGCCCAATAACCGCGATCCTCTGGAAGAAGAAGTTGATGTTTGCACCAGGAATTACTTGTTCCGCCAGCTAAAAGAGATAAAACCCAGGTTAATTGTCACTTTGGGCCGGCATTCGATGCATGTTTTTTTTCCTCAAATCCGCTCAATTTCCGCGGTTGCCGGCAAGGCCTATAAAAAAGCCGGTCAGGTTTACCTAATCTGCTATCATCCGGCGGCGGCGATTTACCAGCAGAACTTAAAAACCAAAATTAAAGATGACTTTAAACAAATACCCGAAATTTTGCGTCAGATCGACGCAAAATAAGATACGAAATACAAAAATTTACGAAAATACGAAAAAATTGATTTTGTATTTTTGTACTAAATTCGTAATTTCGTAGAGAAAGCGCGACTGAAAGGAGCGCGTATTATGAACATTGCTACTTTATCCCAAAATGGTCCCCAAACCAAGCCCTTAAAAACTTTTCGCGCCTTTACCCCGCGTCTTAGGATTATTCCTTTGGGCGGCAACGGCGAAATCGGCAAAAATATGATGATTTACGAGTACGGTGACGACATCATCATTGTTGATTGCGGAATCATGTTTCCTCGGGGCGAAATGCTCGGAATCGATTTTATCATTCCAAACATTTCTTACCTCGAAGAGAGGAAAGATAAAATCCGGGGAATTATTTTTACCCACGGTCACGAAGACCACATCGGCGGGATTCCTTTTATTTGGCCGAAGCTTCAGGGAACAATTTATGCCACCAAGTTAACCGCTGGTTTTATTGACGCCAAAATGAAAGAAGCCGAACTCAATCCCCAAATTCGCGTTGTCAAAGCCGGCGATAAAATTCAGCTGGGAGTTTTTCGGATTGAATTTATTCCTTTTTCCCACACTTTCTTAGACGATGTCGGTCTAGCCATCGAAACCCCCGAAGGCGTTGTCCTCCACATTGCCGACTTTAAATTGGATCCCCACAAAATTGAGTCCCAAAAAGTCATTGGCAAATTGGCGGAATTATCAGAGAAAGGCGTCAAAGTTCTTCTTTTGGAATCAACCAATATTGAATACAAAGGGACGCCGGTTTCCGAAAGCGTTGTTCACGATACGATTTCTTCCATCTTCCGGCGGGCTAAAGGTCGGATTATTGTCACTTCGTTTGCTTCGTCTTTGGACCGAATCCAAGGAGTTTTGAATTCCGCCGCCCGCTATCGCAAAAAAATTGCCATTTCCGGCCGGTCAATGGATAAAGCCATCAACATCGCCATGAACCTCGGTTACCTTAAAGTCCCCCGGAATGTTTTGGTGGACATCCGGCGAATCAATAATATTCCCGATAATGAATTGATTATCCTCTGCACCGGTTCTCAAGGAGAAGAATATTCCGCTTTAGTGCGGATGGCAACCGGCGAACACAAACAGGTTAAAATCAAAAAAGGCGACACAGTGGTGATTTCGGCGTCCGCCATTCCCGGCAACGAACGGACGATTTCCGATACCGTCAATAATTTGTTCAAAGAAGGGGCGGATGTGTTTTATGGCAGCGAGTCGCAGAGAATTCACGCTTCCGGACATGCCAAGCGCGATGAATTACAAAAGGTGATTGAAACGGTTAAGCCGGAATACTTTATTCCTATCCATGGCGAATATCGTCATTTGGTTTTGCATACGCGGCTGGCGCAAGCCCTGGGTGTTGAAGAAGCGAAGGCGGCGGTTTTGGAAGACGGTCAGATTTTTGAAATCCAAAAAGGTCTGGCGAAAATTGCCATGGAGAAAGCCGATGCCTCTTATGTTTTGGTTGACGGCTTGGGGGTGGGCGATGTCGGCAATATAGTGCTGCGCGACCGGCAGGCGATGGCCAAAGACGGCATTTTTGTCGTTATCCTAACGATTGACCACGAAACCGGGAAAATCGTCACTTCGCCGGACATCATCTCCCGCGGGTTTATTTATATGCGCCAGCGCGAGGATTTGGTTTATAAGGCCCGCCAGGAAGTTAAAAAGATGTTTATGCGCCACAATGAAAAATACCCTGCCAACTGGGACTTTATCAAAAAGGCCATCCGTCAGGAAATGGGCGAGTTTTTGTATGCGGAAACCGAACGAAGACCAATGATTATACCGGTGGTGATTGAAGTGTAATCACGCTGAAGCGTGGACTGCATTCTCTTTTCAGCTCAAACTTTAGTTTGGTTTGTTCTTTTTACTCTATCAAAAAAGCGCGGAACGAGTTCGGCCCAAATATACTTTAAATTATTGACCGCAAGTCCACGCTTTTTTGTAAACAACTTGAGGGCGTCCTACCGCTCCGAATCGAAGCCGTAAGATGCCAGTTGTAATCCCTCCAAATTTTGAGGTGCATAGATAACCTTTGTTAGGTTATCCACAGATTTTTAAGGGATTATAGTATCATAAAACATTGATTTTTGTTTGTCAAGTGTTGAACCAGTTATGATATGATATTCAGTTAAAAACTAATTTAAAAATTGTAAAATCTACCTTAGCGATATTTTTGCCCTTGACAGCGCCGGAAAACCATTATATACTTAATAATTGTCTCTGACAAAAATTCAGCGGGGAGGTTAGTATTGACAGAGAAGTGGGAAAGGTTAAGCCCAAGGCAGAAGGAGATACTCGCCCATATCTCCGAGGGCAAGACCAGCCAGGAAACGGCTGATGTACTTTATGTCAGCAAACGGACAGTTGATTTCCACCTGTCCGAAATCTACGGAAAACTGGGGGTCCCTAACCGTTTTGCCGCCCTGGCGGCTACGGGTTTTCTCATCTCCATTGAGACCATCATAGAGACGAGTTAGTCTCGGTTTTTGCCTTGCCCCCCACCGTATGGTGGGGGGCTTTTTCTTGACATTAGGTTCAATTTCTGGTATAATAGTTTAATAATCAAAAAACCTAAGAAAAAAGTGAGGGAAAATGACCACCGAAAACATCCAAGACATTTCTCGGGAAATTGACTCGGACGCCGAAGCGGAAACCATTGAGGTCCAATGCGATCCGGAAACCGGCAAACTGGTTGAATTTCACCGAGATTCCCTGGAAGAAGAAACCGCCTAAAGCGGTTTTTTCTTTAATCTTTTAGATTTGAGCAGGAAATATTATAGTGATATAATAGTATCAATCTAAGTCAAAAAGAGGATTAATGGCCAAACGCAAATACCGTCGAAAAGGCCAACGGCTTTCGATTTGGGAAGAATTGGATTGGACGATGAATCCTGACACCACTCGTGATGTCGTGGCGGTAATTTTAATGATTTTGGGTCTGATTATCGTTCTCGGGATGTTTAATCTCGCCGGCGGTTTCGGCCGGTTTTTTATCCGCACCGCGGTCAATTGGTGGGGACTGATTGGTTATCTGGTGCCTTTGATCTTTTTGGGCTATGGTTTGGTTTTAATTTTTCCCTCCCGCTTTCAGGTCAAACCCTCATCGGTCATTGGGACGATACTCTGTCTTATTTTTGTCCCGGCTCTTCTTCATCCTCTGGGCGGCGGCATCGGTTCGGGAATTCGCTCTCTTTCAAACGGTTTTTTAGGTGTTTATGCCTCGCTGATTTTGGTTTTTGCCCTGGCAATTATTTCCTTGCTTATTGCCTTTAATACCTCGATTCGGGCTTTGTGGCAGAAGCTCGGTCCCGGCGCCGTCGAAGGGATTAAAATCAACGAGCCTCGGGCATCGGTTTTCACCACCCTTGGCCGAAGGAATCTTCCTCCGACTTATCCCCAAGGCGGCGCGGGTTTTGGCGGCGAACCCTGGGAGTGTCCGCCGCTTGAGCTTCTCGATGAAAGTGCCTCCAAAGCGACTTCGGGCAATATTGCAAAAAATGTCGAAATTGTTCAGAAAACTCTCAAGGATTTCAGCATTGAGGTAGCGATGGGCGATGTCAATGTTGGTCCCACCGTCACTCAATACACCTTAAAACCGGCGGAAGGCGTCAAATTAAATCAGATTACCGCCCGTACCAATGATTTGGCTTTGGCCCTGGCCGCCCATCCTATCCGTCTCGAAGCGCCGATTCCGGGAAAATCGGCCGTTGGGATTGAAATTCCCAATAAAGTCGGCGCCGTCGTCACCTTAAAAGAGGTTTTGACTGCCGATGAAGTCAAAAACAAGAAATCCAATCTGACCTTGCCTTTGGGTCGTGACGTTGCCGGCGCGCCTTTTGCCGTCGATCTTAAAAATATGCCCCATCTCTTGATTGCCGGGGCAACCGGTTCGGGAAAATCGGTCTCTCTAAATTCAATGATTATCTCTCTTCTCTACCAGAATTCTCCCCAAGACCTGCGGTTGATTTTGGTTGACCCCAAAAGGGTTGAGTTCACCCATTACAACGGCATTCCCCACCTTTTGACGCCGGTAGTTTTGGAGGTGGATAAAACGATTTCCGCTCTCCGGTGGGCGGTGGTGGAAATGGACCGCCGCTTCCGGCTTTTTCAGGAAACCAACCGGCGCAATATTGAGGCCTATAATTCATCCCCGCCCAATGGCCGGATTCCCTACATTGTGATCGTTATTGATGAGCTGGCAGATTTGATGGCTCAAGCCGCCAACGAGGTAGAGGCAGCGATTGTCCGTTTGGCCCAAATGGCCCGGGCAACCGGTATCCATCTGGTGGTGGCCACCCAAAGACCGTCGGTTGATGTCATCACCGGTTTAATTAAAGCCAACATTACCAACCGAATTGCTTTTGCCGTTGCTTCCCAGGTGGATTCGCGGACGATTCTTGATTTGGCCGGGGCCGAGCGGCTCTTGGGCAACGGCGACATGCTTTACTTGGGCAACGAATTGGGAAAACCCAAACGGGTGCAGGGCGTCTTGATTACTGATAAAGAAATCAATAAAGTTACGGATTTCTTAAAGCGGAAAAGCGCCCCCCAATATGATGAAACCATTTTGACCTATAAGGGTGTTTCGGAAAAGGGGATGTCCGGCGAACTGATGGCCGAAGACGAGCTCTACGAAGACGCCAAAGAAACGGTTGTCATGGCCGGAAAGGCTTCGGCCTCCCTCCTCCAGCGCCGGCTTAGGATTGGCTACGCCCGGGCGGCCCGGCTTTTGGATATTCTTGAGCAGGAAGGGATTATTGGTCCCCCAGAAGGGGCCAAACCGCGAGATGTGATGATGGACACGATTGCTTTGGACCATGAGCGTCAGGCCCAAAGGGCGCCTCGGGGCAAGTCGTCAGGGTATTTGCCTTCCTACGGTCAAAATTACCCGCCGCAGAGCAATTATCCGCCCAGAGAACAACCCCCGGCCTACCCGCCGCCGGCTTATAAAGACGAGCAGGATAATCAGGGTCCGTATCAAAACGTCTAAAAAAGGAAAAGTAAAATGGATGGAGATGATGCCCAAGGAGACAATTTAGAAGCCCTCTACGCGATTTCGGAAATTGCCTCAAAGGCCCAAGACCTTCCAGGTCTCTGGGGGCCTTTGCTCGAGAAGGTTTTGGCGGTCTTAAAGGTTGATGCCGGGACATTGATGATTTTGGAGGGCGATTGTTTAATCAGAAAAGCCAGCCGCGGTTTGGGCGAAGAAATTATGGAGGAGCAGCCGATTCCCTCATCTTCAGGCGGTGTTTCTTGGAAGGCGGTGCAAACCAAAGTTCACCAAGTGGTAACGGATATTCAGAATGAAAAAATTGCCTCAAAAACCTTGGCCGAGGCCGGTTTTCGCTCGCTGGTGACCGTGCCCCTGCTTGTTAGAGACCAGCCAATCGGCGTGATGAGCATTTTCACCAGGAAAGAGCGTCAATTTTCCGAAAAAGACCTCAATTTTTTTGTCATCATTGCCAATCAAGCCGCCCTGGCCATCATTTCTCTCCGGTCAGGGGAAATTTTAGCCGAAAATCGCCGGCGGCTGGCAGAACTTGAGGCCTTAAATCAAATCTCCAAAAGCGTCTCTACCTTGTTCGATTTTGAAGAGACCCTCTACTCGATTATTGCCTCGATTACCAAGACCCTGCGCGGGGAAAAGGGCCTGTTGGCTTTGTTTAATCACGACAACCATCTTTTGGAAGCCGCCAGCCCCGCCTTTGGCTTGACGGCTATTCAGGTCCGGGACTTTCGCCTAAGAAACGACGAAGCCGTCACCGGCGAGGCCTTTTGCAAAGGTGTGCCCATTATGATGGGGAAACTTAATCCGGCGACCGAAGAGGTTTTAAGACGAGCAAAAATTAGCAACGTCAAAAGCGTGCTGGCAGCTCCCCTGAAAGTAAAATCGCAAACTTTGGGGGTGATTCAGATTTTTTCCGGCAAGGAGAATAATTTTCGGTTTGAAGACTTGCGTCTTTTTAACATTCTCGCCTCCCAGGCGGCGGTGGTGGTCAATTCCTCGTCAATGTATCGGCAAATTGAGGAGGAGCGGAAGAAAGATGAAGCTCTTCTTGCTTCAATCGGCGAAGGCGTTTTGGCGATTGATAAAGACCAAAAAATCATTCATTTAAACCGGGCGGGAGAAAACATCACTGGCTTTTTGGCCGAAGAACTTTTGGGAGAAATCTTTCAGACCGCCTTGGGTCTTTGGAATCGGGATAAACAAGCCATCACAAGCGAAGATTCGCCCATCAACCAGGTCTTGAAAGACGGTCAGTCAGTCGTTTTAAAAGATTATTATCTGAAGAAACGTTCGGGCGGCCTTTTCCCGGCTTATCTTACGGCTTCGGCAATTTACGATGTTGATGACCGAATTATCGGAGCAATTGTCACCTTCCGGGATATTTCCACCGAACACGAACTTGAGGAGATGAAACAGGAACTGGTTTCGATTGCCACTCATGAGCTCCGGGCGCCGATTACCGCCATCAAAGGTTATTTGGATATGATTTTAACTGGTGATACCGGCGGGGTGAAGGGTGAGACGCAAGAAACTCTTCAGGAGGTAGCGAAAATTAATCAGCGCTTAGCCGACTTGGTTGACGACCTCCTCAATGTCGGCCGGATTGACCAGGGGAGAATGACGGTTCGTCCCCAAGAGATTAATCTCGGGGATTTGATTTCGCAAACGGTTTTGGAATATCAGCCCCAAGCCCAGGAAAAACAATTGCTTTTGACTTACTCTCAAGGGAAAATTCCTCTAGTCAAAGCCGACCCGGCCCGCGTCCACCAGATTTTGAGCAATTTGATTTCCAATGCCATCAAATATACCGAAAAGGGCTCGGTGGAAATTACCGTTGAAACCAAGGGTAAAGAAATTATCTGCGAAGTCAAAGATACTGGTGTGGGAGTCAGTCCCGCAGCTCAAAAAAGATTATTCGAAAAATTTTATCGGGTCAAAACGCCCCAAACCCAGTTAGTCACCGGCACGGGGTTGGGGCTTTGGATTACCAAAAGATTGGTGGAAATGAATGCCGGGAAAATTTGGCTGGAGTCGGCCGAGGGCAAAGGGACGAGTTTTTATTTCAGTTTGCCCAAAGCGTAAGGAATATGTTTAAACCCTTGCAATAATCTTCATAAAAAATTATCATCAAAAAGGAGGAGCAATGGCCAGCAAAGGAAAAATTCTTCTTATCGAGGATGACGCCACCCTTTCGGGAATGTATCAAAAAAAATTTACCAAAGACGGTTTTGAAGTCGTCACCGCTTATGACGGTCAGGACGGGCTCAAAAAAACTTCGAGCGAAAAACCCGATTTAGTCCTCTTGGATATTCTTCTGCCTAAACTTGACGGCCTGGCGGTGTTTAAGAAGATGCGTTCACAGACGGAGACTTTTAACACCCCGGTCATTCTGCTGACCAATGTCGGCGAAGAAGACGCTATTTACGAATGCTTTAAGCTGGGAGCCGTCGATTATTTAGTCAAATCCGAAGTCACCCCCCAGCAAGTTGTCCAAAAAGTTGAGGAATTTCTTAGCGAACGAAGAGTTACTTGAACTAATCCCCCGCCAAAGGCGGGGTGAAGGAGGACGATTGCTTAAAAAGGGCTTTAACCTGATTGAAGTGCTGATTATTGTTGGCATCATCGGGGCAATCTTGACGATTGTTCTTGTCGTTTTGAATCCTTCAAAAATCCTGGAAAAATCCCGCGACAGTCAGCGGTTTGCTGATTTAAAGTCAATTTCCGAAGCGGTCAATCAATACCTGGCCGCGGGTTTCAATTTTGAGGGGCTTTCCGGCCCTTATTCCTCGATTGACACTGGTTTTGCCAGCGACCGGGCGCGGGAGAAAATTGACGGCTCGGGCTGGATCCCCTTAAAATTGGAGATCTCTTCCGGGAAAACTTTGTCGAACCTGCCGCTTGATCCTTTAAACACGGTCAGCCACCATTATCGTTTTGGCATTTCTCCCTCCAGCAAGACCTATGAAATTGATGCTTCTTTTGAAAGCGAGGAAAATATTTCCAAGGCGTCTTCAGACGACGGCAATAACCCCAATGTTTATGAGTTGGGCACGGATTTGACGCTCCTTTAGAGAATGACCAAAAGTGAAGAGTGAGGGGGTATGGGCGGAGATACTGGCATCAAATCCCACACCTACCAACCTTCGACTTAGAATTTAATCATTGGCGCTTGGAAATTGGTCATTTTTTAAAAAAGACCCCCGGTTTTCACCCGAGGGATTTTTAGTCTGGGCTTTACAGCCGAGAAAGAAAATGTTTAATTACGGTTGAAGGATAATATGAATTGGCAAGCTTGGTTAATTACGTGGTTACCTTACGGTCTGACACTCCTGATTCTTTTTTGGCTTTTTACTCTAACACTTCGTGACGGTCTGACTTTAAGGACGGCGAAAATCTCTTTGGCGCTGATTTTGGGAATTACTATGTTGACGATTGGCGCCAAAATGACTTATTTATATTTACGGCTTCGGGGTGACCAATTTAGCCAATATCTCATTCCGGCTTATGGCGAGAATTATTATTTAAGGATTTTGTGGGACTTGAGCCAACCACTGCTTTGGTCGCTTCTTATCGGCTTGGGGCTGGTGGTGGTTTTCCTCATCCTGCGCCGAATACTTAAATCGCCCTTGGTGGATACCACCGATTTCTTGGTGGTGATGCTTGCGATTATTGCTGTCGGGCCGACTAACGTCTTGGTTTTAATTCTTGGCGGTTTTGGTTTAATGCTACTTTGGCAAATTTTCAAGATTTTTTCCGGGCAGAAAATTTCCCGCCTCGAACGGCTGCAAATCACCCCCTTTGTCTTAGTGGTAGCGATGGCGGTTATGGTTTTGAGTAATTTCCCTTTCTATTTTAAATTCCTCAATCTTTTACGGCTCATCTGAATCGCCTCGGGTCGTCCGATTTGACTATTTTGCCGCCGAGTGTTTAATGAAGATGTGGTAAGATTTACTCAAAAAATCTTCCAGGAAAAGACCTTGGGCGAGCGTCTTCGGGCTTTTCGAAAACGCCGCCGGCTTTCTCTGGAAGATGCCGAACAAGAAACCAAGGTTCGGGTCAAATATCTTGATGCTTTGGAACGCGGGGCTTATGGCGAACTGCCGGCTGATGTTTATGTTATCGGATTTTTGACCAAATACGCGGAATTTTTAGAAACGCCCAAAGAAGAACTGCTCGAGCTTTACCGCCGTGAGAAAGGCACGGATTTGAGTCCAAAAGTTTTAGCCCCGGTGGCCCGGCTCAAAGAAAAGCGGGCCTGGCTTACCCCAAAAATTATCGTTGTTTCTTTAGTCCTGCTTACAATCTTGGGTTTTTTGGGCTATATTTTTTACGCGGTTAAAAATTTTACCTCCCCGCCGAATTTGGAAATCCTTTCCCCGGTGGCGGAAACCGTCATTCGTCAGGATAAGGTGGAAGTTGTGGGCAAAACCGATCAGGGCGCCTCATTAAAAATTAATGACCAGGTGGTTTTTCTCGATGATTTGGGTAATTTTAAAGAGGAAGTCAAATTGCAACCGGGATTAAACAATATCGAACTTCGGGCGGAAAACCGGCTAAAAAAAGAAACCGTCAAAGTGATTAAAATTTTGGCAGAATTTTAACCCTGCCAAAAAGGCGGGGCGGAAGGGTAAGAAAGGAAAAAAATGGCTGAAGAAAACAAGGCCAAAAAGGAGGCCCTGGAAATGGCTCTGGGACAAATTGAACGGCAGTTTGGCACCGGGGCGATTATGAAATTTGGTCAAAAGGAAAAACTCCAAATCGAGGCCATCCCGACCGGGGCGATTTCTTTAGACCTTGCTCTCGGGGTGGGCGGTTTCCCTCGGGGAAGAATTGTGGAAATTTTTGGTCCGGAATCCACTGGCAAATCCACCCTCGCTTTACATGCTGTTGCCGAAGGTCAACGCAAAGGCGGTGTCGGGGCGTTTATTGACGCCGAGCATGCTTTTGATCCGGATTACGCCAAAAAACTAGGGATAAATGTTGAGGAGCTTTTGATTTCCCAGCCGGACACGGGCGAACAGGCCTTGGAAATTGTCGAAACGCTGGTGCGGTCCAATGCCGTGGATGTGATTGTTGTTGATTCGGTGGCGGCTCTGGTGCCGCGGGCGGAGATTGAAGGCGAAATGGGCGATGCCATGGTGGGGGTGCAGGCGCGGCTGATGTCCCAGGCCCTGCGCAAATTGACCGGGGCGATTTCCCGCTCCAAAGCGGTGGTGATTTTTATTAACCAGCTTCGGATGAAAATCGGGGTGATGTTCGGCAATCCCGAAACCACCGCCGGCGGCATGGCTCTGAAGTTTTACGCCTCGGTTCGTTTGGATATCCGCCGGATTGAGCAGCTCAAAGAAGGCGAAACCCCCATCGGCAACCGGGTCCGGGTCAAGGTCGTCAAAAACAAGGTTGCTCCGCCTTTTCGAACCGCGGAGTTTGATTTGATGTTTAACGAAGGCATCTCTAAAGAAGGCGATTTGCTGGATTTGGCGGTAAAGTACGGCATTGCCGCCAAGACCGGCTCCTGGTATCAGTTTGGCGAGCAGAAACTGGGGCAGGGTCGGGAAGGGGCGAAGGAATTTTTGCGCGAAAACCCCAAAATCGCCAAGACAATTGAGGAAAAAGTGAAGCAGAAGGTGGAGAAAGAGTGACGCTCGCCAGTATCCGTCAAAGTACCGGACTCGATTTTCCCAGCGAGAAAATCGGTCCTAAGCGCTCGCCTCGCTCGTCTCACTTCGTTCGACACCTGCCCGCTCGCCTCCGCGATTTACTTTGAGGATACATTGCTCGCTTTTGAAAATGTATGCAGGATTCTATAAATATTGCCCTTAGGTTTTTAAAGTTTCGGCCGCGGACGGTTTTTGAAATTGAAAAGAAACTTAAGACAAAAAGATTTAAAGACAAAGAGATAAAGAAAGTCATCAGTGTTCTTAAAAAGAATAAATTGCTCGACGATGAAAATTTTGCTAAAATGTGGATAAGAGACCGCAATCTTTTAAAACCGACCGGCTGGTATCTTTTGAAATCGGAATTAAGAAAATTGGGGGTGGCGGAAAAAATCATCGAAGAGGCATTATCCGATCAGGATGAAGAAAAGTTGGCCCGTCAGGCTTTAGAAAGTAAAAGTCGGCTGAAAAATGTTGATTTTGCCAAAAAAGCCGCATTTTTGCAGCGAAGAGGCTTTAAAACGAATGTGATTTATAAAATTTTAAAAAATAGTCAATGATATTGCCTCGGGTCGCCCTTTCGCTTGCAGCCTCCCTAGCCAACCTACTCAATCGCTTCCGTTTTGCCTCGTTGCCAAATACTCGGCAAAGACGGAGTGCGATTGAGACCGGCATTTCGCTCAAGGGCATCCCCTCGGCTTAGTCATTTTGAATTTTACATTGCTCGCCTCGCTGAAGCGAGAGCGAAGCGGGTCATTTTGCATTTTGCGATTTGCATTTTGCATTAACTTTGGAGGGACTTTGCGCAATATTGTTTGGTTTCGGGAAGTTGACAAAGACGATATTGGTTTGGTCGGCGGCAAGGGGGCAAATCTGGGAGAACTGACCCGGGCGGGATTGCCAGTGCCGCCGGGTTTTATTGTTACTGCCGAGGCCTATTTGGATTTTTTAAAAAGGACCGGCTTGGACTCGACAATCAGAGGTTTACTTGAACGCCTTGATGTTGAAAATAACCAAAAATTGAACTCGACCGCTTCAGAAATTCAAAAGGCGATTCTTGCCAAAGACCTGCCAATGATGCTCCAGAAGGAAATTTCCTCGGCTTACCAGAAACTTTATACTACCTCTTCGGCGGCGATTTATGTCGCGGTGCGCTCGTCCGCCACCGCGGAAGATCTGCCAAGCGCCTCATTTGCCGGTCAGCAGAAGACATTCTTAAATGTTGCCGGCGTCGAAGAGGTGATTCGGGCTGTTCGGCGCTGCTGGGCGTCTTTGTTTGAACCAAGGGCGATTTACTATCGGACGGTCCACCATTTTGAGCATATGAAGGTCGGCATTGCCGTGCCGATTCAAAAGATGATTCAGTCGGAAAAATCCGGGATTATGTTTACCGTTGACCCTTTAACCTCGGACAAAGAGAAAATTGTCATCGAGGCGGGCTGGGGTTTGGGAGAAGCGATTGTCAGCGGTTCGGTGACGCCCGACCGCTATGTGGTTGACAAAGAGATCCTTAAGATTCTCGAGAAAAAGATTGAACCCCAGGCCTGGAAAATCGTCAAAGTCGGTAAGGAAAATATTCACAAGACCTGCACCCAAGAAGAAAAAAAGGCCCAAAAATTGACCGACGAAGAAATAATCCGCTTGGCGGAGTTCGGAAGAAAAATCGAAGACCATTATCAATTCCCTCAAGATACTGAATGGGCGATTGAGAACGGGCAGATTTATTTTGTTCAGTCAAGACCGGTGACGGCCATCCAGAAAACGGAAGACGGAAAACAAAGAACAGAAATCGGTTTGGAAGATGGAAATCAGAAATTGGAAATACTATTAAAAGGCATCGCGGCCTCGATTGGGATTGCTTCCGGGCCGGTAAAAATCATTCAAACGCCGGCGGAAATTGACCGGATTTTAGAAGGCGATGTCTTGGTGACGGAAAAGACCAGTCCGGATTTTGTCCCGGCAATGAAGAAATCCGCGGCAATTGTCACAGAAACCGGCGGGCAGACCTCCCATGCGGCAATTGTCAGCCGCGAGCTTGGGATCCCCTGCGTAGTCGGCACCGGCACGGCAACCCATGTCTTAAAGGCGGGTCAGGTGGTTTCCGTCGACGGCGCCAAGGGCTTTGTTTATCGGGGAAAAATCAACCGTAAAGAGGCGCCGGCGGAACCAAACGACAGCGGCGGATTTTTGGAAGAAGTCCCGGTGACCGCCACCAAAGTGTATGTCAATTTGGGCGAACCGACGGTCGCCGAAAAGGTAGCC
>DATEAX010000023.1:0-15510 GCA_035288145.1 Patescibacteria group bacterium | reverse complement strand
GTAAAGTTTTCTTCAACACGCTTTCGACAATTCTCGCGCATTTTTCGATATTCATCTTTTGGCATCTCGTAAATTCTTTTGACCGCCTTAACCATACAATCAATATCTCCCGGCGGGCAAACATAACCAGTTTCACCGTCTTTGACAATTTCTCTGACAGCTCCTCTATCAAAAGCCACAACCGGTGTACCGCAAGCCATCGCTTCGACCATCACCATGCCGAAGGATTCTTGACTGCTAATTGGGAATAAAAAAGCTTTTCTATTTTGATATAAAGGATAAATATCTTGATAAAAAATATGACCCAAAAATTTAACATTGTTCTGATCAAATTCTTTTGAAATCTCATAAAAATACTTCTTTTCTTCCGGTTTTTGAACAACTCGGTCGCCAATTACAGTCAATTGTTGACTTGTTAGTTTGGCGACTTTAATTGCAATGTCAGCACCTTTTTTCTGTTCTAATCTGCCCACAAAAAGGAGCCCGCCATCAGCTTTAGTTGTAAATTGAAAATCTTCTAAATTGACTCCGTTAAAGACGGTATCAGTAAAATTTAAAAAATCAATCCCGGTTCTTTGCGAATTTGAAATTGATACAAAATAACAAGATTGGGAATATTTTTTCAATCTCAAAATATCAATCCTGCTGGCAGCCTCTCTTTGTGGCGGATCGTGAAAAGTGAAAAGACAAGGTTTACTTATAAAATTGGTGAAATATATTTCATGCAAAGTTTTATGAGAATGGACAATATCAAAATCGTGAGTTCTGATATACTCAAAAGAATTAGCGGCCATTAATAATTCGTATTGAACGCTTTGCCTTGTATACTCCAATAAATTTTCTGCCCTCTTTTTTATGAAGTCGCCTCCGGGAGCAAATTCCTCATAACTTGATTTTGTTCCGCAGGTGATTAACCTCGCCTTCGTCTGCGTTCCCTCTGGGGCAAAAAGAGTCACTTCATGACCGCGATCGACTAATCCTTCGGTAAGAAAGTGAATTAAAACTCCAGGTGCAAAAATCAAATCCTTAGGTGATGGGATTGGTCGTTGATTTGATGCCAGTAGGGCTATTTTCATTGTTTCTTCCTTGCTTTCTCGTAAGCATTTAGATATTCGTCTACCATCTTTTGATAGGTAAACTTTTCTTTTACCAGTTCACGACACGCTTGACGCGAAATTTGGCTGAGCTTGCCAATTGCCCTAACCATTCCCTGGATATCTTGTACAACGAAACCTGTTTTTCCATCGCTAACCACTTCGGACATTGCCCCATGATTAAAACCGATGACCGGTGTTCCGCAGGCCATGGCTTCTATCATTACCAGACCAAAAGGTTCCTCCCAAGTAATCGGCATTAATAATCCCTTGGCGTTCTTTAGCAGTTCCACTCTCTGCACACCCTGCACTTCCCCAACGAATTTAATTTGTTTATTGTCTATCAAAGGTTTAACTTTTTGACTAAAATATGGTTCCCTAATTTTGCCGCCAGCTAAGGTTAAATTTACATGAGCCAACTTACAGGCCTCAACTGCCAAGTGAGGGCTTTTGTGTTCGCCGATGGCGCCCATATAAAAGAAATAATTTTTTGGTGATTCATTAAAAGGCAACTCCTCAAGATTAAGACCGTTATAGATGGTGGCAAGGAAATTCACCTTTCCTTTGGCTGGTTTTCTTTGGGCATTTGAAATAGTCACCATATTCGTAATTTCAAATTGGCTTAAAACATCCACAACCTCATCAAACAAGGGGAGGTGAAGTGTAGAAATAATTGGTGTTTTTAAAAAATTTGCCAAAGGTAACATTAAAAAGTTGCCACGCATATGATTAAAAACAACCTCAAACTCTCCATCATGATCAACCAAATATTTCATCACTTTGGCAATATAAGCGGTTTCAATTCTTAGGGGACGGGACTGTTCAACAAAAGCACTATCAAACTTTTGTTCGCTGATAGTTTTCGGAAAAACCTGAATATATTTTGCTTCGGTTTTGTTGTTACCGGCACCCAACAGAGTAACCTCGTGACCCCTTCTTAAGAATTCATTGATCATGCCTTCAGCGATTCTCTCGGTTCCCCCGTGGCCCGCGGCCGGAAGTGTTATAAAGGGAGGGATTACGACTAAAATCTTCATTTTCTCCTTAAAATAAATTAGTTCTTTCTAAATTTTGGTTTATTAAAGATTCTGATAAACGTTTGCCGAGTTCATCAGCTAATTGCTCTGTTTCCTGTACATCGGCCTCAGGAATTTCCTGCCATAATCCTTCTGACATTTAACCTACTTCTTGTTAGATATAATCTATTTTTTTACCCTTAATTTCCAAGCGTTCCTGTTCGATATCCACGGGTAGCTTCATCCTTTGCAGACGCTTTTTACTCGCTTGATGGGCTTGCTCGTAATGGGTATGAAATTTCCGAGCAATTGTATGCCAATTAAATTTTTCCTCAACAATTTTGCGAGCTTCTTTGCCCATCCTCTGGCGAACTTCTTCGTGGTTCAGCAAGTAATTCACTTTCTCGGCAATTTCTTTGGCACTTCTGGCCCTGACCAAAAAACCGTTGACATTGTTTTTGACGGCAAGGGGAATACCGCCCTTTCTGGAAGCGACAACCGGCGTTGAAGATGCCATTGCTTCAAGGGCAACCAACCCGAGCGGTTCATCCCAGACCGAAGGAAAAACAAAGACATCCGCGCGACGATAGAATTCTCGTAATTCTCGAAGGTATTTCGGCCCGAAATAACCCAAAAAATGGACGTTTCTATTTCGAATGCTTTTCGACAACTTCTCCAATCGCGTTTTATCCTCGCCGCCGCCGATGATAAAAACTTCGGCTTTAATTTTCGAGGCGGCTTTTATTAAATACTCAACGCCTTTTTTCTTGGTGAGTTTGCCCGCAAAAATTACCACCCTTTTACCATTAAGATGGTATTTTTTATTGATTAATCTTATCGGTGAATCATGATTAAAAGCATCCAAATCGACCCCACCGGGAATAATTCTTGTACAACGAATGAGGCCTTTTGAACCATAAATTTTCAATAACCATTTCTTGGTATCGCCGGAAACAGCATTAATCATCCAAGCCCGTTGCAAAGCGTCTTTAGTCAAAGGGACCCAGCGTTTATTTTCCGCGGCTGTCAAAAGTTCGGTGCCGTGCGAGGTGACGACATAATATATCCCGTAGACGGCTCGAATGTAATTGGCAATCCAGGTAAAATAAAGGGCGTGATGAACATGAATAATGTCCGGTTTAAAGTGATTGACCGTTTTAACCACGCAGGACAAAGCTTTCATGTAAATTTGGTCTACTTCTTGGTTAGTTAAAGATGAATAGATTCTCGCGCTCGGCCAATTCGGATGTCCGGTAGCAACGGCCTTAAATGGCATATCAAAAGGAAAAATCTTTACGCCGGGTAATTTCGTTTGAGCATCAGGACAGAAAATTGCCACTTCATCTTGTGAATAAAGAACAGCTAATTTTTCCGCCAGCTTTCTGACATAAGTACCGCTCCCGCTGCCGAAAAGGGGATACTTAAGCAACATTAAAATTCTCATACTATCCTTCTGCCCTTCCTTGTAAATGCCCCTGCGACAAAGGCCCGCCCCTGCCTTGCGGGCAGGCAGATATCGCAGACAGGCTAGGAGGCGTTAAACCGCATTTATACTTATTACTTAGGAAAAAAATTTTACTTATCATTGCGCACTATTATTCTACAATAATTGTTCGTTTTATAGAATAGACTTAAGGAGTACAAAAATCAATAAATTTTGATTTAATTGAGAATTTTTGAAGGTTCTAGCAACAAGAATTTTTTTACGCCTTTTTCAAAAATCCCGCTGCAAGTTCGGGAGAGACAACATCAATGACAATCCCCGAACCCATTTCGTAGCCGCCGAATTTGGAAACTCGCGGGGCGATTTCCATGTGCCAGTGATAAAAATCTCCCAGATGATTTTTCTTTGTCGGCCCGGTATGAATCCACCAGTTAAACGGCGGGAATTTCAAAGCGGCATTAAGCTTTGACAGACAATCATAAATGATTTTTGCCAGATTTTCAATTTCACCTTTGGAAATTTCTTCAAAAAAGGTGGCGTGTTTTTTGGGCAACACCCACATTTCAAAGGGGAAACGGGCGGCAAAAAAAGTAAAGGCCAAAAAATCCTCGTTTTCCGCCACCAGCCGAACTTGCTGTTTTCTCTCTTCGGCAATAATGGCACAAAAAACGCACTGGTTTTTGTCCTGAAAAAATTTGCGCGAGCCGGCGAGTTCTTTTTCGACATAATTGGGAATAATTGAGGAAGCGAAAAACTGCGAATGCGGATGCTCGATGGAAGCGGCCGCCTCTGGGCCGAGGTTATGTATCGGCATGGCGTATTCGATAACCGGGTCCTGCTGATAAAAATGATAGCGATTTTGATAGACGCCGAACAATTCCGCCAGCAATTCCCAACCGCCTTCATAAATTTCCGTCTGATGGTCTTTGACGACAATCACCTCATGACCGCCTAATGATTTGGTGGAAAAATACAAATCGCCGCTTTCAGTAATAATTTCTTCGTCTTTTGTAAATGCCGGATATTTATTGGGGATGGTATAAATATGTTCGGTTTCCGCCTCTTTAAGAGAAAAGCGATAGGCGCTTTGGGGATTTTCCAGACCTTGCCTACCGGCAGGCAGGCAAAAAGGGCAGCCCCCGTCCAAATGTCTTTTGGGCGCCGCGGCCATGACGAAATCTTCAGGGCGCTTAGCCCTTTCTGGGGCAATCACCACCCATTCGCCGGTAACAATGTTTTGTCGAAGTTTGGCCAAAATCGCTCCTTTCAGTCGCGTAAATGCAAAGTGTAAAATTCAAATCTCAAAATTAAAATTTAAAATTATTTTCTTTATTTTCCATTTTGCATTGTCATTTTGCATTTTGCATTTTGATTTTTGCATTTAAATTATTCTCTATATACTTATGAAAATGGGCCATTGCCACCGCTAAAGCATCGGCGGCATCGTCAAAGCCGTCTTTTTTGCCTCGACCGATATTGCGACCGGGCTTTAAGGCCTTTTGAACTTCCGCCAAGACTTCTTTTTTATCCGAGCGGCCATAACCGGTCACCGCCATTTTGACTTGTAAGGGCGTGTATTCGAAGGTTTGGAGGGCCAAATCCTTTTTGGCGCATGCCAAAAGAATTACCCCCCGGGCCTCGGAAATTTTCATCACCGTCTTTTGATTATGGAACATAAACAACAGTTCAACCGCCACTTGATCGGGCTTAAAGCGCTCGATTAAACTCATTATATCATTAAAAACGCGGTTCAAGCGTTCGGCATCGGTTTTGAGTTTATCGGTTTCAATACAGCCGTGGGCGACCCACGAAATTGCCCCGTCTTTTTCAGAAACATCAATGACGCCGTAGCCGCAGCGCGCCGAACCCGGATCAATGCCTAATATTCTCAAGCTAACTCCTTTTCTATGCCTGCCCCGAGCGGAGTCGAGAGGTCAAAATTGGCATAAACCCCCGTTACCTCCTCTATATTTTCCAGCCCTTCCATCAGGACGAGGATTTTTTTTGCCTGGGACTGATCGGAAATGGAGACTAAATTTTTAGGCTCCCAGGTTAACGCCGCTTCCCGAACGGGGATACTTTGATTTTCGAGCTTTTCTTTGACTATTTTTAATTCATTGGGCTGGGTATAGATGGCTAAAGAATCATCCTCCTCTTCAAAATCCCGGGCGCCGGCGTCAATGACTTTGAGCTCCAGGTCTTCCCGGTCAAATTCCGCCAAATCAATAAGCATTTTCCCCATCCGTTCGAATTGATATTTAACCGCTCCCAAGCCGACTAATTTTCCGCCGAATTGAGTTAAGACATTTTTGACTTCCGAATTGGTGCGGTTACGATTATCGGATAAAGCTTGAATAATCAGGCCGATATTTTCCGGCCCGATGGCTTCGTACAAAACCTCTTCGATTTTTGTCCCGCCAAGTTCACCGGTGCCTCTTTTGATAGCCCGTTCAATGTTTTCCTTGGGCATATTGGCAGCGCGGGCTTTTTCAATGGCGATTTTTAAAGGAAAATTGGCACTAGGGTCGCCGCCGCTTCGTGCCGCTAAAATAATCGCATTGGTAAGGCGCGAAAAAAGCGCTCCGCGCTTAATATCGGCGGCGCCTTTCTGACGTTTGATTTGGCTCCACTTCGAATGTCCAGACATATACTTCTCCATTATATACTTTAAAGAGGATTATCGGAAAGTCTTTACCGAATAACCTTCGCCATCAGAGTCAACTTCAATCGTCCCGTTTTGGTCGGTGCGGAAGATGCGTACCGCATAAGATTTTAATAAATTCAGGGCTTCAGCGTGAGGATGACCATAGGTATTCTTTGCCCCGGCGGAAATAATCGCCAGAGCCGGCCGAACCACCGCCAGTATTTCCTCGGTGGTGCCGTTTCTCGAGCCGTGATGGCCGGTTTTTAAAACCGTCGCCATTCTCATTTGCGGAGCAATTTTTTTCTGCACTTCGGTTTCAGCATCACCCAGAAAGAGAACCGAGAATTTTTGATAATCCAGCCGATTGATAATTGAGGCGTTATTAAGATTATCAATTCGTTTAACCTGCCTGCCGGCAGGCAGGTTTTCAAGAGGCGATAGGGGATAGAGGACAACGATTTTGGCCTCACCGAAATTTTTCTCATCACCCGCTTTGACAATTTTGTCCGGTATTTTTTGGGCGGAAATTTCCTTCTGCCAACTATCATAGGTTTGAGAAGAGTACTCCACCCCCGTCTCCCAGACTTCGTCTACCTTATATCTTTTCAAAACCTCCAAAAGGCCGGTCAAATGATCCGCGTGGGGATGAGATAAAATTACCAAATTAATTTCCCGGTCGCCGAAATCCATCACTTTGCCTAGTTCATCTAAAACCTTATTATCCGGACCGCCGTCAATCAAAACATCCTCGCCGCCGGGCATTTTAATGTAGCTGGCATCACCTTGACCGACATCGAAAAAATATACTTTCAGTCCGCCGGAGGCTTGGGGCCGGACAAAGAAACTAACGCCAATAAGCGTTGCGATAACCACGGCCGCCCCGAGAATAAATTGGAGATTTTGTCTAATACTTCTCATCTAAATTTGTTTGGAATTTCCCTTGTCGTTTTAATTTTAAGACCGCCAGACCAATTACACCATAGAAAATCACCATCCACCACCAATCGGCGGTCTTGAATGTCAAGCTAACCCAAGGAATTTTCGAAAAGGTCTCCACCACTACTATTATATATTTTAAAGGAAACCAGCCCAAAAAGCCGGCGATTTGTCCAAGCCCGATTGAGATGAGGCCTGATATGCCAACTAAAAAAACCAAGAGCATTGATAAAGGGATAAGCCACAAGATTAAGACATTAACAATCGGTGAAAGAAGACTCACCCGGCCAAAACTGAAGATTAAAATCGGCAAAACCATAAGTTGAGCCCCAAGGGTTTCTGAAAGCGATGACTTGAGGTTTTTAGGCAGCCAGCGGACTATCTTGAGGTTTTCTACGAGGGGTGAAAGATAAACAAGGCCGATAAAAGCCAAAAACGACAGTTCAAAGGAAAGGTCATATTTTAAGGCGTAGGGATTGAAAAGAAGCATCGTTGAGGCGGTAAGCAAAATTAAAATGAGCATATTAATCCGGCGACCCTGATATCTTCCGAAAGTAATCAGCCCGGCTAAAATGCCTGCCCGGATGACCGAGGCCGGCGCCCCGGTCATCACCACAAAGGCCAAGATTGCCAGAATTGAGCCCCAAAAACGCAATTTACGGGAAAAAAGACCCAAAAATAAACCAATATAGATGATAATAATCGTCACATTATAACCCGAGACCGCAATAATATGGGTTGTCCCGGTCCGGTTGAAATCGGAAGTCAAAGAATCGGGGATATTCCCCTTCGAACCCAAAACTAAGCCGGCGGCAAACGAAGCGTATGGTTCGCTTAAAGACCGATTCAAACTTGCCTCGAATCGATCGCGAACTTGATAAATCGCTCGAGTAAGCAGTTTGCCGCCTCGGCCAATCCTTTGAACCTCGGGATTAAACATTTCTCCCAAAATACCCTGACGGAAAAGATAATCGTTGGGTTTCTTGAGCGCACCCTTGAGCATTAATTTATCGCCATAATGATATTCGGGATAACGGCCGACTATAATTTGAACATTAATTTCTTGATAGGAAACCCGATAACGCGCTTGAGAAGGAAAAAAATCGGGGTGGTCAATAATTTCCCCTACAAATGAAACCTCATGTCCAAAGGGCAGAACTTTCGAAAACTGACGATTGTCCCAAATTCGATAGTAAGTTAAACCGCCAATGAGACCGATGAGGATGAAAAGCACCAGCCGCCAAAAAATATCGCGCCAGAAAACGACTAAAACGAGAATGAAACCGCCTAAAAACCCTAAAAGCCATTCCGGCTCAATCTTAAGAAAATCTCCAATAAAAATGCCCACGGTAAATCCGAGAAGGAAACCGATTAAAAATTTTGACCGGCCGATTTCTTGGGGGTTTACTTTCGCCTCTTTCTACTATATAATATACTTTGATATGACAAAAAAAACGAAAAAAAGCGATTTAGATAACCGAGACAATCAGATAATCGAGCTCAAAAAACAAATTGAGGAGCTAAAAACTGGCTGGCAAAGAACCCAGGCCGATTTTGAAAATTACCGCAAAAGAGTCGAGGGCGAAAGATTAGAGAATTTGGCCTATGCCCGAGCCGAGTTTATTTCTCAATTAACGCCTGTCTTGGATAATTTTTATCGCGCTTTTTCAGGGACTAAAAAAGACGACCCCACGATTCAGGGTTTTCTGCAAATTAAAAAACAATTGGAAGAGATTCTCGCCGAGGAGGGTTTGGAGAAAATCCCGGCAAAACCGGGCAATAAATTCGATCCCCGTCTTCATGAAGCAATCTCCTCCGAATCACATAGAACTATCGCCGCCGATTGCATTATCGCCGAGGTGGAATCGGGCTGGATGTTTCAAGACAAAGTCCTCAAACCGGCAAAAGTGAGAGTTAGTAAAGGGGAAATGGGGTCTTGACAATATGTAAAGTATACTTTACAATTGTTATAGATATAAAAATATAGAAAGGGAAAATATGTCAAAAATCATCGGCATTGACTTGGGCACCACCAACTCGGTGGTAGCAACCATCGAGGCCGGCAAGCCTAAAGTCATCCCCACGGCCGAGGGAGGAAATCTTCTGCCTTCGATTGTCGCCGAAAATAAAAAAGGAGAGCGGCTGGTTGGTCAACTTGCCAAAAGGCAGGCAATTACTAATCCGGAAAATACGATTTTTTCCGTAAAACGCTTAATTGGCCGAAGATGGGAAGAAGAGGAAGTTCAAAAAGATCTCAAATTATTGCCCTATAAAATGGTTAAAGCCGGCGAGGGCGTCAAAGTCGTCATAGGAGAAAAAGATTATTCTCCCCAGGAAATTTCCGCTTTCATTTTGCAAAAACTCAAGACCGATGCCGAAAGTTTCCTCGGCGAGAAAGTCACCGAAGCGGTTATCACTGTCCCGGCTTACTTTAACGATTCCCAGAGGCAGGCAACCAAAGATGCCGGGAAAATTGCCGGCTTAGAAGTCAAAAGAATCATCAATGAGCCGACTGCCTCTTCGCTGGCTTATGGTTTGGATAAGAAAAAAGAAGGTTACATTGCCGTTTATGACTTTGGCGGCGGAACCTTCGACATCACTGTTTTGGAAATCGGCGAAGGCGTCTTCGAAGTCAAATCCACCGGCGGCGACACCCATCTGGGCGGCGACGATTTGGATCAGGAAGTCATCAATTGGGTTTTGGAAGAATTCAAAAAGGAGCAGGGTCTTGAGCTTAAGAATGACCCGATGGCCCTTCAGCGCGTTAAAGAAGCCGCGGAAAAAGCCAAATGCGAGCTGTCAACTTCAACCGAGACAGAGATTAATTTACCTTTCATTACTGCCGACAGCGCCGGTCCGAAACATTTGGTGATGAAACTTACCCGTGCCAAGCTCGAAGATTTAACCCGGGAATTGGTGGAAAAAACCATCGGACTTTCCGAGAAAACAATCAAAGAAGCCAAGGTAGAGGCGAAAGACATTGCCGAAGTCATCTTGGTCGGCGGTCAAACCAGAATGCCCCTGATTCAGGAAACGGTCAAAAAAATCTTTGGCCGCGAACCGACAAAAGGGGTTAATCCCGATGAGGTGGTTGCTTTGGGCGCGGCAATTCAAGCGGGCGTTTTGGCCGGCGATGTTAAAGATCTTTTACTTTTGGATGTCACCCCTTTAACCCTGGGTTTGGAGACCTTGGGCTCGGTGATGACGCCGCTGATTGAGAAAAACACCACCATCCCCACCTCCAAATCGCAGATTTTTTCCACCGCGGCCGATAATCAAACCTCGGTGGAAATCCATATTCTTCAGGGCGAACGGCCGATGGCCCAAGATAACCGGACTTTGGGGCGGTTTATGCTTGACGGGATTCCCCCGGCCCAGAGAGGGGTGCCGCAAATTGAAGTCACTTTCGATATTGATGCCAATGGCATTTTAAATGTCAAGGCCCAAGATAAAGCCACTCAAAAAGAGCAAAAAATCACCATCACCTCGTCTTCGGGGCTCTCCAAAGAAGAAATTGAAAAGATGAAACAGGAAGCAACTTCTCACGAAGCGGAAGATAAAAAACGCAAAGATCTAATTGAGACGAAAAATATGGCCGAGAGTTTAATTTATACCGCGGAAAAGGCGCTTAGGGAGGCCGGTGATAAAGTGCCCGAAGCCGATAAAAAAGAAGTTGAAGGGAAAATTGCCGCCCTTAAAGAAACCTTAAAGGGCGAAGACAGCGAAAAAATCAAAAAGGAAACCGAAGAATTAAGCCAGGCCATCCAGAAAATCGGCCAGGCAATGTACCAGAAGACGGAAGACGGGAGAGAAGATTCAAAACAAGCAAAACCTGAAGAACAGGAAAAATCTGACAGCGAAGAAAAAAAGTGATAAAATAAAAAGAGCAGTCAGAAAAGGAGGGATGTCTTGTTTAAAAGGACCTTGACGCTTTTTTTGGTAATCGCCGCGCCCTCGTTTTTGGGCTGTCAAAAAACTGCCACCGATATTTCCAAACCAGCTGAATTCGCCCTTATTTCCCAGGATAAAGACCTCGCTACGGGAAAAATTCAGGATGACCTTACCCAAGCCAAAGAGGCGGCTAAAATCTGGAGGAACAATGCCGAGTTTTTCGCGCTGGTAATCAAAATTCCCCCGGAATTAACCGAAGAGGGCTTGGAAAAAACCTTTGTCTTTGGCTCAAACGATGAGCCGAATAATTGGTGGACTTCTTCGATTTCGGGAGAAAACCGGCTTCGGGCAATCGTCCCCAAAGAAGATTTTCTCTCCGGCAATCTCAAACCGATTGACGAAAAATATTGGAAAACCGCCTATACCGAAGTCCTAAAAACCGCGGAAGATGCCGGGGGGAGAGACTTCCGCGCCCAAAATCCCTCGACCCGGCTTAATTTGGTTTTGGTGCAAACCGAACCCAATGGGTGGCTCTGGTGGCAGATTGAGTATTTAGGGGGCCAAAATAGTCTCAAAATTCTCGTGAGCGCTTTTGACGGCAAAATATACAACGAAAATGGCGAACCCCAATGAATTGTTCTCAAAAGATTTTTATGGTAAGATGAACTTCTATGGCCAAAGATTACTATCAAATTTTAGGAGTTTCAAAAAACGCCACCCCTGACGAAATTAAACGGGCCTACAGGAAACTTGCTCATCAATATCACCCGGATAAAAACTCCTCCCAAGGCGAGCGTTTCAAAGAAATTAATGAGGCCTATCAGGTTTTAAGCGATCCCCAAAAGAAAGACAACTACGACCGCTTTGGCACGGCCGAGGGTTTTGGAGATTTTGCCCGGGGTGAAACTGCCGGTCCGCGAACCTGGGATTTCCGAGGTTTTGGCCGAGATGGAAGTTTCAGCGGCTCCTTCGGGGGGCTCGGCGATATTTTTGAGGATTTCTTCGGCGATGTTTTTAGCCAAGTTCAAACGGAGGTAGAAATACCGCTGACCTCTGCTATTTTAGGCGGGACTTTGAATCTTCAAACCTCACAGGGTGAAAAAATTGATCTCCGAGTGCCCCCGGGCACTCAAGACGGTCAAACCTTCCGTTTTCCGGGCCGTGGGATGCCGACACGCCGGGGGCGGGGGGATCTTTTGGTGACCGTCCGCATTAAATTGCCTCGCCATCTTTCCCGCGAGCAAAGAGAATTACTGGAAAAACTTAAAAATTCTGGTCTTTAACCCATTTGACATATCAACGATTGTTTTGGATAATAGACATAGAGATTGATTCGGGTTAAGTCCGACATTTCGTCGGACCACCCGTAAGGAGGGATCAGAGGATGCCCACACCATCATGGGATTTGGCAATAATTGTTTTCTTTTTAATCGGCATCGCTTTCGGCTATATTTTGCAGCGCGAAAAAATTATTGCAACGCTCCTTAGCATTTATGTTGCTTTGGTGGTCACCCAGGTTTTTTCCGGCAATGTCCTCTCTTTTTTCCAAGGCGATAAAGTCCTTTTTAATCAGGTCTGGGTTCAATCCGGGTCTTCGCCGTTTACGGTCCGGGTGGTGATTTTTATGTTGGTGATTATGCTTCTTTCGGCCAAAGGCGGCATCTCCAGCTCAAAAGCCAAAGGAATTTTTTCGCCCATCGAAATTATCGGTTTTTCCTTTTTAGCAACGGCTTTAATTCTTTCCTCGATTTTCAATTTTATGCCCCCGGAATCGCGGGAGGCCTTTATGGCCAGTTCGCGGATGGCCAATCTTGTTATTAAATACTACCTTTGGTGGGTGCTTTTGCCGCCGGTGGCGATTATCGGTCTGGGATTTTTCCGCCGGACGCGGTCAACCGATTCCGACTAATGATCTTTAATTGCTTTTTTAAAAACATCGGCGGAAAAATTAGAACAAATCATTTTTTGAGAAGGAAGTCCCCCTAAAAAATCAGCAATATCTTGATTGGTGATTTTTTTGGCTTGGGAAATTTTTTTGCCTTTGACGAGTTCCGTCAGCGCCGAGGTTGAAGCAAGGCAGGCGCCGCAGCCAAAGGCCTTGAATTTGATGTCTCGGATTATTCTGTCTTCTGTCTTCCGTCCTCTGTTTTCTGATAATTTTAAGTAAAGTTTGACCACATCGCCGCAGGCCGGGTTGCCGCCTTGGGCAACAATATCGGCGTCTTTGATTTCGCCCATGTTGCGAGGATTGGAAAAATAGTCAACAGTTTTGGCATTATACATAGTCCAATTCTATAATGAATCTATGACCAAAACAATGAAAATCCTATTAATTTTGTTAGGGTTAAGCGTTGTTGTCCTTACGGCGGATATTATTAGATATTATTCTCATCTATTCAGTTCTCGAAATGCCCCAACCGCGAGCCCCTCTCCCAACCAGACAAAAACTGTTCCCAAAGAAGAGATGACTTTTATCTTTGCCGGCGATGCCATGTTCGGCCGGGCGATTTATGCCCAATTCTATGATGATTTAAGGGACGCCTTTCAAAATCTGCGGCCGGATTTTTTTAAAGACAAAGATATCGCCATGCTCAACCTCGAAGGTCCGATGGTTCAAAACGAGTTTGTGCCCGATACTAATCCCAATAATTTAATCATGAAATTTCCGCCTCAAACTGCGGAAACGCTTAAATGGTTAAATATCAATGCAGCGGGGCTTGCCAATAACCACACGGCAAATCAGGGCGATTTGGGACTGATGTTTACCCGCGAAATTCTTGCCAAAAACCAAATAACGACTGTCGGCGATCCTCATAATTCAGGGGATTTGGTCAAAACATTTTCCAAAAAGAACCTGAAAGTTAGTTTGATTGCTGTTAATCTCTTAGCCAACATTCCCGATCTCGCCGCCCTCATCAAAGACCAAAAAGCAACCGGCGCCCTTGTCATTGTCTTTCCTCATTGGGGAGCTGAATACGAAACCACTCACAACGCTTTACAGGAACGACTCGCTCATGAGTGGATTGAAGCCGGGGCGGATATGGTCATCGGCTCTCATCCCCATGTAATCCAAGATGCCGAAATCTATCAGAAGCGGCCGATCTTCTACTCCCTCGGAAATTTTCTTTTCGACCAGACCTTTTCCCAAAACACTCAAAGAGGTTTGGTGGTGGCGGGCAAAATAACCGACCAGAAATTGTTTTTAGAACTTTTGCCAATCAAAAGCGTTCGCCTTAAAGTTGAAGCGATGACCGGCCAGGAAAAAGAGGCCATCGTCGGACAAATTAAAAAGGAGTTGGGATTTGAGAGTGGTTCGGAAATTGTTATCAATCTGGAATGATTGATTTTTTAACAACGAATCCTACTGACGGTATCAAAAATTCTCTTAAGAAAGGTATTTTTGTTAAAAAATGAAGTCTCATTAAAATATCGTTTGCTCTAATAATTTTAAAACCCGCTTGGTTTATCAGTTTCACTGTTGAATGATAAGTCATCGGCCAAAGCCCAAGATAGGCAAGCGACCCGGCTTTGATATGGGAAGAGAAAATGGAATTTCTTAAATGGCGGGCAATTTTAAAAGGAAAATATTGAAACGGCTTAATATCTTGACCGGAGAGAGGATTGTACCATGGGGGAATCATTATATAGGCGATACCCCCTCTTTTAAGCACCCTGTGTATTTCTTTTAGAGATTTTAACTTTTTCTCGGTTGGAATATGCTGGATTACGCCGCGAAGAAGCACCGCATCGAAAGCTTCTTTTTTAAAAGGCAACTTGTCCGCCGAACCAATAATAGTTTTATGGACAAAATCCAATTTCTTCGGTTCTAAATTGATTGCTTCACATTGTCTTTTTTCGGTTAAAATTTTGCAAAACTCGCCGCGTTCCCCGCCCACATCCAAAACTTTTTTATTTTTAAGATGGATAAATTCTTCCAGTTCTTGGATGAGAATTTCGCCCAGATACTCTCGGGCTGCATAAAAGCCTTCGTTGCCTCGCAGGGCAAAGCCTCCCAAGATGTAGTAGTGCTTAAAAATATTCATATGTTTAATTCTTTAACTTATTCATCATTTACCAATACTAAATTTACTCCCCATCTATCCGCTCGAGCAAGTAGGGTAGTAAACGGAGGTGCAAGATTTTTTGATTTTTTCTTTATTTTAAGGTAAAATATAAGTGAATGGGCCATTAGCTCAGTGGTAGAGCAATTGCCTTTTAAGCAATGTGTCGTGGGTTCGATCCCCACATGGCCCTCCACTTAGAAAGTGGGACGATTTAAAAGTGCGGAAAAGCATATAAGGTAGAGGTAAAAGCAAGAAAGACCGTTTTGGGTCTTTTTTGGTGCTATTTTTCGGTGACAGAGGAAGGGATTCGAACTTTTTCTTAAACCTTAAAAAACCTTTGAGTTTGGAACTTTTTGACGGATAGGCAAAAGTCAAATAAAAAAGGATTTGAGGGCTATTTTCAACTTATTTTGTAAAAAAT
>DATEAX010000022.1:0-4294 GCA_035288145.1 Patescibacteria group bacterium | reverse complement strand
TTGTGGCGCTTTTAAAGGGTCGATATTTCGCGACGGAAGAATTCTCCGGGTTTCGCCGGCAAAAGCCTCATCCCGGCCACAATTAAAAAAGGAGGTGACATGGGCGGCCTTTTCCGATTCGGCAACCCGCAACTGCTTTATTTGATGTTTGGAAAGAATTTCGCCCAAAGTATCGGGGATTTCCTTTTTTTGAAAGGCGATTTCTAAAGGCAAATCTTTTTCCAGTTCCGTCAGTGTTACCAGATGCAGATTTTTGACAACAGGGCGTTTATAAAATAATTTTTTCGGAGCTTTCCCCAAAAACATCCCTAAAAGTTGGCTCATGCGGTCTGAACGAAAGTTAAAGAAAATAACGCTGTCGCCATCTTTGATTTGGTGGCTCTGACCATCATCAATAATAACACTCGGGGTCATTTTGAAATCATTTAAACCTTCGCGGTAAGCTTGAGAGATTGCTTGGGCCGGGGAGACGAATTCTTTACCTTTGGCCTCAATCAAAAGTTCGAAGGTTTTCCGAGTTCTACCAAAATCGCCGATCCGGTCCATGGCATAAAAGCGGCCGATGACGCTTGAATATTTACCAATGCCGCATTCCAGAATTTTCCGATTGATAATTTCCAAAAAATTTAATGCGTCATATTCGCCGCTATCAATACCGTCGGTAAAAAGGTCTAAATAAACCCGGTCAAAATTCTTGCGATAGGCCAATTCTAAAAGCGCTTTCAGATGATTAAGGTGAGCATGAATGCCGCCGTTAGAAAGTAAACCAACCAAATGCAGGTTAGTGTGGCGCTTTCTGGCCTTCTCAATCGCCTCGGTAAGCACAGGATTTCGATAAAAACTTTTGTCAGCGATTGATTCGGAGATAATTTCCAAATCTTGGGGCAAGCGCCGGCCGGCGGCAATCGTCGAATGTCCCAGACGGGAATCGCCAACAACGCCGTATTTCCCCGCCACCATAGTAAAGGCTTGGAGGACTTTATGAGGAAAATCCCGCCATAACCGGTTAATATTTTTCGGGCTGTTGACGACAAGGGCGTTGCCGCCCCAAGAAGGCGAAATACCCCAGCCGTCGAGAATAATTAATAGTATCGGTTTGTATCTCTGAATGCTTCCCTCCTGTTTACGATTTATTTTTCTACCCCACCAAACTCCTCCCAGTCATTTCTTTGGGGACGGGTAAATTCATAATTTTTAAAATCGTCGGGGCAATGTCCTGCAGGGCGTGACCGTCAGGCCGAAGTTCGTTTTGATATGCCGGCTCATCGGAAAGAATAATAAGAGGCACGGGGTTGATGGTGTGCTCGGTGTGTGGTTCCCCGGTGTTAGGATTTATCATTTGTTCGGCATTGCCGTGGTCGGCAGTAATTAAAACGACCATTTTTTGCTCCAATGACGAGCTAACCACTTTGCCCAGACAGGTATCAACAAACTCGCAGGCGCGGATGGTGGCTTTCAAATCTCCCGAGTGTCCAACCATATCAGGATTGGCAAAATTGACAATCGTAAAATCAAAACTTGGATGTTTTTTCAAGACCTCTTCGGTGACCCTCTCGGCACTCATCTCCGGTTTTAAATCGTAAGTTTTCACTTTCGGCGAAGGTACTAAAAGCCGTTCCTCACCTTGAAAAGGTTTTTCCCGACCTCCATTGAAGAAATAGGTGACATGAGCATATTTTTCAGTTTCGGCGATATGAAATTGCTTTAAGTCATTTCTGGCAATTACCTCCGCTAGAGGATTAAGGGTAGTAGTTGGCCGGAAAACCACCTTGACCGGCAACTTCTCTTCATATTCTTCATGAAAAGCAAAGGTCGCCAAATAAAGATTTTTGAAAATCTTCTGACGTTCAAATTCCTCAAAATTTTTTAAAACAAATGCCCAGGTTAACTCCTTGATTCGGTCTGAACGGAAATTAAACAATATCAGCGAATCGCCTTCTTGAACAGGGCTGAATTTCTCCTCCGAATTCTCAATCGCCGTCGGCGCAATAAACTCGTCGTAAGCGCCGGTCCGATAGGAAGCGGAAATCGCCTTGTTAACCGATTCGGCTTTGGCGCCAACCCCCAAAGTCAAGAGATCATAAGCTTTCTGAATTCTCTCCCAGCGGTTGTCCCGATCCATGGCGTAATAGCGGCCCATAACTGAAGCAATTCGGCCAATTTTTACTTTTTTTAGTTTTGCCTCAAGCTCGGAAAGATATGACAAGGCCTTCATCGGATCGGTGTCACGGCCATCGGTTATCACATGGATACAAACCTCCCCTTGAAAATTTTCTTTCCTTAGAAAATCCAAAAGGGCAAAGAGGTGGGTAATATGCGAGTGAACCCCGCCGTCCGAAACTAGACCCAAGAGATGGATGCGAGCCGAGTTTTGGCGAGCGCGGCTTACGGCATCTAATAGAAATTGGTTTTTAAAAAAGGTTCCTTCTTTGATTTCCTTCGATATCCCGGGCAAGTTTTGCCGGACCACCAGGCCGCTGCCGATATTTAAGTGTCCGACCTCGGAATTTCCCGGTTCATGATAGGGTAAACCTACCGCTTCTTCGGCGGCCTTCAGTATCGTATGAGAGTATTTCCGCCAGTAATTATCCATATTCGGCGTTTCTGCCATCTCCACGGCGTTGCCTCCCCAGGCCGGCGCATAACCCCAGCCGTCAAGAATGATAAGAATGACTTTTTGACGCATTTTTCGTACCCTTTTAAATTACAACTCTCCGGCAATCTCTTGTAAACGATGATATTTCAGCAGCCTCTCGCTGGGGATGGGCGCGCCAGATTTCAAGAATTTCGCCCCGGTACCCACTGCCAAATCAGCAATGAAGGTGTCTGCTGTCTCACCGGAGCGGTGAGAAACCACACAGCTATATTGGGCTCCGTAGGCGATTTTCATCACCTCAAAAACTTCCGTTAGATTGCCGACCTGGTTGGGTTTGATAATGATGCCGTTTGAAACCAGCTGATTTATGCCTTTTTCCAGCAGGGCTTTGTGAGTGGCAAACAGATCATCGCCGAGTAAAAGAAAAGGGACTTTCAACTCCTCAAGCTCCAATTTGAGCTGGCCGAAGCGCTCCCAGTCCTCTTCCGAAAAAGGATCTTCCAAAGAAAAAAGGTGATATTGCTTGAACATCTCGAGAATTTGGCGATTGGAAAGTTTACAGTTATTTCCGGCAATATCCAGGCCTAATTTCACCTCGCCTTTGAGGTTGGCTAAACTTTCTTCCATCGCCTGATTTAATATTTCCAACGCCTCAACATCGTTTTCCAAATCCGGAGCAAATGCCCCTTCCAACCCAATTTGGTAACTGATGCCTTTTTGCTTAAAAATCCCCTCAAGGGTATGCCAGATTGTTATTCCGTCCTCTAAATCGCCCAAAACCAAAAACTCCTGAATACAAAGCTTGTTGGCAGGTTCGACATGCTTTCCGCCGCAAACCATCACCATCATCGGCTCGGGAATGCTCGGTTTCACTTCCAGACCGGAAGATTTTTTAAATAACTGATTTAGGTAGCGATAAAGTGGGATTTTTTCCGATATTGCCCCGGCCCGCGCCACTGCCAAGGACACCCCAAGCATTGCATTGGCGCCGAGACGATTTTTATTTTCCGTGCCGTCGAGAACAATCATTTTCCGGTCAATTTCCTCCTGCAAAGTTACTTCCAGGCCGACAATTTCCGGGGCGATGACTTGATTTGTATTGGAAACGGCAACATCAACGTCAACCAAGGCGGCTTCGTGAGTGCCGGTTGAGGTCCCCGAGGGCACGGAATCCGTCGCCATCATTCCCTCATCAGTCGTCACCTGGACTTCCACCGTCGGTTTACCGCGGGAATCAAGAATTTTCCGACCAATAATTTGTTTGATTTTTGCCATTTCTCCTTCTCTCTTATTTCTTATCTCTTATCTCTATTTTTTATCTCATATCTCTATTTCGTCTCAAAGGGTTTTTCCGCCAGCTTGTCTTTCAAGAATTTAATCACCGGAATCGGATTGGGCTCGACATTATTTAAGATTGCCAGATAATATGAGACATAATCGCCCAAAAGAATGGTCTCTATTATTGCCGAAAGGGGCGAGGGAGCCGGTTCCAAAAGGACAAAGTCATAATCAAGCCGTTTTTTCTCCAGTATTTGGGCGGTGAGATTCGCCCGGAGCCGGTTGCGCGAATGGTCAAATTTGCTTTCTAAAATGATGACAAAAATTTTCTCGCGGAGGTTTTTCGGATATTCCAGCCCGGCTAAAGAATTGTGGTTTAATTCAGGTATAATTTCCCAGTACGATGCGGTTTTGGCATTT
>DATEAX010000021.1:0-14070 GCA_035288145.1 Patescibacteria group bacterium | reverse complement strand
TATCTGTTATCCCGATGAACTGAAAATCGATGCCGAAAGCATTAAGAAGGAAAGATTATTAAGCGGAGAAGTCAAAGTTACTTTCAAAACCACCCGGCCGGCTATCAGCTATGCCGAGTGGGGCGAAAGCCAAAGTTACGGGCAAAACTCCGAGATGTCCCGCGAAGCCGCTTTAGACCATGAAATTATCTTTAAGCCGGTTAGCACCGGTCAAACTTATCATTTTAAAATTTATGCCGTTGATGCTACCGGTAAAACCGCCGCCGCCGGCGAGGCGGCTTCTCCCGACGAAGAAGATTTCCTCCCGACGCTTTCGACAGAGACACCAGACCAAACCTTTACCCCGATTTTAGTCGAGATGGCCAGCCTCCAAATTAGCAACCTCACCAGCAACTCGGTGACTGTCTCTTGGAGCACCATTCCTGCCGCTTCTGCGGTATTAGAATACGGCCCAGATACCAACTATGCAAATCAAGTCGAAATAAACCAAATGAGTTCGGCCCAATCGGTCAACTTAACGGGACTGAATCCAAATACGACTTATTATCTTCGTATTAGAGCTCTCACTGACCCGACTAATTTTGCTTATGATGGAGCTAACCTTTCATTAACGACTCTGCCGTAAACAGACCCTAACGAACAATTTTTAACTGCATATATAAACCTTGAGGTTTGTTGCAAGCCGGGCAAGCTTTGGGCGCCGAAGTGCCCTTATGAATATAGCCGCAGTTTAAGCATTTCCATTCAATTGGCTGGGCTGATTTATAAAGACCTCCATCCTCCAGGAGCTTGGCGAGGATTATATATCTCTCTTCGTGTTTTTCTTCAACTTCGGCAATTTCTTTGAAGACCCGAGCAATTTTCAGCTGGTTTTCTTGGCGAGCAGTTTGTTCAAAGTCAGGATACATTGACGACCACTCATATTTTTCACCAGCGGCGGCGTCTTTGAGATTCTTCAGGGTATTTTGGAGAGAATGGAGATTGTAGGTGTTGGTCATCTCGACCTTGCCTTGAAGATGCTCATACTCTCTTTCGGCGTGAGCCCGTTCGTTATCGGCGGTTTCCTCAAAGACCCGGGCAAGCCATTCAAAGCCCTCCTTCCGGGCTTGTTGGGCATAGAAAGTGTATTTGTTGCGGGCCATCGACTCGCCGGTAAACGCCTTTAGTAAGTTGGCTTGAGTTTGACTCATTTTTTGTCCTTTCTAATTCGCACTATAGCGCAAGAAAATCTTTTAGTCAAAGAATGCCTCCGTGCAACTGCATGCGCGGAGGCAAGAAAGGAAAGGAGAAAAGAGATGAATAGCAACACGGACACCCGTGGCTATCCACATCTTAATTATACGCCGAATGGCAAACGGCTTTTGTAAATGTCAAGCCTCGCATACAGACCTGAAATGGAACCTGCCTACCGCAGGCAAGCACGAATGAACCCGCCCAGACCCGCTTGAGTCGAGGCTGGTAATTCGATTGGAATATTCAAGTTTGTTGTGCGGGGTCAAGCCCAGGGTAACATTAGGATTATGGTCTATGTGTAGGGTGCCGGCGTTGCCGTTTGACTTTAAGCCCGGGTATTGCCAGTTGGATGACTTCCGAGTCGGGACGGATGTTTTCGAGCTCTCGGAGGATTTGGGGATTTCGAAAATCATCCAAGGCAAATTCCGCGCAGACAGCATCGAAATCGCAATACCGGCACTGCGGGCCTTCGATGCGGATAAAATGGGGTTGGGGCATGGGCGGGAGACAATAGTAGTGGGCGGTTTGTCTGGCCAAGAGACAGGTTTTTTCCGCCGAATCCGGGAGGAGGGCGCCTTCGACAAAACGGGCCGCCTCTTCAAGCTGAAGGGCAAGATCAAGATAGTGCTCCTGACTTCTTGCTGGAATTTCAATCGTTTTTCCGCCTTGAGACTGAAGCAACCAAAGGGCGAGACCTGCTGGCGGCCGACCGAATCTTTTGAGGTAGGCCAGAGAGTAAAACGTAAACTGCAGGTCGAACCTTTGCTCAATTGCTCCTGGCTCACTCAAACCGGTCTTGTAGTCATAGATAATATGGTTTTCTTGCGCGTCGAAGCTTGCTGGTTGCAGGCGATCCCATCGGACTCTCAACGGAAAGCCGCGAAACCGAAAAGCAAAGGTCTTTTCTAAAAGTTCTGGCCGGGGTAGAAAACTGCCCTCCAAATATGGCTGATTGATTTCGTAGAAAGAGCGGAGCAGATTAATTCCCAGACCGAGATAGTCCTGTTTTGGTTTACGAAAACGGATTTCTATTTGCGGACGATTGAAACCATCTTGGCCGTGTCGACCCTCGCAAACACCTTGCCAAAAATGGATGAACGTGTTGAGAAACTTTTGAGGCGTCTCGTAGCCCATCTTTGGCCGAAAAAACATCTTGCAGGCCCAGTGGATGGCGCCGCCGAAAACCTTCTCGACTCCCTGGGGGACCGAGATTTTGTCAACATAAGCGAACCGGAATGCCAGCGGGCATTGGTGAAGACGCTTTAATTTCGATTCCGACCAGTGGCGCCAAAGACGACTATCAGATCTTTGTAAGCATCCTGACGATTTGTTCAAAGTGTTCACCCCCTATGCTTAGGATTATACATTTTGGGATTTTGTTTTTCAACCTTTTGTTTAGCAAAAAAAAGCGTTAGAATGAATTTGAAATCATTATGCTTTATGAATATTTAATCTTCCTCAAATGGTGGGTTTATTTATTAATCATTGGCTTAATTTTTCTTCCCCTTGCCAGCCGGATTTTTTCAAAATTTTTTGATAAAGGGTATTTATATTCCAAAGTCCTTGGTTTGGCAATCCCCTCATTTATTCTTTGGCTTTTATCCTCACTTCGGCTGGTGCCGTTTGAAAGAGGATGGATTATCGTCATCATCCTTGTTTTGCTGGCGGTAATTTTTGTCTTTGACAAGGGTTATCCTAATTTCAAGCAAGCTTTAATTGAAAACTGGAAAATCTTCATCCTTGAAGAATTAATCTTTTTGATAAGTTTGGCTTTCTGGGTTTTTGTCCGGGGTCTCCGGCCGGAAATCAAAGATTTGGAAAAGTTCATGGACTTCGGTTTTATGAATAGTATTTTACGAACAAAATTTATGCCACCAACTGATATGTGGTTTGCCGGGGAGGAAGTCAACTACTATTATTATGGGCATTACCTCGCCGCATTTTTGACAAAATTAGTTAATCTTAAACCGGCCGTTGGCTATAACTTGATGATTTCGACGATTTTTGCCTTCACCTTATCATTAACCTTTTCTCTAACTGCCAATCTGGTAAGTTTTATAAAAATTCAGAACTTCAAAAAAATCATTCTTGCCGGTTTAATTTCCGCAATGTTGATTAGCTTTGCCAGCAATTTTCACACTTTTGCTTATGGAGTTTTCCTGCCGGCGGCCAAAAAAACCGGCCTTTTAAAGGGAGAAATCAAACCCTATTACTATCCTGAAGCCACCCGTTTCATCGGCTATAATCCGCCCACCAATGATAAAACGATTCACGAATTCCCCAGCTATTCATTTGTTGTCGCCGATCTTCACGGCCATGTCTCGAATATCCCGTTTATTATAACTTTTTTGGCAATTTTATTTACGCTTCTGACCAGGCAAGAAAACAAAGAAAAAATTTTGTCACTAGGACATTTTCTGCTTGCCTTGATGCTGGCAATTTTTTATATGACCAATATTTGGGACTTTCCAATTTACTTATTGGTGACATTATTGTTTATCCTTTATCAAAAAATTTACCTGAAATCGGCTAAAAAGATTATTCTCGCCATTGTTTTTGATTTTTTAAAACTTGTAATTCTAACGATGACCTTGCTTTTGCCATTTAATCTTCATTTTCAAAATATGACCCAGGGCATTGGTTTGGTTATGTCTCGGACCCCGATTTGGCAAATATTTATCCTTTGGGGAAACCTGCTAATTTTTGCCGTCATGTTTTTAATTTTTTATATCGTTAAAATACGGAAAGATAAATTAAAAAATCCTTCGGATATTTTTGTCTTAATAATTATCTTTTCTTCGTTCTTTCTTTTGGCCGTGCCGGAAATAATCTATTTTAAGGATATTTATGATAGGAATTTTTATCGGGCAAATACGATGTTCAAATTTACTTACCAGGCCTACATAATGCTGACAATGGCAACCGGCTACATTTGCCTTCGTCTTGGTGATATAAAAACAAAAATGCGCTGGGCGCTATGGCCAATTTTTTTCATTTTGATTATTCTTCCCTTGCTTTATCCGTTTTATTCGATACCAAGATATTATCGCGGACTTAAAATTTCCAAGTTTCGAACGCTTGATGGCATGGCATATCTATCTAAGGATTCCCCCGGAGACCACGCGGCAATTGAATGGCTAACCCGTCTTAAAGATCAGCCGGTCATTTTAGAGGCCGATGGCGAAAGCTATACTTCATATGATAGAGTTTCTATGGCCACAGGACTGCCAACGGTCTTGGGTTGGCGAGTTCATGAATGGCTTTGGCGGGGAAATTATCCCGACCTCGAGGCTCGTCAAAGGGAGGTGAAGACAATTTATGAAAAAGGCGACATCAAAGCAAGCCAAGAAATTCTGCAAAAATACAAGGTAAAATACATTATTTTGGGCGATTTAGAAAGAAAAAAATACCAGCTTGACGAGGAAAAATTACTATCTCTTGGTACAGTTGTCCTGGATTCTTCTCAAACGAAAATTATTGAGGTCAGAACTTAGACTAATAATGACTTTTTTTCTAAAATTTAGAAAAAATTTTTTCAAAGACAAATTTATTTATGTCTTACTTATGATTATTTTTATTTCTGGCGCTTTTTTAAGATTTTACAATTTAAATTGGGATGAGGGTTTGGGTTTCCACCCGGACGAAAGAAACATCATCAATTCGGTGCAAAATATCCAAATCCCCGGCAATCTCAATCCTCATTTTTTTGCTTACGGGAGTCTGCCCATCTACCTTATCCGTTTGATTGCTAAAGTCATCGATTTTGTCACCCGTAGTGACACAATTTACAATTACGGCAGTCTGAATCTCATCGGCCGAAGTTTATCCGCCTTATTTTCAACCTTTTCGATTTTGCTCATCTTTTTTTTAGGCCTCAAGTTGGCAGACAGGCGCGTTGGTCTTTTGGCGGCATTTTTACTCGCGGCAACTCCCGGCTTAATTCAAGCGGCCCATTATTCGGTCACCGAAAGCTGGCTGATTTTTTTTCTCCTGATTTTATCTCTATTCGGACTCAAAATTTACAAAAATACCGATTACAAAATTTGGCTTTTGATGGCAGCGGTTAGCGGTTTAGCCCTTGGGACAAAAATTTCCGCGGCAATTTTTTTGTTTATCCCTTTGACTACTTTGGTCTTGATCCGAGAAAAGTTATCGAAAAAAATATTTTGGGCGATATCCTTTCTGTTGATTTTGGGTCTCGTCTATCTTCTGATTTCCCCGTATTCGCTTTTGGATTTCTCTTCATTTTACCGTTCTCTAAAGTATGAATATTCGGTGGCAACCGGCAAAATCGCTGTTTACTACACCATCCAATTTTTGAACACAACGCCATATTTCTTTTTCATCAAAAATCTTTTTTGGCAGACGAATATAATTTTACCCTTGCTGGGATTATTGGGTCTTGTCTTCTGGCTAATCGATTGCTTTAAAAAAGAGAATTTTAAAGCTATGCCTTTCTTGTTTTTTGGCCTGGTTTTTTTTATTTATGTCGGTTCCTGGCAGACAAAATTTATCCGTTATATGTTGCCGTTTATACCGGTTTTAATTCTTGCGGCTTCCTGGCTGGTGGTTAAAATTTCAAACCACAAAAAATTACTCCATTTAGGTTTTAGTTTAACGATCCTTTTGATTATTTTCAGTTTTTTTTGGACGCTGGCTTTTCAAAAAATATATACCAAAGAAAACACCCGGATTATTGCCTCAAAATGGATTTACCAGAACATTCCTCAAGATAGCACTCTGGTTATCGAACATTGGGACGATCCCTTACCGGCCAGACTCAAAAATGAAAACCCTCAAAAGTATCAGTATGAGGTGATGAGAAACTATGATCCGGAAACCTCAAGCAAAATCGCCGAGATGTCACAAACTTTAGCCAATGGCGACTATCTGATTCTTTCAAGCCGGCGGCTTTCCGGAACCATCCCCAAAGACACCGAGAATTATCCTTTAACGAGTAAGTATTATGAGAAATTATTTCAGGGCGATTTGGGTTATAGGTCGGTTTTCGAGGTAACATCCTATCCCCGCCTCGGGAAACGGGAAATTGTTGATGACAAAGCCGAGGAGACGTTTCAGGTTTTTGACCACCCGGTGGTAAAAATATTTAAAAATGCTCATCAACTTAACAAAATAGAAATAGAAAACATCCTTAAAAGGCAACAATGAAAATTGGCATTATCGGCGGGGGGCTGACGGGGTTGGTTACGGCCTTTCGGCTGGGAAAGCGTGGTCATCAAGTGACTATTTTTGAGGCCGAAGACAAACTCGGCGGTCTGCTGGCGACAGTCAGCATCGGCGGCGAAAGGGTCGAAAAGTTCTACCATCATATTTTTACCCACGATAAGGAAATCATCGATCTAATTGAAGAGCTTAAACTTTCTTCTAAACTAAAATGGCATTCCGTTTCCAACGCCGTCATCTCCAAAGGAAATATTTATCCGTTTTCGTCAGCGACGGACGTTCTCAAATTTAGTCAATTGACATTACTTGATCGGTTATCGCTTGGGCTTTTGATTTATAAGGCGAGTAAAATCCGCCACGAAAAGTCATTATCCCAGACCAGTGTCAAGGAATGGGTTACGGAAAATGCCGGCACTAAAGTCTATGAACTTTTTTTCAGACCAATACTTTTGTCAAAGTTCGGTACGGAGGCATCCTTAATCTCTGCCGCATGGCTTGTAAATAAACTCAAACTTCGCGCTTCAACCAGAAAAAGCATCTTTGGAAGTGAGGTGCTGGGATATTTGGATGGCGGTTTCGTAAAAATAACCGAGAAATTGGCTTCAGAAATCAAAAAAATGGGTGGGAAGATATTTTTAAAAAACCAAGTTTCAAAAATTAGTCAAAGCCCCGATGGCGGGTTGAGGATATTTACGAACGGTAAATCCCACACGTTTGACCGGGTGATTGTTACCACCTCTCCGGAAATATTGCTGACACTTGCAAAGAAGCTTCCGCCGAGATATGTAAACCAGCTTAAAAAAATCCAATATAAAGCCAACATCTGTCTCTTGCTTCAACTTCAAAGGAAAATTACGCCGTATTATTGGATGACAATTACCGAGGAAGGCTCGCCCTTTGTGGCAATGATTGAGCATACCAATATGATTTCTAAACAGCGCTATGGCACTAATCTTTTATATCTTACAAAGTATATCAGCCACCGTGACCCATTGTTCTTGTCAACCGACGATTCGATTAAAAATATCTTTGTCAATTATCTTGGAAAAATTGTTCCCGATTTTCAAAAATCAGACATCGGCAAAATTCATGTCAGCCGGACGAGATATGCTCAACCGGTGATTAAAATCGGCTATTCAAAAATAAGACCGGAGTTTAAAACCCCGATTAAAAATCTCTACCTTGCATCAATGGCGCAAATTTATCCCCAAGATCGCGGTCAAAATTATGCCATAAGACAGGGAAATCAAATTGCTGATTTAGTCGCAAAGTAGCAAAATCACCAAAGATATCGTAAATTGCGATTATGACAAGAAATTATCAGCAATTCAAAAGCATCAGCGTATTTCTGCCCGCATACAATGAGGAAGCAAATATTGAAAAAGCCGTCAAGGAGGCCAAGAATGCTTTGGAGCGAATTTTCGATGATTTCGAAATAATTGTTATCAATGATGGAAGCACTGATAGAACCGGGCAAATCAGTGACCAATTAGCCAAATCGGATCCAGTAATTCAAGTCGTTTGCCATCCGAAAAATCTGGGCTATGGCGTGGCTTTAAAATCAGGCTTTAAAAAATCGTCTAAAGATCTCGTTTTTTTTACTGATGCTGATTTGCAGTATGATTTTAGAGAACTAAAGAAATTTTTGGAAAATATCTCGGACTTCGATGCTGTCATCGGCTATCGAAGGCGGCGCGAGTCAATTTTCAGGTCTTTTAACGCTTTGGGTTGGCGGACATTAATCGGCAATTTGTTTGGTACTCATTTTCGCGATATTGATTGTGCCTTTAAACTTTTCCGGCGGTCCTCTCTAAGGGATTTGAATTTGGGCTCTACCGGGGCGGCGGTCTCGGCCGAGCTCCTCGTCAAACTTACCCTCAAAGGTTATAAAATAAAGGAGTTGCCCGTAAACTTCCGCCGTCGAATTTTTGGTCAAGCCACCGGCGGCAACATAAAAGTTATTCTTAGGGCTTTTAGAGAATTGTTTATCTTTTATGAAAATTACCGCCGGCTACCAGCTGCCGCCTCCGCCGCCGCCCATGCCGCCGCCGGAAGAACCGCCGCCGCCAAAGCCGGAAAATCCAGATGATGCCGAAGTTGAAGCCGGCGCAGAAAAGCTCGTTTGGGCGCTTACCGAAAAGGCATTTAAATGGCTGGCCAAAATCACGGCATTAAAAGTGGCAAAATCGCCCTGATACCAATCGGGCTGTGTCTCATAAATTTTTTCAAAGTTTTTCGCCCATTTGTCGGCGATTCCCAGGACAAGAGCATAAGGCAAATATTGTTCAAAGATATTTTCTTTTTCCTGCCATCGGACTCGATAACGCTCGGCCCGATATAAAAATTCTTTAAAACCCAGAGTTTTTTCTTTGGCGATGACACCTTTACGGGTCTTTTTCGGGGTAGAACGGCCGAAAGCCAAAATCATTAACCCCGAAAGAAATGAGGAGAACGAGAGAATAATCGAGAAGATAAACAGAAATGGTGAAAGAAACATCACTAAGCAGCCGGTCCAGTACCAGCGCCGGCGGGTTTTGTCTGGATTTTGAAGAAAAAACTTATGTTTATGAACCAGCCGGTGATATATTCTTTGTCTGATACTTTCGGTTTCCGAAGAAAAGGTCTGACGAATATTTTTTAACTCGACCTCATTTTTCCCGCTAAGGATTGCCTGAAAAATTAATTTTTCAAAATCCTCCAGCCCGGCATCGCTTGTTTTGACTTTTATCAAAGTATACTTTTTGTCCTTTTCTTTAATTTTTAGATATCCGCGGACGGCCAAGTCAATAATTGTCGCGGTGATATCCTGACTATCGGCTCTTTCATCCAAGAGGGTGCCCATTTCCGCCGGCTTAAGACCATCAGGGGGCTCAAATTCAGGAGCAATTGTCCCGCGTCCGGCTGGATCCCGTCCAAGGCGGAAATAGCGGCCTAAAAGCAAAATTAAAATAAGCGTCGGAAGGAGGAGCAGCCAGCCCGATTCAAAATGAATTTTATTCCAGATTTGATCAAATTCCGAGGACTGTTCGTACTGGCGTTCGACTTGGGTGACAATTCCTTTATTCCAACCGAGAACAATGGTCATTGGGCCCTTAAGGCTGCTAAACGTTGCCGGATTTTTGGGAAAACTTTGGCAATTTTGCTCTTTGCTCCCGGTCCTACCCGTATAACATGTCGTTTTGATTTGGGAGACGTCAACATTTCCCGGCATAAAGATTTCCGCCGATACCTTGCCGATGGGTACTTCCCATTCGTTTCCCGTGAGATTCCAAAAGAGCTCGTCATGATCGGAAAAATAATTTAAGGCACCCATCACATTGTAAGAGATGATGTAGGTTTTTGATCCTTTGACCGTGGCGTTTGGATTGCCGATTTTTACAACGAGAAAATTTTCTTCATTGCTTTGGGAATACACATAAGGGGTGTTCTTCTCGTCAGTAACATAAACATCCTTAAGTGGGGTTTCAAAGTTTTTATTTTGCGATTCATCCTTATATCGGAAGGGGAGTTTGCGAAAGATACCGCGGCGGGGCTCGGAGAAAAAATAATCAATTTCTTCGCGGACATCAACGGTTGAATCAGGGTTGATGGAAATCTTCACCTGAAATGAGTCAATGGCTTCTTCGGTTTGGGCTAACCCGGGATTGGGTAAAACCAAAATAACGATGAATAAAATGACCCAAAAAACTTTTTTAATCATTTTAGTAAATTGTTAGAAATTGAAAGTCGTGATTTTTCCCGTATAAAAAGGCTGGATTATCAAAAAATAGTAAGCGGCAAGGCCTAAAATCAGCATTACAAGTCCGAGGAGCCGGAAAAATCCACCGCGAAAGATTTTCCAGCCGATGAATAAAAGTCCCAGAGTAATAAGGTATTCGATAACAATATCTCTTCTTTGGTCAAATCTTAAAAAAAGATATGCCGAGGGCAGGCTCAAAAGAAAAAGCAAAAAAAACTTCATACTATTATTAAAGCATAAATCCCAGCGGACTTAAATTGCCATTTCAATTGACTGAAGGACGGGCGAATGTTAATATAATAGTAAGTTATGCGTATTATCGAGACGGTTAAACAAATTTTTACTCTGCCTGACCTTCGCCGGAAAGTTTTATATGTCCTCTTCCTGCTTTTCATTGCCCGAATTTTGGCCCATGTGCCATTGCCCGGAGTAGATATTGAATCTTTGAGGTCTTTTTTTAGCCGAAATCAAATTTTCGGGCTTTTGAATATGTTTTCCGGCGGGGCAATGGAAAACTTTTCGATTATTATGATGGGCGTGGGGCCCTATATTACCGCTTCAATCATTGTCCAGCTTTTGACCATGGTTATCCCCTCACTTGAGGAATTGCAAAAAGAAGGCGAATCTGGTCAGCAAAAAATCAATTATTGGACTAGAATTCTCACCGTTCCCTTGGCTTTAATTCAATCCTACGCGATGTTAAATCTTTTGAAAAACCAGGGTATTGTCATTTCCTGGACTTCATGGCAATTGGTGACGATGCTTATCTCCATTACTGCCGGCACCATCCTTTTAATGTGGATTGGCGAACTTATTTCTGAAAACGGCATCGGCAACGGGGTATCTTTGATCATCGCTTTGGGGATTATCGCTGGCATTCCCTCTCAAATCCGGAATACGATTGCCGTCTTGGATACTGGTAAAATCATTTCTCTGGTTATTTTTGGGATTATTGCCGTTGGGGTGGTTATTTTAATTATTTTGGGTAACGAGGGCCGGCGTCAAATACCTGTCTCCTATGCTCGCAGAGTACGAGGATTAGCTAATTATTCGGCGGTGGACACCCATTTACCCATTCGAGTCAATACTGCCGGGGTAATCCCGATTATTTTTGCCATGTCGGTGATGATTTTTCCGGGAGTGGCGGCAAAATTCCTCTCTCAGGCGCGCTCGGCCTGGCTAGCCGAGACAGCCGCCTGGGTGGCCAGGCTTTTCGAAAATAACTTTTTTTACGCCCTCCTGTACTTTCTTCTGGTAATCGGCTTTACTTTTTTCTATACCGGCATCATCTTAAAACCCAAGCAGATGGCGGAAAATTTGCAAAAACAGGGAGGTTTTATACCCGGCGTCCGACCCGGCCGAGAAACCGCGGATTTCTTGACGAGGGTTATTTCGCGGATCAACCTTTCAGGAGCGGTTTTTCTGGCGGTGATTGCTGTTTTGCCTTTTGTTGTCCAAGCGGCTACCCGCATTAACACCCTCGCCATTGGCGGAACTGGCGTTTTAATTATGGTGTCTGTTATAATTGAGACTATGAGGCAATTACAAGCCCAGTTGCTAATGCGCGAGTACGAGAGCTATTAGATGTCCGAAGTTTGAGCAGATACATCTCAATTAAATTCCAGGGGAATTTTAATAGGGACAATGAGACAGCTTCAAGCCCAACTCTTGATGCGCGAATATGAAACATATTAGGATTAAAGCCGGCATACGCAACAGTTTTATGCGTCAACACTTGCAAAACGTAATTCAATTGATAAAATAAACTTACAGAGAAGTTTTTTCAATGAGGCCTTCATCCCGATTTGAGCCACGGGGTATTCGGCCTCTCGAAAATAATAGTGTAAATTAAATATAGTAGTATAATAATAACTAAAGGAGGTTTCATGGACCAATCCCAGGGAGGTGTTCAAGCACCGCAGGGCGCACCCCAAGAAGGTGGGGCGCTTAAGTGGCTGCTGGTAATTCTGGTCGTCGTTATCTTAGCCGGGGGCGGCTACTATTACTATGTGAATTATTACCAGAAGTCGACGACGACGACTTCGCCCACTGCGGCCCCGGTGACAAAAACAAAGTCACCATCGCCCAAGGTGAGCCCGACAGCGTCTCCGACAACTTCGCCGACAAAGTCGCCAACCACGAGTCCGACGGCAACAACTTCTCCTACAACCACCCCGACAACTTCACCCTCTCTCTAATGAGATAGGAAAGAAACATGTCTCAGAAGGTCGTCATCGCCGTTCTGGCGTTGATGCTTGTTGGTGGGCTGGCGTGGTTTGTGAATCGAACTTACTTCCAGCCCCCTACCCCGGGGCAAAGTCAACAAATTCCCCAAAATAGTTCGTCTGGGGGAGCAATTCCCAAGGCGAAGGTTTTGTATGTGATAAAACAAAACGCCAGAGAAATCTGGCAAGTTTCTCCAGGCGAAACGCCCAAGAAGATTTTCACCGATGCTGACGAAAGAGAAAAATTGATCAAAATCTCCAATCAGGCGGTTCTTACGAATGAGGTTTTGGCGATTACCTCCCTTGATGAGAAACCTTTTTCCGGCAAACTAGTGGCGATTGACCTTGCGACTGCCAAAGAATCCCTGCTCAAAGATTCATTTAGCATTCCAGAAAGTTGGGCAATAACTTCCGATGGAAAAACTCTTGCTTTCACTCGTTTTTCCAATACTGAAGAAAATTATGGCTATACCTTATATTCCGAGGACCGGACCAGCTCGAACCTTAGGGAAATAAGTCAGAGCGAGGCAGAGATAAAATCACCTGCCTGGAATGAAAGTGGTGAAAAAATTGCTTTTATTAGGATTTCAGGGGAAACATCAGAAGTTGTCTTCACCGATATTGCTACTTTGGATACCAAGGTTATTAAAAAATTTGATAAAACTATTGTTGACTATCTCTCCTGGACTGGAGATAATTTAATCTTAAGTTTCCGCGAAATCGGAAAAAATGCCCAAGGTACGATAGGCAAGATGAGTGTTTCGGGCGGCGACTTTCAAAAAATTACCACTTTTGACGGGGGAATCGCCAATTATGTCTTTTCGTTCAATGATTATTTGAGCTTTCTGGTCGGTCAATACTCTGGTAAATTGGATGACCAAACTATCGGACAAATCTATCTCTTTGATACATTAAAAAATCAAAAAATTCCCCTTCAAAAGGGAGTCCAAATCCTGGGAGGGCAAGGGATTTAAATGGAAAAGAAAACAAGAACAATTTTTTATTCGATGCTGATTTTGATTGCAATCCTCGGGGCAAGCACTACCTTTCTGGCGGCAAAAAATTTTAAAAATCGCGACCGTGTCAATTTATTGCTTTCCCCGACGCCCTCCGGTATGCCGTCAATTGCGGCTACGCCAACAGCCAATCAGTCAGCCGCGGTTAAACGTGCCGCCACTGCGACGGAAAAACCCTCCAGACCGGCGGATACCTATATTATTCAAAAGGGGGAAACTTTGTTTACCATCGCCCAAAGCCAAGGCACCACCCAAACGGATTTGGCCGAGGCCAACGGCATCAGCGACGCCAATAAAATTCAGGCGGGTCAGGTTCTGGTCATGCCCAAAGGCGGCGAAGTGGGTTTTATTGTTGAAGGCGCCCGAGCTGAAGCCTTGCAAAAAGACGTCGACCAGGGAAAATTGTCTTTTCGGCTTAAGCCGGATGAGACCGCACGTTCGGATGCGCCGGCGATTTACGGTTTGACGGTGTCCGACCAATTCATTTTAAAAAACCGCGATGATAATCAGGGAACGGCAGAAGTCGAAGCTTCTATGGAAAACCGGAAGTTTTTGATTAAACTTTCCCAGCCCGCAACACGCGGTCCCAAAGGCATTTGGGCAATTAGTTCAATCAAGCCCTTGCCTTAAAGGGGTTTAAATGCTCCGACAGCGTGCAATCTGGGTAATCTTG
>DATEAX010000020.1:0-18403 GCA_035288145.1 Patescibacteria group bacterium | reverse complement strand
ACTTATTAACTCCTATGTAAGCATTGCCGCTTCCATCCGGATATGCGTAAGTCTTTACCGTTAAATCCGAGGCCCCGGCATAGCTTGCATGCGGAGAATACGATATTACCAAATGGTCCCAGCAGTTCAGATACCCTGTTCCTGGACCGTATCCTGTGTGAGCATTGCAATTCGTATTGCTCGTGAAAAAAACAGGCCCATGAGCCGTATCGTTTTCATTGTATTTCGTCCAATCATTTTTAACATAAACAGAAAATTGAACATTGGCGCTTCCTGCGCCAACCGCTGTACCGGTTACCTCTTTCCAACCAGACGGTGGGGTTGAGTTTGGTGTGGCTGTTGGCGTTTGAGTTGTTGTCGGTTTCGAAGTTTTTCCTGTTGTTGACGAAGTAGTAGTTCCATCTGATGGTGATAAAGCCACTGACTTTGTTGGTGTCGGGCTGGTGGTGATTGAGCTTTTTACTCCATACCTCGTCCAACCGACATAGGCGGCGGCAATTACAATGACCCCGGCTAACACCAGCCAAAGCCATTTTCTCGCCCCAAATTTTTGTTCATTCGTAAATCCTCCTCGTTATTTGATCCATCTTAATAATACTATATATATATATCGATTACAAGCAAGCTATTTTTTTCTCAATAAATTGATAAAATCTTTTGGTGAAATTTTGAGATCCCTGAGAATTTATCTCAAAAGTCCCCTTCCAATACTTTCTCCCGAATGAAAAGGGATAGTTGTCCAACGGCCGTCTTGATGTTTCCAGATTTGATGACTACCTTTTTGCCGATATAAAGAAAAGCCACATTTCTTGACGATTCTTATTAAATCCTTGGCAGTTAAAGATGGTAGTTTGGAGGTCATTTAGACTTTTAGTTTATCTTGGGGAATGAAATCTATTTTAATCTTTCGGGCTTCTATATGAAGTTCGATTGCTTCTTGGATACGTTCCAAAGCTTCTTTATAGGTCTTACCTTGAGTATAACAGCCCTGAATTACCGGCGTAGAAGCAACATAAAATCCATCTTCATCTTTTTCAATTATGATAGGAAAATTGTAATTAGCCATTTTGATCTCCTGTCATATTTTATCAGAATTTTGTTGAATAATCAAAATTATTCTTATATAAGAACCTGCTCGCCTCGCTCGCAGAACCTTGTTTCTTCGATATAAGAACCTGCTCGCCTCGCTCGCAGAACCTTGTTTTACTAAATAAAATTTAGTAAAATAATAATATGGAAAAAGATGAATTGATAACTCAAGTAGCTCAAAAGACCGGTTCCTCGATTGAGGAAGTGACGAAGATTCTTGATATTTTTACCGCCTCGATTAAAGAAGGTTTGGGTCGAGGGGAAAAAGTCACCATTGCCGGCTTCGGGACTTTTTCTCTTTCCAAAAGAAAGGCCCAAACCTTTCTTAATCCCAAAACTCAAAAAGCTCACGAAGTTCCCGAAAGGGTCCTGCCTCATTTTAAGGCCGGCAAAGATCTTCAGAACCACTTGAAAGATGTCTAAGAAACAGATTTAAAGATTACCGAAAAAAAGCCGAGGGGCTCCATTTTAAAATTATGCCTCAAAATGTGATTCAAGTCGAAAATCTGAAAAAAAATTACGGCAGATTAGCCGCGGTTGACGGGATTTCTTTTGCGGTTAAAAAAAACGAGGTCTTCGGACTTCTCGGAGAAAATGGCGCCGGTAAAACCACCACCTTGGAAATTATTGAGGGTCTACGGAAACCTTCGGCCGGGAAAATTTCCGTTTTAGGCCACAATCTTAAAGCCGGCATCAACAGCGTCAAAGAAAAAATCGGCGTTCAGCTCCAGTCCTCGGCCTATTTTAATTTTTTGACGCTTTCAGAAATTTTGGACCTTTTCGGGAGCTTCTATCCCCGTCAGCTGGAACCCTCCGGGCTTCTTAAAATGGTTGGTCTTGAGGATAAAGCCGGCTCGTATGTCGGCAAGCTCTCCGGCGGTCAAAGACAGCGTTTTTCAATTGTTGCCAGTTTGGTCAACGACCCGGACATCGTTTTCCTCGATGAGCCGACAACCGGTCTTGATCCCTTGGCGAGACGCAATCTTTGGGGGGTGATTTCCAAAATCAAAGAGCAGGGGAAAACCGTGATTTTAACCACTCACTATATGGAGGAGGCGGAAATTCTCTGCGACCGGATTGCGATTATGGAAAAAGGCAAAATTATCGCCATCGGCGATACCCACAAACTCATCGAAAGCGCCCAAAAACCTTTCAAGCTCAATTTTTATGCCCGGATTTCCCAAAACTGTCTTAAGGAACTTCAAAAATTGGGAGAAATTATCAATATTTTAGGTAAATCCAATCACTACGAAATGAAACTGAAAACCCAAGCCAATCTTAACCGGGCTCTCCGTTTGGTTCAGAAAGTCGAGCCCGAAAGTTTAACCGTCGGCCGGGCGAATCTGGAGGATTTATTTATTGAGCTAACCGGCAAAACGATCCAAGAATGAAATTAATTTTTTACTTTAATTCACTTTTAATTTTCAATTTCCATTTTGATTTTTGAGATTTGCATTTTGCATTTAATATTATGTTTAAACTTTTTCTTTCCAATTTAAAAATTTTAACCCGGGACCGGGAACTGCTTTTCTGGAGCCTGATGTTCCCGCTGATGTTCACCTTTATTTTCGGCTTTTTCTTCGGCAAGGGCTCGACGTCAACGGGAACCATCGTTTTAGTCGAGAAAGCCCAAACTCCGATAGTCGAAAATTTCCGGAAAGCCCTTGACGAATCCGGTCTATTTAAGGTCCAGAGAGAAGACGACCTGGAGAAAGCCAAGGATATTTTGAAAAAAGGCCAGGCCGGCGCCGTTATCGTTGTTCCGGAAAAATTCGGCGAGCCCCTGCCGGAGGCGCCGACAAAGATTAAGGTGATTTACGATCCCGCCAATGCCCAAATAAATTCCGCGGTTTTGAGCTTTACCAACAATTTCCTCACTCAAGTCAATTTTCAAATTAAAAATGTTGCTCCGACCTTTTCTTTGGAAGAAGAAAAAACCAGCACCAATCAACTGGGTTATTTTGATTTTGTTTTAATCGGCTTAATCGGCATGGCCCTGATGAACTCTTCGATTCAGGGAATCGCCATTGGTATGAGCAAATACCGTGAGGATAAAATTTTAAAAAGAATTGTCACCACCCCCCTTCCCTCTTGGCGATTTATCGTCTCGTACATTCTTGCCCGCTTGGTGATTAATCTTTTTCAAGTCAGCCTAATTCTTCTCATCGGCGCCTATGTTTTTGGCGCTCATCTCTATGGGAATATTTTTCTGGTTTATCTAATTGGTTTGGCGGGAGCGGTTTTATTTCAATTGATCGGTTTTGCGATCGCCGGATTGGTCAAAACCACTGCCGCCGCTGAAGGCATGGCAACGGCGATTGCCATTCCGATGCTTTTTTTAAGCGGCGTTTTCTTTCCGATTGACACTTTGCCCAAATGGCTTTACTCAATTGTGCAGTATCTGCCGCTGGCTCCCCTTCTTAAGATTTTGCGGCAAGTGGCCCTGGAATCGACATCTCCTTTGGAAAATCCCGTCAATCTTTTGATTGTTTCGGGCTGGATACTTTTTTGCCTCTTATTTGCTTCCTATAAATTCCGTTTATCCGAAGAATGAGGTTGAGGATTAAAAAAAGATAAATGTGCTACAATGCCAATTAGAGGGTCGAAAAATTAATTAAAAAGGTTAAAATGTTTACTCCTAAAAATTTTCCCCAGCTTTTTGGCATCTCCGGCTTAAGTGACGAACTTTTAAAAAATCACTTTACCCTTTATGAAGGCTATGTCACGAATACCAATAAGTTGCTCGAAAAAATGACTGCCTTGGTGGAGAAGGGTGAAATTTCCTCGTCGGAATTTGCCGAATTCAAACGCCGCTTTGGCTGGGAATTCAACGGCATGCGTCTCCATGAATATTATTTTGAAAACCTGACTAAAACTCCCAAAGCGATTGACAAGAACTCGCGTTTATACAAAAAGATGACCAAAGATTTTGTCAGTTTTGATAAGTGGCAGTCGGCCTTTCGGGAATTTGCGACGATGCGCGGCATCGGCTGGGTGGTTTTATACTACGATGAGCTCGCCGGCCGATTTTTCAATGTTTGGATTAACGAACACGATGTCGGCCATCTTGCCGGGGCAACCCCGATTCTCGTCATCGATGTTTTTGAACACGCATATATGCTGGACTACGGCACAAAAAAACCGGCCTATCTTGAAGCCGTTTGGCAAAACATTGATTGGCAGGCAGTCGTTAAAAGATTTAGTTCGGTAAGTTAAAAAAATCCCCCAAGTTCGAATTCAAACTCGAGGGGAAGGATTTCGGTTTAGGCCGAGATCTCGGAGAAGCTTTTGCGCCGGCCGGTTATATCTCTCCTCGTAATAGAGACATTCCGCCAGGATTTTTCGAACTCTTCTTGGCGAAAGACCTTTGTTCAAATGATAGCGGCGCATTGAGGCAAGGATTAAGACGCCTGCCGGGGCGGACTTAAGAATTTCCAGCTGGCGGCTAAGGTCGCCATATTTCAGATGATGCGGAAAAAAACGGTCAATGGGCATAGGCGGCTTTTCGACTGGCTGGTAGATTAAGCCGGCGTAACCTTCGGTCTCCACTTCTTTTCTGGTGATGTAGCCGTTTGTCTCGAGCCAGTCGAGGGCCGCGGGGAGTTCGGAAGGCCAGGGACCGCAATGGCTGTTTTCGAAGGAAAATCCCAAATAACAGCCTGTCTCTTCAAGTAAGTAGATAATCTTGCCGAGCTTCAACCTGCCCTCAATCTGTCCAAGTGCCTGAATAAGAAAACAAAGATTAAAGACCGTTGTCACTGTTTGGTTCACCCCCCAAGATGGATTTAGTCGAGTTCATGTTAATCGAGATTCGGGATTTTGTCAATCGTATTTAGGCCAGCTGAAAACTTCCCGCACAAGTTGCCAATATTGTCCTTGGAATTTATGGAGTTGCTCTTCCAGATCCAGAAGATGTTGTTCTTCTCTGGTCATTCCTCGTTCAATTTTCCGCAACTTGTTGGTTTCCTGCCCGCGGGCCGATTCCTTAACATAAGGGATCATCTCCCAAAGACGATTCTGCTTACACCGCAGACCAAGAATCTCCTTTTGATAATGTTTGAGACGCCATTTGGCATACAAAAGCCCCATCCCGCCAATGGCGAGGTTTTTAAGGGAACGAAAACGGTCCCAAAAAGCGAGAAGATAATGTTTGCTTTTCGATATTTCTTGAGAATTGGATTTATCTTTGGGCATGGTGGTGCGCGATATCCGGATCGAACGGATGACCTGTCCGACGTAACGTCGGACCGCTCTAACCAGTTGAGTTAAGATAAAGTGATTTTAACCAGTATTGGTGGATGACACAGGACTCGAACCTGTAACCTCTTCTACGTCAAAGAAGCGCTCTGCCTTTGAGCTAGTCATCCGATTTCAAGACCTCTTTGATTTTTTCCTTGATCGTATCAGCCGCCTCCAGTGACCCTTTATTGGTATCCAGTCGGACATCGGCGTATTTTTTCATCGGGTGGATGTATTTATCGTGCATCGGTTTGACTTTCTCAATATACCATTCAATTTGCGAGCGGATATTCTGGATGGTTACCCCTCTTTCTTCAATATCGCGCAACAATCGTCTTGCTAGCCGGACATCCGGCGCCGCCTCCAAATAAACTTTCCAGTCGATAAAATTCCGGATTCTGGGGTCATTGAAGATTAAAATGCCCTCCAAAATAATAATTTGTTTGGGCTCCAGCGGGACTTTGGCTTTAGTTTGGGTTTGGGTGGCAAAATCATAGACCGGAGCAAGGACATTTTTTCCGGCAATCAAATCTTTAAGATGTTTTTCCAAAAGAGCATTGTCAAAAGCTTTGGGCTCATCAAGATTGGCCCGTTCCCAGCGATCCAGACGCTTGACCCTCTCGCCTTTGTAGTATTGATCTTGGGAGACGACCAGTATTTTGCCATCAAAATAGTCCTTTAAGGCCTCGATGACAAAGGTTTTTCCGCCGGCCGTGCCGCCGGTGATGCCGATGATAAAAGGTTTAGTGCGCATTTTAATTCAATTTTAACAGAGAAAAATTTTTTCTGCAAATTCAAACGCAAAATCAGGCCTTTTTGACTTTGACCTTGGTGACCTTGATCTTCGTTGGTTTAACTTTCGGGATGATAAGTTTTAAAAGACCGTCTTTGACAATTGCCTCGGCTTTATCGGCGGAAACTTCCGTTGGCAGAGGAATCCGGCGGGTAAAATTGCCAAATCGGACCTCCTGTCGCAAATATCCTTCGTCTTCTTCCTTCTTTTCTTCCCGGCGTTCACCGGAAATATCGACAAAATCGTTTCCGACTTCGACTTGAAGCTCTTCCTCGGAAATTCCCGGAATGTCGGCGGTCAAAATTACCTCCTTATCGGTTTGCCGGACATTGACAGCCGGGAATGCCAACCCTTTCCAGCGCGGAAGAGGGATATCTTCATCGTCGAAAAACCGGCCCGCCTCGGCTCGCGCTAGGCGAGACAGGTCCAAATCGCCAAAAGGCGACCAGGGCATAAGTGTTCGGGGCATAGTTTCTTCACCTCCCTTCTTGGGTTGTGTGTGATTACCTCCCGTGAAAAATAATTGCTCAAACGGGAGATCGAAAATTCTTGAAATACGCAGGGCTAAGGGGAGAGAAGGCAGACATTTGCCGTGTTCGACCGAGATAATCGATTGACGCGATATTCCCAGCTGGCCGGCAAGCTCCTCTTGGGTCAGACGCCTCTCTTCCCTTAGATTTTTTAACCTACGGGAGATCCTTTGAATATGTATTTTAATTATCTTAACCTCCACCCTGTATTGTAAAGTATTCTTTACATTGTGTCAAGCCCGCACCTGAACAAAGCGCGGTGCTGGGCGAGGGGTTGATTTTTTCCTTTTATATGATATAATAGTATCCGATGGGGCTGTATAGATTCGACAGGAAAAGATTAAAACAATTTCAAGTCGAGCAACGCGATAAAGCTCGTAAATCATTGTCGCAAAATTCAAGCGCTAAAGCTAATTTAGCACCTGCTTTCGCCTAAATAGGCGAGGGCTGTCCGTCCGACTGTTGGTTGAATGGCCGGAACCGGGCATGACAAATCAACCTTCGCCTTGCCGAGATGGTCTTGGTGGGTAAGGCAAAATAAACAAAGACCAACGATTATGCTTGTCAAGGATTGTTAGAATCTTTTTTTGGACGGGGATGCGATTTCCCCCAGCTCCACCAAAAAATCAAACCATAGGGTTTGATTTTTTGGTTTGGAAGTTATCCACAGAACATATATGCTGTGTAATAACAGGAGGGGATTTGACCCTTGACAAGGTTTTTGCTTCTGATAGAATAGATATCGTTGTGCTTTAAGGCACTTTTTTTAATTGCCTGAAGCACCGCGCAGAGTAATAGTTGAATGTTTAAGAGTACCTTAAAAAGGACGGGATTCAGTTATTGCTCTCTAAACCATGGAGGTTTATTATTTGTACACCGGAAAACACGGGGAATCTCAAAAAGGAGAAATTAGCTCCCCACAAGGGGACAGGTGACTCGGAAAACAAAAAAACAAACCTCATTAATTTCGAAATTAAAAATCAAACTCTAAAAAAATTTGCACCTTTAATCGAAAATTTACTCAATCTGAAATTTGCCTTAATTTTGATAGGATTAATTTTGATTTTGCTGGTAAAGGGGGGATTGGTTTTCAAGATAGAACCTGCCTCGGCCGCCTCGCCCCTTGCCGACTTAACATTAGCCAGACAGATTGTTCAAGATATTCGGCCGGCAGTTATCACAAGAGAGCAGATAATTTCACCGGCGATTTCATCGGTTGACGATGGCTATCTTGTCAAGCCATTAATTGCCGAGACCCAGGTTACTGAAGAAGAAAAACCAAAAGTCCAGCGAAGAACCAATTTGCGGAAAGCATCATCGTCCCGCGCTCCGGAAAGCGGTCTATCCTCCAAAATTACCAATGAGCCGGTAGCCAACAGGTTTCCTTTTGGCTATTGTACCTATTATGTGGCTCAAAAAAGGCCGATTCCCTGGCGGGGCAATGCGATTACTTGGCTTTCGGGGGCCCGCGCCTTTGGCTTTGCTACCGGAGAAACGCCGCAAGTGGGCGCGATTGTTGTCACCACCGAAGGCGGCGCCACCGGTCATGTGGCGATGGTGGATGCGGTAGCGGGCGACCAAATGACGATTTCCGAAATGAACTTCCGGGGTTTCGGGGTGATTTCTTCAAGAACTATTCCTATCTCTTACAGCCGAATTATCGGTTATATCTACTAAAGAAAATTCACAATTTTCAATTTTCAATTTACAATTAAAGCGTGATTATTGTCTTAGGGCTACTATTTTTTGGATCAATCTTACTGTTATTTTGGCAAGCCTCCAATCTGATTTCGGTTTTTTTGGGCAGTCCGTATGTTCGGACAAATCGTCAAGTTATCATTGAAGCCCTGAAATTATCCGGTCTTAAAAAGGGAGAAGTTTTGTATGACCTTGGTTTCGGTAACGGCGATGTCTTAATCGAAGCGGCTAAATTGGGGGCGAAAGCCACGGGATTTGAAATTTCACCCTTTTATTATTTTTTGGGGCGGATTAGAACTTGGAAATATCCCCGTATCCAAATCAAATATCAAAATATCCGGAAGGCCGATTTAAGAGAAGCCGAGGTGATTTATTGCTATTTACTGCCGGAACTTTTGGAGAAATTAAGTAAAAAATTTAAAAAAGAACTAAAACCATCGGCGAGATTGATTTCGATTGGTTTTCCTATCAAGGGATGGACAAATTATCAAAAATTCAAAGTCAAAAAACATAATATTTTCATTTATCAGAGATAAGAAGGCGCTATTCTTTTAACTCTCTTTCGGTTTGTCTTTTAATATCGCGCTTTTTAATTTCCTCGCGCCGGTCGTAAAGTTTTTTGCCGCGAGCTAAAGCGATTTGCAGTTTGGCTTTACCTTTTTTGAGATAGAGTGAAAGTGGAATAAGCGATAATCCTTTTTGTTGGGTTTTACCGAGAAGCGATTGGATTTGGGCTCGGTGGAGCAAGAGTTTGCGGGAACGCTCGGGCTCTTCGGCTTTGGCCAGATGAAGGTTCAGAATCCAGGTCTCATTTCCTTGAATGCGGCAAAAACCGCCGGCTAAATTTACCCGGCCTTGGCGAATGGACTTGATCTCCGACCCTGTCAGAACAATTCCGGCTTCAAATTTTTCCAAAATTTCGTACTCGTGATACGCTTTTCGATTTAAAGCAATTGGTTTCATAACTTGATTATATTACTTTTGTTTTGTTAAATCTTGGCCTATAGTATGATAAGAGAGGTGGAAAATGAGAAAAGTGATTGCCATTGTCGGCATGCCCGGCTCGGGCAAAAGCGAAGTTGCTGATTTTTTCACGAGCAAAGGATACGCTTATATTCGTTTGGGCCAGCTGACCCTTGATGAAATTATAAAACAGGGCTTGGAGCCCTCGGAAGCCAATGAACGAATCATTCGGGAAATGCTTCGAAGAAAACACGGGATGGCCGCCTTTGCCAAATTGAATTTCCCCAAAATTGAGGCTCAAAAGGGGAATATGATTGTCGACGGTCTCTATTCGTGGGAAGAATATCTGGCTTTTAAAGAAAAATACAAAAATTTTATTACCATAGCCGTTTATGCCAGTCCCAAGACTCGCCACCAGCGTTTAATCGAACGCGGCCTGCGGCACGGCTCGGATCCGAAGATGAAGTATCGCTCCTTTAATTTATTGGAAGCCCAAAGCCGCGACTTGGCGGAAATTGAAAAATTAAATAAAGGCGGGCCGATTGCCATGGCCGATTTTATGGTCATAAATGAAGGTACAAAAAAGGATTTGCAAAATAATTTAGAAAAAATATTTCAAACCATCAATGCCGCAAAAAGATAAAAAGACCGTCAGAGCAAAAGTCAAAAAACATCTTCGTCCCAGCTGGGATGAGTATTTTCTGGAAATTTCGCGGCAGGTGGCAACCCGTGCGACCTGTGATCGCGGCCGAGCTGGTTGCGTAATTGTCCGCGATCGCCAGATTCTCACCACCGGATATGTCGGCTCGCCCAAGAGATTGCCTCACTGCGATGATGTCGGTCATTTATTTAAAAAAACTATTCACGAAAACGGGGAAATCACCAATCACTGCGTTCGCACCGTCCATGCCGAACAAAATGCCATTTCTCAAGCGGCTAAATTGGGCATTCCTTTGGAGGGGGCGACAATTTATGTCAAAATGGAGCCCTGTTTTGTCTGCGCCAAAATGATTATTAACTGCGGCATTAAAAGGGTGGTTTCGGAAAAACACTATCATGCGGCCAAAGATACGGTTGACATCTTTAGGCAGGCCGGGGTAAAATTGGAGGTTCAAAAAGATGAAACCGAAACTTATGAAGAAATGAGTTAAGATGGTTAAATTAAAACTTTACCAATATGTCATCTGGGGGTTATTTTTCGCGATTGTGGGTGAATTTTATAATAACCTCATCATTTATCATCGGGGTCCTTTAATCCTGCTTATTGCCGCGCCGATTTACGCCCTCTTTCTGACAATTATTTTTTGGTTTTATCGCAGAACTTCCCTTTCCCCTCTCGCCTACTCTATTTTTTCCGCCTTAATCGGCCTGGTTCTGGTGGAGAATATCATTTTAAAAAAATACAGCGAACCATGGCCAATCCAAATTTTTATGTTTTCGTTCTGGTTTTCCATTGTTTCTTTGCCCTTCCTGATTCGGCTTAAAAAATATCTTTTACTTTTGATTCCCTTCTTTTCGGCTCTTGTCGCGGCTTTGCTCGCTCAAACCGTCAAAGACGAGCTGTTTTTAACTTTGGCCCTTTTTCAGTTTGTCTTTTGGATTATGGCGGCCGCGGTGATGACAATTGTTTTCCTTAAATTTTTCAAATCAAAGAAAGACAAAAACAGTGATTAAAAATGATAAAGAAGTCCAAAAATTAATCAATGGCGAGCAAAAAAGGCAGACCGACGGTCTGGAAATGATTCCCTCGGAAAACTACGCCTCGAAGGCGGTTTTGGAAGCGCTGGGGTCGGTGTTGACCAATAAATACTCCGAAGGTTATCCGGGCAAACGCTACTACGGCGGTCAGGAGTTTACCGACAGAATCGAAAACTTGGCCAAAGCCCGGGCGCAAAAATTATTCAAAACAAATTATCATGTAAATTGCCAGCCATATTCCGGCTCGCCGGCGAATCTGGCAATTTATTTTGCTTTACTTTTGCCCGGCGATAAAGTTCTGGGTATGAGTTTGGCCGAGGGCGGGCATTTGACCCACGGCTCGCCGGCCAATTTTTCCGGCAAAACTTATCAATTTGTGCCTTACGGCGTGGGCAAAGACGAGCGGATTGATTACAACATGCTAAAAAAGATGGCTCGAAAAGAAAAGCCGAAGATGATTGTCTCCGGCGCCACCGCCTATCCAAGGGTGATTGATTTTAGCAAATTTGGAAATATTGCCAAAGAAGTTGGCGCCTATCATTTGGCGGATATTTCCCATATTGCCGGGCTCATCGTGGGCGGCGAGCACCCTTCGCCCTTTGGCTTTGCGGACATTGTGATGACCACAACCCATAAAACTTTGCGCGGTCCGCGCGGAGCCGTCATCTTCTGCCGACCGGAATTAGCGGATATTATTGATAAAGCGATTTTTCCCGGGGTGCAGGGCGGACCGCATATGAACACCATTGCCGCCATGGCGGTTTGTTTTAAGGAGGCGGCGGAGCCGGAATTTAAAAAATATGCCAGACAAATTATAAAAAATGCCCAAGCGCTGGCCCGGGAATTGGTCCGGCTGGGATATCAATTGGTATCTGGCGGGACGGATAACCATCTTTTGTTAATTAAATTGGCCAAAGGCGCGGGCGTTTTTGCTCAAGAAGCTTTGGAACAAGCCGGCATTATTGTCAATAAAAATACTGTTCCCAATGAACCATCGTCGCCGTTTTATCCCAGCGGCATCCGTTTGGGGACGCCGGCAATCACTTCACGAGGGATGAAAGAAAAAGAAATGGTCCTTATCGCCATTTGGTTAACTCGAGCGTTAAGGGAGACGGAAAAATATATCTTACCCGTTGATAAAGAAATCCGGAAAGATTATCTTAAAAAAGCCAAAGAAGAACTCAAGAAAAATAAAAATTTAATGGAAATTAAAAGAGAAATAAAAAAATTTACTAAAGCGTTTCCCGTCCCGGGAATCAATAAAAATGAGAGTTAGTTTAATTTCTTATACCAAGGAGCCGGAAAAAATTGTCGCCAACGGCACGCGAGAAAAAATCGCCGAAAAAGTTTGGCAAATTGTTGAAAAAATAGTACAATATTCTTGAGGCAAATATGGCGAACATAGACCATAAGGAACTCGGTAGGATTTTGGGGCTTTTTAGTTTCAGCCGGCAAGTTCCCGGCACGGTTTATTGGTGGCCAAAAGGCGCCCTGCTTTTTGATTTAATCGTCAGTGATTTAAAAATGCGGCTGGCCGAGCAGGAATATCAGGATTTAAGAACGCCAACGATTATTGATTTGGAGACCTTAGAGAAAAGCGGCCATTATGAGAATTATCGCGAAAAGCTTTTCTTTACCGGCAACGAGAAAGAAATGAAAGAAGAAAAAGTCCATTGGTGCTTAAAACCGATGAATTGTCCAGGCTCAATCGCGATCTTTAATGAAAAAATGCGTTCGTACAAAGATCTGCCGATTAAATTTTCCGAGGTCGGCACCGTTTTTCGCTACGAACAGCCGGGCGAGGTGAACGGTTTATTTCGAACCCGCGCTTTAACCATCGATGATGCTCATATTTATTGCACCGAAGACCAGATGAAAGAGGAACTTTTGAAATTGATTGATTTTATTAAAGAAACTTATCGTCGTTACGGTTTTAAAGACATCCGCTTGGAGCTTTCCACCCGGCCGGAAAAATCCATCGGAACAAATGAGCAATGGGAAAAGGCAGAAGAAGGGCTTAAAAAGGCGTTAGACGATAAAAAAATAGACTATAAAGAGAACAAAGGCGAAGGCGCTTTCTACGGACCCAAAATTGATTTTCATGTCAAAGATGCACACGGCCGTTCTTGGCAGATGGGAACAATCCAATTGGATTTTGCCACCGCCGAAAGATTGGCTGCTAATTATATTGATAAAGATGGGCAGAAGAAACATCCGGTGATTATTCATCGGGCAATTTTGGGTTCGGTGGAAAGATTCATCGCCGTTTTGCTGGAGCATACCGGCGGCGCCTTGCCACTTTGGATTTCCCCCGTCCAGGTGAAGGTTTTGGCAATTTCCGAAAAATTTAATCAATATGCTCAAAAAGTTTACAAAGATTTGCAGAAGGAAGGTATCAGGGTCGAGTTTGATCGCCGCGTAGAGACCTTAAACGCCAAAATTAGAGATGCCGAGTTGACAAAGGTACCATTCCTTGTTATAATCGGCGCAAAGGAAGAAGCCGGTAATTTCGTTGCCGTCCGTTCCCGCAAAAAGGGAGATCAAGGCCCAATGAAGTTAGCCGAGCTCGTCAGTCTCATCTCCCGGCAGGAAGGTGAGGATATTGAGGAAGTTGTACCGGCTGCCGAAGAGTCTCAACCCTGATGAGGCCTTTCAGCAGCTAATCTTCGTCCACGAGAAGATCAGGGACAGCGGCTGGAATGCCGATGAGATAATCGATAGCCTTATAAAGCTCATCGATGTCTTGATCTGTTCTGGCTATCGGCGGACTCCGGAAAGACTCGCGGAGTTACTCGGCGAGTTTAGTCGGACGAAGATAGACAGAATCGAACTGGCCGCAAGTCTGCGGCTTCTGCGGAGAGAGATTGTCTCCGAAAAAGCCTTCAAAACTGGTCAAACAGGAGGTTCAGTCAACGATGAAGTGGGTTGGACAGAAAGGGAGGGCTTGCATAAAGCAAGCTAGGAAAAATCGCCGGGAGAGCTAAGGGCGCGGGCAAACATTTGCCGGCGCCCATTTTTTAATTAATTGATAAGTTTATCGAGAATCTTCCAGCGCCTTTGTTTTTCCGCTCTGGGCACATCGTCTTTGAGTTTTTCGGCAGTCGTGCCGGGACGAGGGGAATATTGAGAAATATATGCTTTCTCAAAGCCGATTTTTTTGCAAACTTTGACCGTATTATTAAATTGTTCTTTGGTCTCGCCGGGAAAACCGACAATTATATCGGTAGTAATTTTGAGATTTGGAATTTGAGATTTGAGATTGGCGACAAGCTTTAAAAACTGGTCGCTTGTATAGCGCCGGTTCATTTTCTTTAAAATCCCATCATCGCCTGACTGCAGAGGAAGATGAAGTTCCCGTGGCCATTTTTTAAGTTTCGAAAGCGTCCCAATCAATTCATCCGAGAAATCGTAGGGATTAGAAGAAAGAAAATTGAATTTAAAATCATAAGGCAGCTCATCAATCTTTTGAAGCAGGTTAATAAAACCGAGATTACCTTGCGTATGATAGCTGTTAACGTTTTGACCTAAGAGCAAAATCTCCTTGTAATCTTTTATTAAGGCATTTTTTGTATCGGAAATTATATCTTTAAGCGGTCTTGAAATCTCTCGTCCGCGAGTGAAAGGCACGGCGCAATAAGTGCAGAAATTATCGCAGCCAGTCATAATGGGGATGTAGGCGATCTTGGAGTCCATCTTAGGAGGAATCTCAAGATATTCTTTAATTTGAGATTTCCGGATTAGTTGAGGAAGATCTTTGATATTGAAAAATATGACCCCCTTATTTTCCAGTTTTTTCTGATCATTGGGCAAAACGCAGCCGGTGAGATAAATCGTTTTTTGATTTGCCTGCCATTGTTTGATTTTTCCCCAAATGCGGTCAACGGCCGTTTGGCGCACCGAGCAGGCATTAATAATTACCAAATCGGCTGCCTTTTCAGGCGCCGATTTATATCCTATGTTTTCTAACTTTTGGGCAATCCTTTGGGAGTCCGAAACATTCATCTGACATCCCAAAGTAAAAAGAAAATAAGTCTTCTTTTTGTCTTTATCCATTTTTTTCTTCGGGTTTTTCCTCGGGTGGTTTTTCTTCAGCTTCTTTCTCTTCGGGGGCGGCTTCTTCGGCCTTCTCCGCTTTCTCGGCTTCTTTTTCCGCTTCGATGGTTTCAATTTGGGCTTTTTCGGTCTGGGAGGCGGCCTCTTCCTCCATAGCTTTCAACTCCTCCTCGGACAACGGGGCGGTTACTTGGCAAACGATATCTTCGTTGTCTTCCAAAACTTTAATTCCTTGAGGCACGGGGAGATCTTTAACGTGAATTAAATCCTCAAAGGTTTTCAAAGAGGAAATATCGACCTCGATTTCCGATACAAGTTTGTCGGGTAAACACTCGACTTTAATCGTGTCTTTATTGGTGATAAAGTTTCCCTCAAGTTCTTCGACCGCCGGAGCAACCCCCACAAACTTCAGGGGAATTTCCGTTTGAATTTCCTGGGTCATATCGACTTTGTATAAATCAACGTGAATAATCTCATCAGAGACGGGGTCTTTCTGAATATCTCGGATGAGGGCTCGGAGTTCCCCTTGGCCGTCTTTCGGGGAAATTTCCAGATTAATTAAGGTCGCTTCACCGGCAAGCCGGCTGATTTTTAAAAACTCCCGGCTGTTTATGGTTAAGGGAAGCGACTTAAATTTTCGGCCATATAAAATTGCTGGGAGCAGGTCTTTCCCACGCAAAATTTTTACCTTTTTTCCCAAAAGGTTTCTCGGTTGGGCTTGAAGGATTATTTTGTCCATAAGCTGGCAAAATCTCCATCAAATCGTTCTAGGGTACGATGGAGATCAATAATGTCGTTAGCGCAGACCGACTCTTTCTTTTGAGGTTCTTTAAAGCTGGTCATAAAGAGAGTCATATGATTGCTTCCGCAGATCGTCTGGACAATTAAGGTGTGGTCAAAAAGACCGCGGAGCCGAATCTCGCCGGTTTCGTAATTTTTGCCGCAAACCGGGCAGGAAAGGTCTTGCTGGATTTGTTGAATTATTTCGGTCAAATTGGGCATTTTTTCTCCTTGCAATCATATTATAGGCGATGTCAGGGGTTTTGTCAAATCTTGCCTGTCGGCAGATAGGTCAAATCCGGCCGGCGGGTTTTGGTTTTCTTTCTGGCTTGTTCTTTGCGCCACTTAGCAATTTCTGGGTGATTTCCCGAGAGTAAAGTCTCCGGCACTTTTTTACCGCAGTATTCCGCCGGACGGGTGTATTGGGGAAATTCCAAAAGATTATTTTCAAACGATTCTTCTTTGAGAGAGGCTTTTTTCTCGATAAAACCGGGAAGATGGCGGGCAATAGCATCGATAAGAACTATTGCCGCGGGGTCGCCAGAAGTCAAAACATAATCGCCGATGGATATTTCCTCATCAACCAAACCCCGAATCCTTTCATCATAACCCTCAAACCGACCGGCGATTAAGATGAGCTCTTTTTCTTTAGCTAATCTTTTCGCCACTTTCTGATTGAATGTTTTTCCTTGAGGCGTTAGCAATATAATTCTTAATTCTGAATTCTTAACTTTTAATTCAGAAATTGCCTTGTCGACAATATCAACCCGCAAAATCATCCCCGGGCCTCCGCCGTAAGGGGTATCGTCGATGGCTCGGTGTTTTCCCTGACCGAAATCGTAAAGATTGACGATTTTGACCTCAATAATTTTTTTCAAAATTCCGCGGGCAATAAGGCCAGTTTGCAAGAAAGACCCGTAAATTTTCGGTTGGGTGGTGATAAGGATAAATTTCATTTGACAGGCTCCTGACTGATAATTTATTATAGAATTAGCGTAAGAATTATTTGTATCATCTTACCATAGATAATCGAGGAGGGATAGTGCTCATTCATCTTATAGTCAAGAATAAGCTCATGCGGCTATTAGTATTTTCTGTAGCGGCAATTTTGCTTTTGGACATAGGCGGGATAGAGCAGAATCAAAAGGTCTCTGCCAAAACGAAGACACTAACCTCTTCCGGGATTACCCAAGCGGCGGTGGCAAGAACTTATTACAGCAGTTTTTATTTAGCTCCCAACGGCATGGTTTGGGCTTGGGGAGAAAATTACGGCAAGCTGGGGGACGGGGATCCGATTACGCCCGAAAAACATCTCCCAGTCTTGGTTCACGGCGAAAATAATGTTGGTTATTTAACTAATGTCGTGGCGATTGCCACGGGTATGGATAATACCTTTGCCTTAAGAGCCGATGGCTCGGTGGTTGCTTGGGGGGATAATTCTGCCGGGGAACTTGGCGACGGAACAATAACAAAAAGGTCTTTTCCTATGGCAGTCAAGGGAGTTGACGGCCAGGGGGTTCTAACCGATGTCAAAGCCATTAAAGCAGGCGATTACTTCGCGGCGGCATTGAAAAATGACGGTTCGGTGTTGGCGTGGGGGGAAAATACCTTTGGGAGATTAGGAGATGGCACGACTATTGAGCGGCATTTTCCAGTGCCAGTGCTTGGAGAAGGCGGTGCGGGAACTTTGGGGGGGATTTCTCAAATTATCGCCGCCGACGAACATGTCTTGGCTTTGAAAACAGGCGGTTCACTGTTGGCGTGGGGGAATAATCATTCTGGTCAATTGGGCGATGGTTCTTATACTAACAGGTATTTTCCAGTGGCGGTTCACGGCGAAAACAACAGTGGCAATTTAAACAATGTTTCTTCGATCGCCGCCGGTTGGTGGTTCTCCTTGGCATTAAAAAATGACGGTTCGGTCAGGGCGTGGGGGACGAATGGGTCTGGCCAATTGGCTGATGGTACTTTCAACAGGCGGAATTACCCCGGCGCTGTCAAGGGCAAGAACGGCGTGGGCACCTTAAGCAATATCTCGGCAATTAGGGCAGGCACCGATCATGGTTTTGCCTTGCAATCCGACCATAATGTTGTTTGGGCTTGGGGCGAAAACAGCATAGGTCAATTGGGGGTAGGCAGTTCGGTTTCGATGACAAATACCCCCCTTGAAGTTCACGGGAAAAATGATATTGGTCTATTAACTGGTGTTAATTCAATCGACGCAAGTTCTAATAGCGAATCATCGTCGGCCTTTATGCCTGACGGGACACTTTTAGCGTGGGGATTAAATTATCGGGGGCAACTTGGAGATAATACAACAATTGATCGTTTCACCCCCATCCAAGTCAAACTGCCGCCTTTAGTTTCAATTTCGCCAGAGCAGGGGACAGTTTCCAGCGGCGGGGAAATTACCTACAACTTGACGGTCAAAAATCTCTCGCCCGATGTTTTGTCCAATCAGCCGCTGACGATTGGTCTTCCTTCGGGCACGAGCTATGTTTTGAGCTCGGGAAGGTATAACGGTTTGCCGGTCACCGACGCTCCCGACGCTGATAACTAT
>DATEAX010000019.1:0-17429 GCA_035288145.1 Patescibacteria group bacterium | reverse complement strand
AAAATCCCACCTCGTAGGTGGGCGCTGGGATTGGGTCTGGGTCTGGGTCTGGCGCGGCTCTTGACAAACATTTGACATTTTAATATAGTTGTGATAGAGTTAAATCAAAGAATAAGGAAAGGGTGGAAAGAATTCATTCTTAAAATAATCATCTGCCTCACGCAGCAGTGTTTGCTGTTGTATTTTTGAGGAGTTTTTTAGTGTTAAGAACCCAACTTGGAACCCAAAAGAGGATTACTCTTCCCGTTCGCAACCTTATTGAAGTCCAGCTTGACTCCTACAACTGGTTTTTCCGCGAGGGAGTCAAAGAACTCTTAGAAGAAATTAACCCGGTTGATGATTTTACCGGCAAAGTTTTGCATTTGGAATTTTTGGATGTCGCTTTGGATCAGCCCCGCTATGACGAAGAGACCACTCGGGATAAAAATTTAACCTTTCAAGCGCCTTTGCGATGCCAAGTCCGACTTCAAAATAAAATTACCGGCCGCACCAAAGAAGCCACCGTTTTCTTGGGTGATTTTCCTCTGATGACAGAACGAGGAACCTTTATCATCAACGGTATTGAGCGGGTGGTGGTTTCCCAAATAGTCCGCTCTTACGGGGCGTTATTTGTCGCCGAAGAAATCGCCGGCCGTCGGCTTTTCGGGGCAAAAATTATTCCTTCACGGGGGGCATGGCTGGAATTTGAAACTTCATTAAGAGACGTTATTTCCGTCAAAGTTGACCGCAAACGAAAAATTTTAATCACCACTTTTCTTAGGGCTTTGGGGCTTGAAACCGAGCAGATTGTTCAGGCCTTTTCCGGCATCAACGATAACGAAGATCACAATTTTATTAAAGCAACGATTGCTCGCGACAATGCCAAAACTTACGAAGAAGCGCTCGTCGAGGTCTATAAACGGATTCGACCGGGTGATTTGGCAACCCCGGAAACCGCCAAAACATTCCTGGAAGCAATGTTTTTCAATCATAAACGTTACGACTTGGGTAAAGTTGGCCGTTATAAAATCAATCAGCGTTTGGGGCTAAAGGCGTCAAATGAACTTAAAAATCGTGTTTTACGTCTCGACGATGTGATTGAAACCATCAAAGAAATCATCCGCTTGAACAATGATCCGCTGGCCGAACCCGATGACATTGATCATTTAAAAAATCGTCGCGTCCGGGCGGTCGGCGAACTGATTCAAGGTAAAGTCCGAGTGGGCATGCTTCGGATGGAAAGAATCATTAAAGACCGGATGTCGGTTTTGGATCCGGACACGGTTACTCCCCACCAGCTCATCAACGCCCGGCCGATTGTCGCCGTTTTACAGGAATTTTTTGCCTCTTCTCAGCTTTCCCAATTTATGAATCAGACGAATCCCTTGTCAGAGCTTGAACATAAGCGATGTCTTTCGGCCATCGGTCCCGGGGGGCTTTCCCGTGAGCGCGCTGGCTTTGAAGTTCGCGACGTTCACGCTTCCCATTACGGGCGCATTTGTCCGATTGAAACTCCCGAAGGTCCAAACATCGGTTTGGTGGGTTATTTGGCAACTTACGCCCGGATTAACGAATACGGCTTTATTGAAACGCCCTATCTCATGATCGAGCTCGACCGTAACAAGAAGGCGAGAGTGACTGACAAAATTGTCTATTTAGATGCCGACGAAGAAGAAAAAGCGATTATTGCCCCGGTGGCAGCCAAAGTTGATGCCAAGGGATATTTTAGTGAGTCAAAAATCATTGTTCGGAAATATGGCAAGCCCCAATTTGAACGGGTAAGTAAAATCGGTTATATGGATATTTCGCCTAAACAGATTGTTTCGATTTCCACCGCCCTGATTCCTTTTGTTGAACACGATGACGCCACCCGCGCCTCAATGGGTTCGAACATGGAACGTCAGGCCGTGCCTTTGGTGCGGCCCGAGGCGCCGATCGTCGGCACGGGTATGGAGCAAGATGCCGCCCGCGATTCCGGACAATCTCTTTTTGCTGAAGAAGACGGAAAGGTTGAAGAAATTGCCGCTTCAGAAATTGTTGTTTTAGGAAAATCCGGCAAAAAAAGATATCTTTTAAAGAAGTTTCAGCGTTCCAATCAGGCGACCTGTCTTAACCAGCGGCCGGTTGTCTCTTCGGGCGAAAAGATTCGCAAGGGACAAATTATCGCTGATTCTTCAGCCACCGACGGCGGGGAGCTGGCTCTCGGGAAAAATGTGCTGGTGGCGTTTATGTCTTTTCGGGGGGCCAATTTTGAGGACGCGATTATCATTTCTGAAAGATTAGTCCGCGAAGATATTTATACTTCAATTCACATTGAAAAATATGTTCTCGAAGTGCGCGACACCAAGCTCGGTCCGGAACTCCTAACCCGCGATATTCCCAATGTTAGCGAGGAAGCCCTGGGAAATTTAGATGACGAGGGTGTCATTCGTATTGGCGCGGAAGTCGGCGCTGGCGATATTTTAGTCGGTAAAATATCGCCCAAAGGTGAAACGGAGCTTTCGGCGGAAGAAAAACTGCTTAGGGCAATTTTTGGCGAAAAAGCCAAAGATGTCAAGGATACGTCTTTAAGATTGCCCCACGGAGAATACGGCCGGATTGTCGGAATTAAAATCTTTTCTAAAGATCAGGGCGACGAGCTTCAGGCCGGCGTTTACCAAATCGTTGAAGTCTCGGTAGCTCAACAACGCAAAGTCCAGATTGGCGATAAATTAGCTGGTCGTCACGGCAATAAGGGGGTCATTTCGATTATTTTACCCGAAGAAGAAATGCCTTATTTGGCTGACGGCACGCCGATTGACATTATTTTAAATCCTTTAGGGGTGATTTCCCGGATGAATTTGGGTCAAATTTTGGAAACCCATTTGGGCTGGGCGGCAAAAAAACAGGGCATCCGGGTGGCAACGCCGGTTTTTGAGGCCGTCAATTTTACGAAAATCCAAGAGATGCTTTTAGAGGTCGGCCTTCCCGCAGAAGGCAAGGTTCAACTTTTCGACGGCCGCACGGGCGAGCCCTTTGATCAGAAAACGACGGTGGGAATTATTTACATGATGAAACTTTGTCATTTGGTTGATGATAAAATGCATGCTCGCTCAACCGGTCCCTATTCGATGGTTACCCAACAGCCGCTCGGCGGCAAAGCCCAATTTGGCGGTCAGCGCTTTGGCGAGATGGAGGTTTGGGCTTTGGAGGCCTATGGCGCCGCCCACTCTCTTCAGGAAATGCTGACGATTAAATCAGACGACGTGATTGGCCGGTCAAAGGCCTACGAGGCGATTATTAAAGGCGAGGAAATTCAAAAACCCCAAATCCCCGCCAGCTTCTATGTCTTGGTCAAAGAACTTCAATCTTTGGGCTTAAATGTGGAGATGCTTTCCTCCGGCGACCTTTCCCGCAAGAAAGTTGAAGAGCCAGCGGTAAAATTACCCGAAAAGATTGCCCTAAAGAAACCGGCGGTTGAGGTCGCTGAAAAAGATATTGAAAAAGATGTCGAAGTAACCGAGCTGGAAGTTGAAGCGCCGCCCCTGGTTTCCGAACCGGTGGAAAAAGCAAAGGACTTAAGATAAATGATAAACTTTTCTAAATCTCTGCGCAAGCAGGCAAGTCGGGACAAACCGAAAATTAGCGATTTTGACGGTTTAAAAATTGCCATTGCCTCACCCGAGCAAATTTTTGATTGGTCTTACGGCGAAGTTTTGAAACCGGAGACAATTAATTACCGCACCCAAAAACCGGAACGCGACGGTTTGTTTGACGAGCGAATTTTTGGACCGACTAAAGACTGGGAATGCTACTGCGGCAAATATAAAAAAATTCGTTACAAAGGCGTCATTTGTGATAAATGTGGGGTAGAGGTCACGCGCTCGGTTGTTCGGCGTGAGCGAATGGGTCATATTGATTTGGCCGTGCCCGTCAGTCACATTTGGTATGTTCATGGTGTCCCAAGTATTTTGGGTTTGGTTTTGGATTTATCCACCGCTGAACTCGAACGGGTGATTTATTTTGCCGGTTTTATGGTTTTGGAAGTTGATGAAGGCATCAGAAAAAACATCTTAGAGCAATTGGAAAAGGAATATGCCGAAGCCAAAACCAAAGCTAGTCAGGATAATTTAGCCCAGCAAAAAATTGAAGCGGTCTACCGGGTAACCAGGCAGGAAATTATCTCTCTCGTTCCCAAGATGATTTTGACGGAAACGAAATATCAGGATTTATCGCTTCGTTACGGTCAGATTGTCAAGGTGGGTATCGGCGCGGAAGCGATTTTCGAATTTTTAAAACATTTTAATTTAGATGAGGCGATCGAAAGTTTAAATAAGGAATATGAGGAATCTTCCGGAGCAAACCAAAGGAAGATTTTGCGCCGTTCCCGACTGCTTTCGGAAATGAAGAAAGCAGGCATCAAACCGGAGTGGCTGATTCTGACACGCCTGCCGGTTTTGCCCCCCGATCTTCGACCAATGGTTCAGCTTGATGGCGGTCGTTTTGCCGCCTCTGACCTTAATGATTTGTATCGCCGGGTGATTAACCGAAATAATCGTTTGAAACGACTTCTCTCGCAAAGCGCACCAGAAGTGATTTGCCGGAACGAAAAAAGAATGCTTCAGGAAGCAGTTGATTCCTTAATCGATAATTCCGCCCGAAGAGGACGGGCGGTTTCCGCCGGCGCCGCGGCCCGGAAACTCCGGTCCCTTTCGGACATGCTTCGGGGAAAACAGGGTCGTTTTCGCCAAAATCTTTTGGGGAAACGGGTGGATTATTCCGGCCGTTCGGTGATTGTTGTCGGACCGGATCTTAAACTCCACCAGTGCGGTCTGCCGAAAATCATTGCTTTGGAGCTTTTTAAGCCCTTTGTTATTTCGCGGTTAATTGCCGAAGGTCATGTTCACAATGTCAAAAATGCCACCCGCCTGATCGAGCATGGCGAGGCCATCGTCTGGGATATTCTGGAAAAAATCACCAGCAATTACTACGTCATGCTTAACCGCGCACCGACTCTCCACCGTTTGGGGATTCAAGGATTTCAGCCGGTCTTAATTGAAGGTAAAGCCATCCAAATTCATCCTTTGGTTTGCTACGCTTTTAATGCAGATTTTGACGGCGACCAGATGGCGGTCCACGTGCCCCTCTCTCTTCAGGCCCGCCAAGAGGTCAGCAATTTGATGAAATCATCCAATAATATCTTAAAACCCGCTTCGGGCGAACCGGTGGTGACTCCGCGTCTAGACATTGTTTTCGGGGTTTTCTATCTGACAACTTTTGAAGAGGGCGCCAAAGGTGAGGGCAAAATTTTTGCCTCCAAAAACGAAGCCATCCTGGCATTTCATCAGGGGTATATTCATCCTCGGGCGAAAATCAAAGTCCATTTTCGTCAAAAAGAGAACGCCGTTCAGGAAACATCGGTCGGCCGGATTCTCTTTAACAATATTTTGCCTGACGAAATTGCCTTTCAAAACAAGGTTATGGATTCCCGAAACCTTAAAAAACTGGTGACGGATGTTTTTGATCGTTTTGGCAGTCAAATGACCGCGGAAATTGTTGATAAAATTAAAAAAATTGGTTTTGAGTATGCTGGCCTTTCGGGTATGACAATTTCCGTGGCTGATATTCAGATTCCCTCGTCGAAAGAAAAGATTCTTCGTCGGGGGGACAAAACCCTCGAAGAAATCGATAACCAATACCAGCGGGGACTGATTACTGATGCCGAACGAAACATTAAAACCATTGAACTTTGGAATGGCATCCGGACGGAGCTTGAAGGTGAGATGCTTAAAGAATTTAATCCGGATAATCCGGTCTACCTGATGATTTCCTCGGGTGCGAGGGGCTCGGTCGCCCAGCTTACCCAGATGGGGGGAATGAAAGGTTTGGTGGTTAACCCCGCCGGGGAAATTATTGAAGTCCCGATTCGTTCCAACTACAAAGAGGGCCTTTCGGTGCTGGAATATTTTATTTCGACTCACGGCGCCCGTAAAGGTAAATCCGACACCTCGCTTAGAACTTCCGATGCCGGGTACCTTACTCGTCGGCTGGTTGATGTCGCTCACGATTTAGTGATTACTGTCAAGGATTGCGGCACAAATTTCGGCTTGGAAATTAACCGCCAGTTATCTGAAGAAATGGGGGAGACACTGGGTTCTAAACTTGTTGGCCGTATCGCTCTTCAAGACATCAAAGATAAAGGGAAAACTTTGGTTAAAAAAGGTGAAGAAATTTCTGAAGACCGCGCGAAAATGATTGAGGAAAGCTCTTTGACGAAAGTTAATGTTCGTTCGTCGATGGAGTGTCGGGCCGAACGCGGTCTCTGCCAAACCTGTTATGGTCGGGACTTGGCCACGGGCAAATTGGTGGAAGTGGGCACGGTGGCCGGCATCATTGCCGCCCAGGCGATTGGCGAACCGGGAACCCAGCTGACGATGAAAACCTTCCATATGGGCGGGATTACCGGCGAAGACATCACTTCCGGTCTGCCGCGGGTGGAAGAATTATTTGAAGCCCGGAGCCCGCGGACGCCGGGAATCTTGTCCGAAATTGAGGGTAAGGTTAAAATTCACTCGGAGAAAAATCACCAGGAAATTATCGTCACTTCCCTTGAAACCAAAAAGGAGGAACTTACTCTAGTTTCTCCTTATAAACTGACTGTCAAAAGCGGCGACCTGGTCAAATTTCGTCAGGCGATTGCCGTTGCGCCGGATAAAAAGGCCTTCCGGGCGGGACAGGCGGGAAAAATTAAAATTTCCGGAAATAAAATATTAATCGAGTCTAATGAGCGGGTTGCCTGCACCCATACGACCGCTCCAAGAACTATTCTGAAGGTTTCCGACGGTCAAATGGTCAAAATAGGCGACGAGTTGACCGAGGGTCATTTGGATCTGGCGGCCTCGCTTCGCTTGCGGGGGAAACTGGCGACAGAGCGATATATTATCCGAAGCATTCAGGAAATCTACGCCTCTCAAGGTCAGACGATTAGCGACAAACACGTCGAATTAATTGTTCGGGAAATGTTTTCTAAAGTCAAAATCAAGGAGCCGGGAGATTCGGATTATTTTATCGGCCAGATCGTCGATTCTTTGGTTTTCGGACAAACCGTTGAAAATCTTAAAAAGCAGGGCAAAACCTTGCCTATTGGCGAAGAACAGGTGATTGGAATTACCAGAGTCGCCTTAAAAACTGATAGTTTCTTGTCTGCCGCTTCCTTCCAAGAAACTACCAGTATCTTAATTGATGCCGCGACCCGCGGGGTGGTTGACCGTTTGCAGGGTCTCAAAGAAAATGTTATCATTGGCAAATTAATTCCTGCAGGCACAGGACTGAAATAACCGATAACCGATAACCGATAACTTATTATTATGCCGACAATTTCTCAACTAATTAAATCTAAAAGAAAGACAAAACCCAAAAAGACGAGAACACCGGCCCTCCGGCGCGGTTTTAATTTTTTAAAAAATAAGCCGGTGGAGTTTATCAGCGGTCGTCCATTTTTGCGCGGGGTATGTATTAAAGTGACGACGGTGACGCCGAAAAAACCGAATTCGGCGCTTAGAAAAATTGCCCGGGTAAGATTAACCTCCGGTCAGGAAGTGACCGCTTATATTCCCGGCGAAGGTCATAATCTTCAAGAACATTCGGTGGTTTTGATCCGCGGCGGTCGGGTAAAAGACCTGCCAGGTGTCCGCTATCATGTTGTTCGGGGAAAATTTGATACCGCCGGGGTAGAAAATCGCAAAAAAGGTCGTTCCAAATACGGCTCAAAGAAAGGCAAATAATGCGCGGCAAACGCTCGCCTAAAAGAAAATTAAGGGGCGATCCCAAGTATAATTCGGTTACCGTGGAAAAATTTATCAATAAAGTGATGCTTCGTGGTCAAAAAGAAACCGCCCGTAATTTGGTTTACGGCGCTTTCGACATTATCAAAGAAAAAACCGGCAATGAGCCCTTGGAAGCATTCGAAGCCGCGGTTAAAAATGCCTCACCCCTTTTGGAGGTCCGTTCCCGTCGAATCGGCGGAGCAACTTATCAGGTGCCGATGGAGGTGAATCCCGACCGCAAAGAGACGCTGGCAATGCGCTGGATTATTAAGGCATCAAGAAACCGTCAGGGGACATCGTTTGAAAAGATTTTGGCCGAAGAGCTTTTAGCGGCATACGAAAATACTGGAACGGCAATGAAGCAGAAAGAAAATATGCACCGGATGGCCGAAGCCAACAAGGCCTTCGCCCATTATGCTCGTTTTTAAAAAAGTATATCTTACGCAGCAAGATAATCTTGTGCTTAAGATAAGACTGGCCGCAGTCCCGCACCAAGCGACAACAAGGAGCTTTGGTGCTGGGGCAAGGCGTTTGCCCACTACGCAAGATTCTGAAGTCGTAGTATAAAGGTCAGGGTTAAGCTACTGGATTGTGAATGGAAATCGGTTACAGGAAAAGGGAAATTGGTTAGGAAATCGAAAAAAAGAAATTAGATAATTCCATTAGCGGTTTTCTTGTTTCTTGGCTGGTTGCCTAATCTTAAACTTAACTTGCTGATTCATTTGACAAACTTTCACGCTTTTGCCATAATCGAATTAGGTTCAATTAAAAGGAGGTCGAATGGATTATTCAACTCCGGCTGATGCGGCGGCAGCCGCGGCCGCGGGAACGGCGGCGGTGGGTATTTTTGCCGGCGTAATGATCTTTATTTGGATTCTGGCAATCTTGGGTTTTGCCATCTGGCTTTGGGCGTTGATTGACGTTATTCGTCGTCAATTTACCAATCCCAATGACAAAACTCTTTGGGTGATTCTGGTGGTTGTTTTGGGAGTGATTGGCGCGATTGTTTACCTGATTGCCGGCCGAAAAAAGGGGACAATTCCCGGAAAGTAGTTGTTATCTAATCTCGGTATCAAAAAAAGATGGCCTTTTTTGGCGTCTTTTTTTGAAAAAATACTTTAGGTATCTCTGAACCCTTGAAAAACACAAACCTATTATGTATAATAAATTTGAGGGGACTTCTTTTTTGTATGAAAGGATATTTAAATGCCGCGTGAATATAGTTTAGAAAAAACCCGCAATTTCGGCATCATCGCCCACATTGACGCTGGTAAAACTACTGTTACCGAGCGGGTTTTGTATTATACGGGAAAAACCTATAAAATCGGCGAAGTTCACGAGGGCGAGGCGGTGATGGACTGGATGGCTCAAGAGCGCGAACGGGGAATTACCATCACTTCGGCGGCAACGACCTGTTTTTGGGCCACCCGCGAAAACCCCAAAGAAAAATTCCGGTTTAACATTATCGATACGCCCGGCCATATTGATTTTACCGCCGAAGTGCAAAGGTCGCTCCGTGTTCTCGACGGCGCGGTCGTTATCTTTGACGGCGTTGCCGGGGTTGAGCCCCAATCAGAAACCGTCTGGCATCAGGCGGATAAATTTGAAGTTCCCAGAATTTGTTTTATCAATAAACTAGACCGAATGGGAGCGGATTTTGATAAATCTTTTCAGTCGATCAAAGAAAGGTTGACCGATAATGCCGTGGCTTTACAAATTCCGAGCGGCACGGAAGAAAAATTTAGAGAAGTAATTGACCTTATGCGGATGAAGTCCTTTGAGTTTTCCGGCGATAAGGGCCAAGATGTTAAAGAAAAAGAAATCCCCGAAGATTTAAAAGAAAAAGCCCAAGATTGGCGAAAAATTCTTATTGAGAAAATTAGCGAACAAGACGATGAGCTCTTAACCAAATACTTAGAAGGTCAAGAGCCAACATCCCAAGAACTTATGAAAGTTTTAAGAAAAGCCACCATCGCCAATAAGATAGTGCCTGTTTTTTGCGGTTCGGCTTTAAAAAACAAAGGCGTTCAGCCGGTCCTGGATGCGATTATTGATTATTTGCCTTCGCCGTTAGATATCCCTCCGGTGAAAGGTATGAAGCCAAAAACAGAAGAAGAAATTGTCCGGCAGGCGGCGGACGAGGAGCCCTTTGCCGCATTGGCTTTCAAGGTGGCCGCCGATCCCTTTGTCGGCACTTTGACTTTCTTTCGGGTTTATTCCGGCGTATTAAAAGCCGGTTCATATGTTCTAAACACGACCAAGGATCAAAAAGAACGGATCGGTCGGATCGTTCGTCTTCATGCCAACCATCGCGAAGAAGTGCAGGAAGTTTTCGCCGGCGAAATTGCCGCTTTAGTCGGGCTCAAAGACACTTTTACCGGTGACACTTTGGCTGATGAGAAAAACCCCATTATTTTAGAGTCAATTACTTTCCCCGAGCCGGTAATTTCCGTGGCCATTGAGCCAAAAACCAAGGCGGACCAGGAAAAAATGGGCATTGCCTTAAGCCGATTAGCCCAAGAGGACCCGACTTTTCAGGTGCGTTCCGATAAGGAGACCGCTCAAACAATCATTGCCGGCATGGGCGAACTTCATTTAGAAATTATTGTTGACCGGATGAAAAGGGAATTTAAAGTCGAGGCCAATGTTGGCGCTCCCCAAGTGGCCTACAAAGAAACGGTTAAAACCGGGGTTAAACAAGAAGGTAAATACATTCGTCAAACCGGCGGTCGTGGTCAGTACGGTCATGTTTGGTTGGAAATTGCCCCGCGCGAACGGGGAGAAGGATTTGAATTTATTGATAAAATCGTCGGCGGGACTATCCCCAAAGAATTTATTCCGGCGGTGGAAAAAGGGGTCAAAGAAGCCATGGTTAAAGGGGTGATCGCCGGTTATCCTTTGGTGGATTTAGCCGTGACTTTGTACGACGGTTCGTTTCATGAAGTTGACTCGTCAGAGATTGCCTTCCATATTGCCGGCTCAATCGCTTTACAAGAAGCGGTTAAAAAAGCCACTCCTGTCCTTTTGGAACCGATTATGAAGGTTGAGACGGTCACTCCCGAAGAGTTTATGGGTGATGTTTTGGGGGACCTCAATTCCAAAAGGTGTCAGATTGAAGAGATGTCAGAGCGGGCTAAATCCAAAGTCATTGAGGCGATGGTCCCTTTGGCGGAAATGTTTGGCTATGCCACCACCTTGCGTTCCATTACCCAGGGCCGGGCTTCCTACACGATGGAGTTTAACCACTATGCCGAAGTTCCTGCCCATATTACGGAAAAAATTATCGAGGGGAAAAAGAAATGAAATCGTGTTATTATAATAGTACAAGAGTAAGGAGGGATAAGTGGACTATTTTGGGATTTTAAAAAGGGCCTACGAAATAACCATTAAGCATCGCTACCTTTGGATTTTTGGAATATTGGCCGGCGGATTGGGCACTAGTTGGAATTTTTCTTTACCCAACAGCAGTAGTTACTCGGGTAATATGGAGAAATTCTTTACTTCCCAAAACCAGCTCCAAATGGAAAATTTTTGGCTAAACTACTGGGGGGTAATTGTTGCCGTCCTCGGGATATTCTTCCTTTTGGGTATTCTCTGGTTAGTTATTTCCGTTATCGCTCAAGGAGGGCTCTTGGGTTCGGTAACCGGCATCGCTAAGGGCGAAAAAAATGATTTCCGTCTGGGTTTTCATTTCGGCTTAAAGAAATTTTGGCGGACTTTATCGGTGGGACTGCTCATCGGTCTTTTGGTCCTCCTTTCCCTGATTGTTCTGGGACTGCCGGTAATTCTTTTGGTGCTAGGGAAAATATACGTTCTGGCGATCATTTACGGGATTTTAATTTTCTTTGCCGATTTAATTTTGTGGCTTTATTTAGGGGCAATGCAGCCATATATCGTGCGAAGAGCGGTTTTGGATGACACTGGCGCATGGGAGGCGATTTTAACTTCTTGGGATTTTCTCAAAAAGAATTTCCTGGAAATTTTAGTTATTTATCTTTTGCTGATGGCTTTAGGCATCGCTCTTGGAATTGGGATGATATTGGCCCTTATTTTGGTGGGCGGTCTTCTTTTTGCCATTGGTTTTGCTCTCTATCTTGCCTCGCAGATAGTTTTTTGGTTTTATGTAGTGGTTTTTGGCTTGGCCTTTGTTGTCTTTTTCTTGATTTTGGGGGGAATTTTCAACACTTTTCATTCCTCGGTCCTGACCTTAACCTATTTGGAGTTAACCAAAAAACCTTGACGATGTTCATAGATTCTGGTAAGATAGTTTTTTGGTTGACTTATTGATAATTTTAAGTTAAATTAATATTGGATATAAAGTTTAAGAGAGGAGTAAAATGAAGGCAGCAAAATTTGAACGCAAGAAACCCCATGTGAATGTGGGAACCATCGGTCATGTCGACCACGGCAAAACAACCCTGACGGCGGCGATTTTGAAGGTCCAGGGCAAAAAGGGTCTGGCAGAACCAAAATCAGTTGACCAGATTGATAATGCCCCGGAGGAAAAAGAACGGGGGATTACTATTGCCACCTATCATGCCGAATACGAATCCGATAAGCGTCATTACGCTCATGTGGATTGTCCTGGTCATGCCGACTATGTTAAAAATATGATTACCGGTGCCGCCCAAATGGACGGGGCGATTTTAGTCGTTTCTGCCGCCGACGGCCCCATGCCCCAGACGCGCGAGCATATCCTTTTGGCCCGTCAAGTCGGGGTGCCCAACATCGTTGTCTACCTCAATAAAGTTGATCAGGTCACCGATAAAGAACTTTTAGATTTGGTGGAGATTGAAATTCGGGATCTTTTAAAGAAATATGAATACCCCGGCGATGAAATTCCCATCATCAAGGGCTCGGCCCTAAAGGCCTTGGAAGGCGACGCTGATGCGGAAAAATCGATCGACGAGTTGCTCAATGCCCTCGACGCTTCGATTCCCGAACCAAAACGAGATATTGAAAAACCATTTTTAATGGCGATTGAAGACGTTTTCTCCATCAAGGGTCGGGGGACGGTTGCCACCGGCAGAATTGAACGGGGCAAAGTCAAAGTTAATGAAGAAGTGGAAATCGTCGGCTTAAAACCTACCAAAAAAGTCGTGGTCACCGGCGTAGAAATGTTTAAAAAACAGCTTGATGAAGGTATTGCCGGCGACAACATCGGGGCGTTGCTCCGCGGCGTGGAAAGGGAAGATATTGAACGCGGGCAGGTGTTGGCCAAACCCGGTTCGATTACTCCCCATACCGAATTTGAAAGCGAAGTTTATATTTTGACTAAAGAAGAAGGCGGACGCCACACCCCGTTTTTTAAGGGCTACAAACCCCAATTTTATATCCGGACGACCGATGTCACCGGTGAAGTCGAACTGCCCAAGGATACGGAAATGGTGATGCCGGGCGACACGATTAAATTTCAAGTTAAGCTTCTTCAACCGGTCGCCATGGAAGAAGGGATGCGGTTTGCCATCCGCGAGGGAGGCAAAACCGTTGGCGCGGGGATTGTCACTAAAATTAGCAAGTAAAAAAACGCAGCCAAAAAATGCAGAAAAAGAGCACCCAAAAGATTCGCATTCGGCTTAAGGCCTATGACCACCGGATTATTGATAAATCGTCAAGGAAGATTATCGAAACGGCCGAAAGAACCGGGGCGGTTGTTTCCGGGCCAATTCCCCTGCCGACCGAAAAAAGCAAAGTGACGGTTTTAAAATCACCTTTTGTCCATAAGGACAGTCGAGAGCAATTTGAAATGCGCATCCATAAACGGCTGATTGATGTTCAGGACCCCTCGCCTAAAACGATTGATTCGTTGATGAGCCTGGATTTGCCCGCGGGCGTGGATATTGAGATTAAGACCTGAAGAAAATTTCCAATTCTCAATCTCTAATTTTCAATGAAATAATTTCTGATCAATATGGGAAAGTCGGGATAATGCTCTAGGAGATTATGATAAAGCTAATAGAGTGTTTCCGGAGAAATTTTTAGGAATGAGAGCCATTTTAGGTAAAAAAATTTTAATGTCACGGATTTTTTCGCCCGAAGGCCGTCAGTTGCCGGTAACCTTGATTAAATTTGACAAAAATACCATCCTCCAGATTAAGACGCTTGAGAAAGACGGCTATCAGGCAATCCAGGTCGGTTCGGGAAGCAAAAAGCGCCTTACCAGAGCTGAAAGCGGCAGATTGAAAAAGATAAACCCGGAGTTTAGTCCAAGGCATTTCTTTGAAATAAAAACCAATCAACCCTATGATTTAGGTCAGGAAATTACCCTCGATCAGTTTCGGGAAGGCGAAAAAGTTAATGCTACGGCTACCAGTAAAGGCAAGGGATTTGCCGGTACCGTTAAACGCCATCACTTTCATTTGGGGCCGAAAACGCACGGTTCGAATAATTACCGCCGGCCGGGTTCAATCGGGTCAACTTTTCCAGAAAGAGTAATTAAAGGCAAACGAATGGCCGGCCGCCTTGGGGGCGAAAAAACTACCGTTAAGAATTTAGAAATTATAAAAATCGATTTGAAACTCAATCAAATTCTAATCCGCGGGGCGGTACCCGGAAACAAGAATTCTTCGGTTTTGCTTTGGAGCAAAAATGAAAATTGAAATTACCAAAATTTCTGCTAAGAAAAATGTGTCCAGTACCTTGGATGTTTCGGATAATTTACTTAGCATAAAATCGAATCCTAAATTGATTTCTCAAGCTACACAAAGGCAGTTAGCCAACCGGCGGCGGCCTTTGGCCCACACCAAAGATAGAGGAGAAGTCTCCGGCGGCGGTCGCAAGCCCTTTCGGCAGAAGGGGACCGGCAATGCTCGAGCGGGTTCCAACCGTTCACCTCTTTGGATTGGCGGGGGACGGGTTTTTGGTCCTCGAAAAAACCGAAATTTTTCCAAGCGAATGCCGCAGAAAATGATTCAAAAAGCGATTCTTGCGGTTATCTCCGATAAATTTAGGAACAAGCGCTTGATCGTTGTCGATAAATTTCCTTTTTCTCAAATTAAAACCAAAGATGTGGAGATTTTCTTAGAGAAATTGCCGATTGAGGAAGGAAAAATTCTCATTCTTCTTGCCACAACCGATGTTAATTTGGAACTGGCCGCTGCCAATCTTCCCTATCTTAAAGTGATTCTCCTTCAAAATATTAACCTGCTTGATTTATTAAAATATGACTATCTTCTAACCGATAGAGAAGGCCTCAAAGGCCTGGAAAATATTTTTCTGGAAAAAGAGGTTAAGAAATGAAGGAAATTTTGATTTCCCCGATAGTAACGGAAAAATCCCTTTTAAAGACCAAGGAAAATCGTTATACTTTTAGGGTTGGTCTTAAAGCAACCAAACGGGAGATTGCAGGTCAGGTGAAGGCGCTTTACAAAGTGACAGTTGTTAAAGTTAATGTGATAAGAAATAAAGACGAAGAGATTTTGGTTCGGGGACGATTTCCGGGACGAAAAAGGGGTCAGAAGAAAGCCATCGTCACCCTTAAAAAGGGCGAAAAAATCGCCGGCTTTGAAGAAAAGTAAACTACTATGTTAAAAAAATACCGTCCAACAACTTCATCCCGAAGAAAAATGACCACGGTTGATTATTCGTTGCTTACCGCGAAAAAACCCCAGAAAAAATTAACAAAGATTTTGAAAAAACATTCCGGTCGCGACAAAACTGGGCAAATTAGCGTCCGTCATCAGGGCGGTCGGGAAAAACGGCAATACCGGGCGATTTTTTCTTTGGAGAAAAAATTGGATATAAAAGCGCAAGTCGAAACCCTCGAATACGATCCCAATCGGAACGCTTTTATCTGCCTGGTTAAATTTCAAGATAACCTCAAGGCCTATCTGCTGGCTTGGGATGGCGCAAAAAAGGGCGATGAAATTATCGGGGCAGAAAAAGTTGAAATTAGAAAAGGCAATCGTACTCGCTTGAAACAAATTCCCAGCGGGGTGGCAATCTTCGATGTCGAAATTCAGCCTTTTCAGGGCGGCCGGTTGGTGCGAGCCGCCGGGAGTCAAGCCACGATAGTGGCCAAAGAGACCAAGTGGGCCCATTTGAAACTGCCCTCGGGTGAAATGCGAAAAATTAACATTAACGCTTTTGCTTCCATCGGTCAGGTTTCCAATATCAGCCATTCAGCCGTCCGTTTGGGCAAGGCCGGCCGGGTACGCCATATGGGAATCAGACCGTCCGTTCGGGGGAAAGCTATGCATCCTGCGGCCCATCCTCACGGCGGCGGCGAAGGCGTCAACCCGATCGGTCTGAAGTACCCGAAGACCCCTTGGGGAAAGCATGCCTTGGGAGTAAGGACGCGCAAAAAGCATAAATATTCGGACAGCTTAATTCTTAGAAGGAGAAAGAAATGAGCCGTTCGTTGAAAAAGGGTCCTTACGTGGACAAAAAACTTATCAAAAAGATTCAAAAAGTGAAGGTCGGCGACCAGCAGGTAATTAAAACTTGGGCGAGAAATTCTGTCATCACTCCGGAAATGGTGGGTTTCCGTTTGGGAATTCATAATGGTCGCGAACACATCAGCGTTTTGATGGTTGAGGACATGGTTGGTCACAAATTAGGCGAATTTGCCCCGACCAGAAAGTTTATTAAACACGGCGGACGAATGGCCCGCGAAGAGGCTCAAATCGCGGCCCAAAAAGAAGCCCAGCCGGCGAAAGCCCCGCTCAATGAGGCAGCCGCGCCGCAGGAGGCAACCAAAAAATGACGGAAATTATTTCGGAGAGACGATTTACCCGCACGGCTCCGGACAAATGCCGACTGTCCGCTCGCATGGTACGCGGGAAAAATATACCGCAAGCTTTGGCAATATTACAACTTTCTTCGCTTACAGCCAGCCGGGAAATTATTTTGGCGATTTCCTCCGCCGCAGCATGTGCCAAAGAGAAGGATTTTATACCGGAAAAATTAGTCGTTTCCCAAATCCTTGTTAATGAAGGGCCTAAACTTAAAAGAAGGCGGATTATTCATCAAGGTCGGGCGAGAAACATCTTAAAAAGAGGGTGCCACATTAAGGTTTTTCTGAAAGGGGAAGCGGACCCGAAAGTTGTAAATAGCATGAAAGAAGCTAAAACAAAAGTGAAAACGAAAACCCCCCGCAAGAGGGCGGCAAAAGGAACAAAAGATGGGTCATAAAGTAAATCCAACCAGTTTCCGCCTTTCCCTCAAGCGCAACTGGCAATCCAAATGGTTTTCCCGGGTAAATTTTCGAGAAAATCTCATTTCCGATGTGGAAATCCGCCGGGCTTTGGAAAAAAGATTTGGCAAAACGGCTGGGGTGGCAAAAGTGGAAATTCTTCGTCAGGAAGATACCCTGAAAATTGTCATTATGACGGCAAAACCGGGAATTCTTATTGGTCGAAGCGGTCAGGGCATCAATGATTTAAAGGCATATCTTTGGAAATCATGTCCTTTGCTTCGGAATCCAAAAACCGGCCTAAGCAATAAAAAAATGGAAATTGAAATTATGGAAATGAAAAATCCCTATCTTTCCGCCGAACTTGTTTGTCAGACAGTCGGCCATCAGATTGAAAGAAGAATCGCCTATAAACGCGCCATCAAACAGGCTCTCCAGAAAATTATGGAAGCTAAAGCGCGGGGAGTAAAAATTGGCGTTGCCGGCCGTTTGGGCGGGGCGGAAATTGCCCG
>DATEAX010000018.1:0-19628 GCA_035288145.1 Patescibacteria group bacterium | reverse complement strand
GAGATGGGGAAAACCTTTCCCCAGTATCAAGAGATCTTAGACCAAAAGAATACCCAGAATCCCGATCTTAACCTCAAAGGACTGACCATGGAAGAATGTTTACTGGTGGAGGTTGCCGCTGATCTTGAGGGCTTCCACTTCGAAAGCCAGACCTGGACTTGGCTGTTAGAAGAGCAGGTCTTGGACAAAAAGGGATTGCCAGTGCGTTGCCTCTACGCCTCTTGGTATGTCGACGGGGTCGGGGTGAATTCGGATGATTCCTCGATTCAGTATTCGAATAAGGGTGCTCGCTTCGCCGCAGTTCCTAAGGTTTAGCTCATCTTTTTTCTTTCCCTTTTTCATTTTTTGAATATGAAAAGTCAAATCAAAGAATTAATGTCAGAAGCGATTAAAAAAACATTTCCCGATATTGAAATGCCTGATTTTGGTGTTGAATATGCCGATAAAAAATTCGGCGATTTTTCGACCAATGCGGCAATGATTTTAGCAAAAGCGATAGGGGAAGAGCCGGGAGAAATAACAGAGAAGATAATCAAGAGAATTAAGAGAAATGAGATAATTGAGAAAGTTGAATTTGCCAAACCCGGCTTTATAAATTTTAAAATCGCACTCCCCTATTGGCAAAAACAAATTCCCGGAATTATTAACGCCGGCAAAAATTATGGGAAGTCGGATTTAGGCAAAGATCTCAAAGTCAACATTGAATTTATCTCCGCTAATCCGACGGGTCCATTGACTATCGGCAATGCTCGAGGGGGCGTCATTGGCGATACGATGGCTAACATTTTTGCGAAAACCGGTTGGCAGGTAACGCGGGAGTATTATTTTAATGATGCTGGTGGCCAAATTGATATTTTGGGTCATTCGATTTTAAAGGATAATGAAGCCCAATATCGCGGCGACTATATTGACGAGCTTCGCCAAAAAATTAAAACTGACGATTACAAAGAGGCCGGTCGTCAGGCCGCCCAAGAAATCATTGGCGGGATTAAGGAGACAACCGAAAGTGTGGGAATAAAATTCGATGTCTGGTTTGCCGAAGGCAAGGATTTACGAGAAAAAGGTAAGATTGATGAGGCGATCAAATGGCTTCGAGCTAAAGATTTGGCCTACGATAAAGAAGGCGCGGTTTGGTTTCGCTCGACCAAATTTGGCGATGACAAAGACAGGGTATTAATCAAAAGTACTGGCGAGCCAACATATTTTGCTTCAGACGCGGCTTATCATCGAAATAAATTTGAGGAACGAAAATTTGATTTTGCGATTGATGTTTGGGGCGCCGATCACTATGGCGATATTGCTCGAATAAAAGGTTTTGTCAAAGCTCTTGGCCATGAAAATACATTCGAAGTTATTTTGCATCAATTTGTGCGGATTATCGTTGAGGGTAAAGAAGTCCGGATGTCTAAACGCACTGGCCAATTTGTGGCGGTTGATGATTTATTAAAAGAGGTCGGCAAGGATGTTTATCGTTTTTTTATGCTTAACTATGATTTGAACAGCCATATAAATTTCGATTTGAAATTAGCCAAAGAACGCTCCGAAAAAAATCCGGTGTTCTATATTCAGTATGCGCATGCGAGAATAAATAGTATTCTGGCAAAACTTAAAACTCAAAGCTCAAATGTCAAAACTACAACTAAAAACTTAGAACTATTAGACAGTCCAGCCGAGATAGGTTTAATTAAACAACTCATCAAACTGCCAGAGCTGGTTTTGGAAATCGTTGATGATTATCAGGTCCAAAAATTGCCGGCTTATTCAATCGAATTAGCCCGGGCCTTTCATAATTTTTATGAAGAGTGCCCGATTCTTCAAGCCGAAGAAAATCTTAAAAATGCCCGACTGAAATTGGTCCGGGCCACTCAAATTGTGCTAAAAAATACCCTCGATTTGATGGGAGTGAGCGCGCCGGAGAGAATGTGAAAGGTAAATTCCAATGTTCGGATTCCAATCACCAAACAAATTACAAATTCCAATTCTCATTTTTTAATTGGTCATTGGTCATTTCAACTCTCATATTCCTAAATCGCTGACGGGGATTTCGTAATTTTGACCATTCCAGTGGATAAATGCCAGATTTCCGGATAGTTCGGTAAAAACAAGCATCCAGGAAAGATATTTTTCGCTCGGGTTATAGATTTGGGTGGCAATTCTCAATGGTTTCTGGCCTAGGTCCTGATTGTCATAAAGAATTTTTTTCTCAAAAGATAGAATATAGGCATGATATTTGCCGTTGCTTTTTTTGGTAATCACCAAGGTCTCGTCTTTCAAGTCCCCATTGGTATCCGCTTGGGAGGAGAGTTCAAGGGTTTCACTGGCGGGTATTAACAATTCGGCGCCGCTTTTGGTTGGGCTAATCGTCGGGGTAATCTTTGGGCTTAAACTAAGAGAAGGGCTGATTTGCGGAGAGGCGGTGGTTTTGATTTTTGCGGAAGGACTGGGAAGGGGATTTGGATTCGACCGGTTTTTAAGATAAACATACAAAAAAAGCCCTCCGAAAACCAAGAAAACTAAAATAAGCGCCAAAATCAGGCCTGTTTTTGAAGATTTTTTCTTTTGTTGAGGAAAAATCTCGTCTTGGTCTTCCATCGCTTCCTCCTTTTCATCCTCCTCCTGCTTCATTATACCAGAATTTTAAATGGCAATTTCGTAGAGGGAGTTATCGTTTAGAACCCAAATTTTCTTCGATTTAAAGGAAACCGTAAAATCGCTGATTTTTTGAAAACTGTCCGGTAAAGCATATTGGTGAATGAAAAATCCATCTTTGTCAAAGGTAAGCACGCGGCTTTTTCCGGCATCAAGAATATAAATCGAGGGCGTGTCGGAATCAGTATAAATTTTCCGAGCATCGGTGATTTTCTCCCAAGGAGTGGGAATATTTTTTAAGGTAAAATCCTGGCGTTTGGACTTTTGGAATTCAAGGACCTCGCCGTTATTTTTTAAAACGAAGATGGAACCGTCAATCGCCAGCGAGACAGATTCTTTGAGAGGATTGTTGGCTGCCAGATATTCTTCGCCTGCCTGGAAAACATCTTGGCTTGAAGAATGCTTGTAGATTTGACCCAAGACGCCATCCAAAAGATAGAGACTGCCGGTGTAGCCCGTAAGGGCATTGGCAGTTTCCCAGCGTCCGTCTTGGGCTATTTTTATCTGATTTGTTTCGCCAGCGCTTGGCGTAAATTCGAATAGATTCTGCTCACTGGTGTAAAGATATAAAGAATTTCCAAGAGAAGTTCCGGCGATAAAATGACCTTTGTTTTTGGGGATGCTGGCGACTTTTTGAGGTTTTCCGCCCAATAATGTTCCTTTGTAGATGTCATTTTCGCCGATGGCGACTACTTCGCCGGAAATGATGAAGATAGCTTTCAGCGGTTCGGCAAGCGTCCAGACCGGTTCAAGCTGGCTTAGACGGGTTGTTTGGGTGAGTTTGTCCAATTCCTGATAAGAAGCGGCAATGACTGTCTGGGCGTCTTTGGCAACAAGCGGGCTTTTGGTGATAGATTGGGCTTTTTCAATCGCAAGCAGAAGTTGCTCCTTGGCTTTGTCGTTACTGCCGGTCGAAAGGAGATTTTTGCCTTCTTTTTGAGCGGCAATCGCCTGATCAAGGATTTTTTGAGCCTCCAGATTGCTTAGATTATCCCGCCCTTTTCCTCTTAAGCCGACGACCAGACCAATAATCAGGATAAGGATGGCAGCGCAGATAATGTAAAAATATTTGCGGCGGTTTTTATCCCGATAGAGTCCCCAAAACCATTGAAAGAAATTGACGGTCAATTTCTTGAAAGTGTTAAAGAAACTTTGCCATTTGTAAGGCTTCTTTTGCTTTTCTTGGTAATAATGAACGTATAAATCAGGCGAATAATTAATTTCCTCGTCTTTTAGAAGATCGTCGCTGCGGCTGTCTTTTAAGATAAATTCTTTTTGAAACTTATCCGGTTCGGGCGGCGGGGTCTCGTTTGCTAAACGGTCTTCCTTTTTTGGGCGGAGGTTTTTGAAAATAACCTTGGTTTTTTGCCCGATAGATTGGGCTAGCTGACCGATAAATTGGAGACCCGTGCCGGTGATAATTTTCGTCGCTGGTTTGAGAATCGTTTCCCAGAGGGTTTTCCCCTTGCCCAAGAAGGACTCATTTGAGCGGTCCAAATAGAAAACAGTTTCCGTTTCTTTGAGGGGTTCTTCGATTTGGTCTTCTCTGGAGACGAGGCTCAAGATGATTAAATTGGCATTTCTAATCTTTGATTTGCGCAGGAGTTTTGTAATCTGGAGAGCCGCGGCCGAGGGGCTGTTTAAAGAAATTATCTGCCGGAGCGATTCCAGGGATAAATAATCAAAAAGGCCACGGTTGGCCAAAAGTATAATATCACGGGCTTTTAACTGGCCGGTAATAATATTGGAGAAGGTCTTCAGGGGATGAATCTCGGCCTGGCCGGAAAGACCGTCGTTCAGATGATTAATTTTTCCGTCACGAAAGAGATAGGCCTCGACTTTGCCCGTCGACGAAAGAATCAGATTGTTATCAATAATGGTTGTCAGAATGCTATTCAGTTTGCCAATCCATTCGGTTTCGCCGTTTTGGGTAATATTGGCGAGACTTTCGTTGACTTTTTTTAAGGAATTTTCAAAGTTAGCCAAATCCGAGGTGCTCCCGCCCTGATAATATTCATGGGTGAAAGTGTTGAGAATATTTTGGCCGACTTGAGCCGAATTATACCATGGCGAAAGAATTTCGATGAGAGAAAAAATCTCGCCCATGGACGATTTGGTCAAATCATTTGCCTTCTGGTGTTGCGAGTTGAGAAATCTGTCGGAAAGTTTGCCAAAATTGGTTACTCTTGCAAATTGAATTTCGTAATTCATCAAATTCCTTGGTCGGGGATGCCGGTTCCGCCCCGGCGACCTCTGGACCCCCAGTCCAGCGCACTAACTATCTGTGCTAATCCCCGATTCTTGGCTGGACGCGCGCTATCCTTTAGACCTCGGCTCGGCGGTCTGCCGAGACGGGCCAAGCTGCGCCAATCCACGAGGTTCGTAATTAATTTTACCATAAAATCAATATTTTTAAAGGATAGGTTTGCCGGTTATCAGGGTAAAGAAAAATGTTACCGTCCGGGTTAGAACCGCGGGAATAATCGGATAAAAGACACTCGATATTATTATCAGTCCGAAGAGAAGGGTAATGCCAATCTGCTGGAAGTAAAGATAGGTTTGTTCGTTTAAAAAGAGTGATAGAATTTTTGAGCCGTCGAGCGGCGGAATCGGAATCAAATTGAAAATCATCAAAACAAGATTGAAGAAAATCAGAATAACAATGAACTGGGAAACCGCCGGAGGAAGATTAATAAAACGAAAGATAAGACCAACAAAGAGGGCCAAAAGAAAATTACTCATCGGGCCAGCGAGGGAGACGGTTAAATTATCTAATTTCGGATTGCGAAAATTATTTGAGTTTACCGGCACGGGTTTACCCCAACCGAAACCGGCCAAAAAAAGAAAAATCGTCCCCAAAGGGTCAAGATGGGCGAGAGGATTTAAAGTTAGCCGTCCATGAAGTTTGGCTGTGGCATCCCCATAGAGATTCGCCGCCCAGGCATGGGAATACTCGTGAATAGTAATTGCCAAAAGAAGGGCAATTAAAAAACCAACAAATTGGAGCGGATTGGAAATAAGATTAAAAATTAACATAGCAAAATTAGGGTTGTAATTTAACCTCTTCTATGATACCATAAAATCACTCGAGTAAATACGGCGGCCTCTTTTGAGGCAATTTTAAATTAAGGAAAGAAAATGATAACCTGTGAAATTTGCTTTAAAAAAATTCAGGTCGGCTTTAACCGGCCGCATTCTTTACATCGGACCAAGAGATTGATTAAACCAAATATTCAAAAAAACCTCGGCAGGAAAATTTGCACGCGGTGTTTAAGAACTCTAAATAAAAAAAATTAAGAGACACCGGCAGGATTTTGATTTGACGCTATCTTGGCTTGGGAGAAACATTCTCCGCAGAGGACATCATTGGGATTTCGCGGTTCAAAGGGGACTTGATCTTCTTTGCTGCAGTTCTTGCAAACAATCGAGTGCTTAACCTGACTGCCCCTATTGTCTCTATTCTTCTTGCGGCAATCGGGACACCGTCCGGGGGGATTTTGTAAGCCCTTATCCTGATAGAATTTTTGTTCACCCGCTGACCAAACAAATTCCTTGGAGCATTCCTTGCACGATAAATTCTTGTCTTGAGGGTCCATATATAAAAATATTTTCCTTAATTTTACTCCTTCGACCAAAGGTCGCAATGACCTTCCAAAGCCAGCATACACGGTTGTTTGACAAAAGTCAACAAAATCGACTTTTGAAGAGGAATATGGTAGTTTTAAAATATGAAAAGAGTTGGGGATCGGTTTCAAGCTTTAATTAAACATCAGTACCAGGCTAAAGCTCTCGCCCACGCTTATCTGGTTTTTGGTGATTTTCAAGCAGAAAATATGCGGGAGTTTCTGAAAATCAACAGCCCTGATTTTTTACAAATTCTGGAAAATCCGGTGAAAATCCAGAGCATTCGCCAGTTAAATCACTGGTTTTCACTTCGGCCCCACAGTTCCAAGCAGAGATTGGCTGTCATCGAGCATGCCGAAAACCTTACCCTGGAAGCCGCCAATGCCCTCTTAAAGACCTTAGAAGAACCGCCGGAGGGGGCTATTTTGGTGCTCCGGGCGACCAAAAAAGAGAAAATTTTACCGACGATTCTTTCCCGATGTCAGTTAGTTCGTCAAAAGTTTTTGACGGAAGAGGTTTTACCTCAAAATTACATATCAGTTAAGAAAATTGCCCGGATGTCTTTGGTCGAACGATTTCAATATGGAAATTCTTTAATTGAAGATGAAGGTGAATTAATCAAACTACTGAATCAGTGGGAGAGAGATTTGCGGGAAAATCTTTTATCTGGTGAGGATACTCGGGAAATCCTCCGAGCCATTTTACGCTCAAGGAGTTTACTTTCAACCAATACTTCGGTAAAATTACTCTTAGAAAATCTCCTTTTAAAATTTTGATGTTTTAATTAAGGAGCAGAGTTTACATCGAGCGACCAAAGGGAGCGAGATGAAGAAAATTTTGGTGCGGATTAATTCCATTGGAAAAATTAATGCCTTTTCGGATCGCGACGAACAAGGAAAACCCCTTAAAGTAAAACCTAACCAGGCGGTTTTGGTGGAAACCGAAGATATTGTCGAAGAGGGGAGAACTTTGGATTCGCCTCCCGCCGATGTTGATATCGAAGATAGTTTGGGGCAAATTTTAAGGGCAATGACTTCAGAAGACCGCTGCCGGCAGTGCGAGCTGAAAAATCTTGCCCGAGGTTTTATCGAAGAGGGGCAAACCAAAGTTTTTCGCCATAATCTCAAAATGACGATTTTGGATGCCGATTTATCTTTTGACCAAAAAAAACTGACTTTTTATTTTTCTGCCAAGGGCAGGGTTGATTTTCGGGGTCTGGTTTTGGATTTGGCGAAAACTTTTCAAAAAATCATTCGTCTTCAGCAGGTGGGCGCCCGCGAAGAAGCCCGTTTTTTTGGGGGTATCGGCCGGTGCGGCCGGGAACTCTGCTGCGCCAAATTCTTGAATAATTTGGAAAATATTAATTTGGAAATGGCTCAAGTCCAAGAACTTGCCCCTCAAGGAGTGGGCAAGATAACTGGCTGTTGCGGAAAATTGATGTGCTGTCTTTCCTATGAATTGGGAAATTACCAAAAAACTGAAGCAAAAGTTAAAAAGGAAAAGAAAATATGATTTGGAATCTTTTAGTGGTTTTGGCCGTGGTGGTCATCTTAATTCTTATTGCCCGGCGACTGCCTGATGCCCGCAAGAAAAGATTGGAACAGCAAAGCGTTACTTCGGAAGAAATCGGTCTCTACGGTTTGATTGCCCAAGCTGATGACGCTTTCGAGCAAAAAAACTATCAGAAATCGGAAGCCCTCTACATTAAAGCCGCGGCCGAGGACCCGGATAATGCCAAAATTTATTCCCGCCTGGGCTGTATTTATCTTGAGCAAAAAAATTACTACGATGCCAAAGACGCTTTTTGTCAGGCGATGAAATTGGAGCCGGATTTGGCCTCGCGGCACGTCAATTTAGGTTTAGCGTTTATGGGTCTTAAGGATTATTTTAAGGCGACGGACTCTTTTCAAAAGGCCTTGACGCTTGATAAAAAGAATCGCAAATACGACCGGCTCTTGAAGCGGGCTCAAAAACTCTACGAAAAGGAAAAGAAGAAGAAGTAGTCGGTTAAAGATTTGGGGATTTGAGGACTCTTTTTTATGGTTGAGAAATTTTTCTGATGATGATAAAATAGGGAAGAGGCGATATTGGCTGGGATAGCGAAGCGGTCAAACGCACCTGACTGTAAATCAGGCGGCTTATGCCTTCGGGGGTTCGAATCCCTCTCCCAGCACCAAGCCCGGATAGCTCAGCGGTAGAGCAACTCCATGGTAAGGAGTAGGTCGTCGGTTCAAATCCGATTCCGGGCTCCACTTGGGTATGCCGATGTAGCTCAGTGGTAGAGCAACTGTTTTGTAAACAGTAGGTCGGAGGTCCGAATCCTCTCATCGGCTCACACCACTATAGAAAGGAAATTATGGCCAAAGCCAAGGCAATCTTAATCCAACTTGAATGTAGCGTGTGCAAGTCGCGAAATTACACCACGAGTAAAAACCCCACCGAAAACAAAGAAAAATTGCAGCTCATGAAATTCTGTAAAAGAGATCGCAAGCATACCCTGCATAAAGAAGTGAAAATCGCCAAGGCGAAGAAGTAGTATTTGCATTTTGAGCTTCGATATTTTATTTTTGGGCCTGTAGTTTAGTGGTAAAACGGTGGTCTCCAAAACCACAGTCGGGCGTCCGATTCGCTCCAGGCCTGCCAAGTTGTTTTTTAAAATTATGATATAATTATATTTGAGAGGGGTTAAAAAATGGCCTTGGATAAAAACGATTTAAAACGAATCAGAAATATTGTTCGTGAGGAGGTCTATGATCAAATAACCACTGAAGTTCCGCCGATTGTTGAAGCAAAAACTTTTCCCATCAAGCAAAAAGTTGAACAAATTTGGAATAGCCCCAACGAAGATTTAATGACACTCTGCCGTAAGAAATCGGCGGCATCTTTTCATCCATTGAATGCCTGAAGGCGGCGGATATGAAGATTATTAATCAAAAAATTACTTTGGAAGAACTAAAAAATATGTCTCAAAAAATGTTCGGCAATTTCGTCAAGGCCGTTGTTGACATCGAAAGAGAGACAATGGCCGTTGATGCGCCGATGCATGCTGATGAAGAGGCCGAACTTTTGAAAAACGGTTCCCGACAGGAAAATTTGTGGGGAATAAATCTGTATCCTGAAAAAGAAGATAATGATTTTGTTGAATTTGATTCAATGATTAACCTTCGTCCTAATCAGAATAATCGGACCCGCGGCATTGACAATCAAAAATTACGCGAAAAAATTGTTCAAATTGTCAATAAATTGGTGCAAAAATAAACTACTTCGCAGCAAGCTGCGAAGTAACCCCGACGGGGCAAGCTTGTTTCCAAACAGGCTTCATCCCCGATGTAACATCGGGATATTCAGCCCCTTGAAAATGAAAATTATTTATCATAAAGGGCTCAAGCCTAAGGACTGGTTTAGGAAAAGTATTTATGAACAGATGGCCAATGTGGGTTCAGAAGTTTTTAGATTTATCAAATGGCGGCGGAAAAACCCGGAAGACTCGCGGCTCGCCTTTGAGCGGGCGCTGGAACTCTTGGATTTGACTCTGGCGGATAAAAAAAATCGGAATGCCCTCAAAGAAATCGCTCGCTTGAGGGAGATTTTGGTTGACTATTATTTTGATAATCAGTATTGCTCATCGGCTGATTTTCTGGAGCGTTATTTTTACGCTTTTAATTTTGCCGCCAGAATTGGGCATTAAAACCCAGAATTGACACCGCCCTACTATATATTATATAGTAAAGATAGAGATTATTTGTTTCTCCTCCAAGGAGGGAGTTTTGGAAATTAAAGATAAAAAATTAATCAATGTTCTTCAAAGTCAGGGCAAAGTCAAAGAAGACATTGCTTTATCTTGGCGAGGGCTTTCCAATTCTGAAGTGGAAAATCGGCTTCAAAGCGAGGAAATGGTTTCGGCAGAAGACATTGCCCGGGCCTACGCCGCTCTTTATGGCCTTCCCTTTGTTTCTTTAAAAGACCGGCAAATTCCCCCGGAAGCCCTTTCGCGCGTGCCGGAAAAATTAGCCCGGGAATACAAAATTATTGCTTATGAAATTGAGAAAACCGTCCCGGAAACCGTCCATATCGCCATTGCCGAACCGGCGAAGTTAACTATCCATCTTCAGGATGTTTTAGCCAAGCTCGAAAAAGACAAAAGTTTTCAGGTTGACTTGGGCGTGACAACCTCCGCCGATTTTCAGTCGGCAACCAATCAATATCACCAGCCGCTTGCCCCAGCCAAAATGACTCCGCCTGCCCTGCCCAAAACGCCTATTCCCGCTCCCGCCTCGGCCAAACAATTCAAGACCATCGAACTCGATAAAATCGAAATCCCCTTTGGTGTGATTAGCAAATTTCCCCAAGATATTGCTGAAAAATATCAAATGGTGGTTTTCGAAGCGCCTCACCCTTCGTTTATCAAAGTGGCGGTTGTTGACCCGGATGACAAAAAACTGCGGGAAATCCTCGATTTTGTCAAGGAAAAAAATGACATTGCCATTGAGGAATACCAAGTTACGCCTTCGGAAATAAAACGGGCGATGCGTTTTTACCAGCCGGAAGAATTAAAAATTGTCCAACCACCGGAAGAAAAACCCGCCCCGCCGCCCAAGGCGGAAATCCCGGTGCTTGAGCCCCAAGAAAAACCCGCCCCGCCGCCCAAGGAAAAAGAAGAGCCGGAAGAAGTCCGCGAAGAACCGCCAGAGCATCTTAAGGAAGTGGGGATTCCCCAAGAAGAGAAGCCCGGGGAGGAAATTCCGGAAGTCAAGAGCAAGGTCTCCCAGCCCTTGGTGATGCCTAACGAGAATGACCTGGATAAATTTGTGGGAGAAACAGTCCGCGAGGTTCAGGATTTGGAAGAAATCGCCCGCTCGGGCCATGTGCCGAAAATCGTTGCCGCGGCGATAATTTTGGCGGTCTTAAAAAAGGCCTCGGACATTCACATCGAGCCGGCGGAAAAAAATATCCGAGTCCGTTTCCGAATTGACGGACTTCTGCGAGACATTATCAAACTTCCGGTGGATATTCAGCCGGCCATCGTTTCACGGATAAAAATTTTATCCAAGCTTAAAATTGACGAAGCCCGCATCCCCCAAGACGGCCGATTTGACTGCATTGCTTTGGGTCACGGGATTGACCTCCGAATTTCCACTTTGCCCACCATCCACGGCGAAAAAATTGCTATGAGAATTTTGGATAAATCCGCCCATCTCTATACCCTTGAAGAATTGGGTCTTGGCGGCCGGGCCCTGAAAATTCTTTTAAACAATATGAACAAGCCCTACGGGGTGATTTTGGCCACAGGCCCGACCGGCTCGGGCAAAACAACGACTTTGTATGCGATTTTAAACCGCATTTCCAATGCCTCGGTGAACATCATTACCTTGGAAGACCCGGTAGAATACGAAATCCCGGGCTTAAACCAGTGCCAGATTAAACCGAAAATTGGCTTTACTTTTGCCAATGGGTTGCGGAGCGTTGTCCGTCAGGACCCGAACATTATTATGGTCGGCGAAATCCGCGATTCGGAAACCGCCTCTTTGGCAACCCACGCGGCTTTAACCGGTCACTTGGTCTTATCGACCCTCCATACCAATGACGCCGCCGGCGCTTTACCCCGGATTATCGATATGGGAGTGGAGCCGTTTTTTCTGACTTCCTTAATCAACGCTATCATTGCCCAGCGTTTAGTGCGCAAGCTCTGCCCCCATTGCAAGCGCCAAGCCCATATTCCGGCGCCGATTTTAAAAGAAGTCGAGGCGGAAATTTTGAAATTCAATCAGCCCAAACCCTATCAATTCTTCGAGGGTGCGGGCTGTGACCAATGCGAGCTGGGCTACAAGGGGAGAATCGGCATTTTTGAAGTTTTGACTATGTCTCGGGAACTGGAAAATCTTGTTTTGACCCATAAACCGGCCTCGGAGCTAAAGGCCCAGGCGGTCCGCGAAGGCATGACGACAATGAAGCAGGACGGGATTATCAAGGCCCTCAAGGGCCAGACCACCTTAAATGAGGTGATGAGAGTGATAACGGTGTGATTTTCAATACGAGAGAATCAAGAGGATTAAGATAATTGAGAGAATCGAGATTATGATAATAGATTTTTGAGCAAAAAACTTAATTATCTGGTTATCTTAATTCTCTTAGTTATCTTAAAATTCAATTAAGCGACTGAAAGGAGCATTTTATGCAAACAACTTTGGATCCGGAGATGAAAAAACTTTTGGATTTGGCCATCGAGCGTAAGGCGTCAGACCTTCACTTAACCGTGGGCGTGCCCCCGGTTTTGAGGGTTGACGGCCGGCTCTCGACTGTTCCCGGCGAAGGGTCGCTCAATTCGGAAAGCGTTACCCGCTTGGTCCAGTCGTTTATGACCGAGGAACAATTGGCGCGCCTTAAGACCCAAAAAGAACTTGATTTTTCTTTCGGCTATCAGACGACCCGCTTTCGGACCAACACCTATTTTCAAAAGGGAAACTTTGCCGCCTCTTTGCGGTTTATTCCTAAGCTGATTAAGGGGCTCTCGGAGCTGGGTCTGCCGCCGATTTTGGAGAAATTTACCGCTCCTTCCCAAGGGTTTCTGATTATCACGGGTCCCACTGGTCACGGCAAATCCACCACCTTAGCCGCCCTCGTCGAACGCATCAACGAGAGCCGCTCGGAACACATTGTCACCATTGAAGACCCGATTGAATATGTCTTTGACCACAAAAAATCAATCATCTCCCAAAGAGAAGTCGGCTCGGACACCAATTCCTTTGCGAGGGCGCTTCGTTCCTCGCTCCGCGAAGACCCCAATGTCATTTTAGTCGGCGAAATGCGGGACCTGGAAACGATTGACGCCGCTTTGACGCTCGCGGAAACAGGTCACTTGGTATTTACGACTTTGCACACCAATTCCGCGGCTCAAACCGCCGACCGCATCATTGACGTTTTTCCGCCCCATCAGCAGCAGCAGGTCAGGATGCAGCTGGCGAATGTCTTGCTGGGGGTCGTTTCCCAGCGGCTATTGCCGAAAACCTCCGGTGGCCGAACCGTGGCCTGCGAAATAATGGTTGCCAATTCGGCGGTCCGGGCCACCATCCGCGAAGGAAAAACCCATCAACTGCCGAATATCATCCAGACCTCGGCCTCCGAAGGGATGATTAGTATGGACAAAGTCCTGGCCGAACTGGTTTCCAAAGGGGAAATTACGATTGACAACGCTCTGGCCTGGGCGATTGATCCCAAAGCGTTTAAGATGATGGTCTATTGAGCTAAATGTAGTTCACGCTTTAGCGTGCTGGTTTTCAAGCTAAAGCTTGTTCTACGTCCAGCTTGTGTTAATATAATATTATAGATGTATCAAAAGGAGGGTTTTTGAAGCCAATCGTCCTCTTTTCCCGGGTATCAACCAAAGAAAAAGTTTTTTTTACCAGACAGCTGGCGGTAATGATTTCCGCCGGACTTGCTTTGGATAATTGTCTCCGGCTCCTCAAGATGCAGACGAAAAACCCCGCTTTTCAGAAAATCTTAGACAAAGTCCATCAGGACATCAGCGCCGGCGAAACCCTCTCGAACTCTTTGTCAAAATTTCCCAAAACCTTCAGCCAGTTTTTTATCGCCGTTGTCCGCTCCGGGGAAACTCTGGGCAAGCTCGATGTCGTCCTCACTCACCTGGCCGACCAGATGGAGCTTTTTCAGTCTTTTAACTCAAAAATCCGCTCCGCTCTGGCTTACCCCGCGTTTGTCCTCGTGGCGATGGTCGGGGTGGTGGTCCTGATGATGGTTAAAGTTGTCCCTACCTTAAAAACCGTCTTTCAGGAAGCCGGCGCCAACCTGCCTTTGGTGACGCGGGCGGTGATGGCCACCTCGGATTTCATGGTAAATTACTGGTGGTTATTGCTGATTATCTTGATTATCCTGATTATCCTTGGTCTCTTCTTTTTCCGCCTGACTCGGCCCGGCCGTCTTTCCTGGGACATCATCAAGCTCAAAACTCCCCTCATAAACTATGTTTCCTACGATATTTATATGGCCAGATTTTCCCGGACAATGGCCATGCTTATCCAAGCCGGCGTGCCCATCATTGAGGCAATCAAAATCACCGCTTCGGTCATCAATAATCGCGTCTACACCCGGATTTTAAAAAATGTCATTTCCCAAGTCGAGCGGGGGATTCCGATGTCCGTGCCTCTGGAAAAAGAAAAAGAATTTACCATTCTTACCACCCAGATGATTATGATTGGCGAACAGACCGGCCGGCTGGAAACCCTCCTTAAAAAAGTCGCCGAATATTACGAGGACGAAACCGACATTAAAATCAAAACCATCGCCAATCTTGTTGAGCCCGTCACTATCGTCATCATCGGCGTCGGCGTCGGCTTCATTATGTATGCGATTTTGTATCCGATATACAGCCTGACGAGTGTGATTAAATAGAGAATTAAGAGAATTAAGATAATCGAGAGAATTAAGAGAATTGGGAGAATTGAGAGATGGCGATGGGGTTTGAAGATTTAAAAGTCTGGCAGAAAGCACATCGATTGATGCTCGAGATTTACAAATTAACGGCAAAATTTCCCAGAAGCGAGTGTTATTCTTTAATTGATCAATTAAGAAGAGCGGCAATATCAGTTTGCGCAAATATTGCTGAAGCGCACGGAAGGCACCATTATTTGGATAAAACAAAATTTCTTTACAATGCCAGGGGATCGATCGAAGAAACAAGAAGTCATCTTATGGCCGCACGGGATTTGGAATATATTCCCTTAGAAGATTTTAAGAGATTAAATATTGATTATATTGGTTTAACCAAAGGTTTGAACAATTTTATTTCCGCAATTAAGAATAAAAAATCTTAATTATCTTAATTATCTGATTATCTCAGTTATCTAAGGCTTTGGTCGGTAGCCTTAAAGAAATAATTTTTAAAAAAGGAGATTAAAATGAAAAAAACAATTTGCCCGCCAAAGGGCAAAAGAGGCTTTACCCTCATCGAATTGCTTGTCGTCATCGCCATTATCGGGATACTTGCGGCGATGGTTTTAGTGGCATTAACTAGCGCAAGGGAAAGAGCAAGGCTGGCTTCGGGAGAAGCGACTTTAAGATCAGCTCAGGCAGCGGCAGTAATGTGTAATGATGGAACATCTGTTACCAGCCTAATGACAGCTGCTCCTGCAGCGGGAGGTAATATATGTCAAGATACTGCAGTTACTAGCGCAACTTGGCCAGCAACAGCAATATTGCCAACTGGTTGGGGGGGTATTACCGTTACTGATTTAACTTCTAGCGATGGTCTTTTTACTTTTAATGCGACCTTTACACCATCTGTGGGTGCGACTACAACCTGGACTTGTACCGCGACCGGTTGTATCTAAATCCTAATTTTCAAGCAGATCACCGCTCGGTAGAAATATATTGCTATCAATAGCGATTTCCTTTTAGCAGTAAGCAGTAAGCTGTTAGCGGATAGCTTTTGACAAAGCATGATGCATATGCCTTGCTTTGTCAAGACAGAAACTCCACAAAAATTCCACCATAAAGGTGGAATTTTTGGTTAAACCACCCTAACCGTTTTCACCCCACCCCTGGGGTGGGGTATTTTGCGGGTCGGGCAATGTTGATATGCGCGGCTTGTTGCAAAAAGAGTATTTTGGTATAATTAAAATACGAAGCTGGATTTAAGTAAAATTACTTCAGCATAACTTACACCTCGGAGGTGTAGTTGGAGTAAAAAGGAGGTCATATGTTTCTTTCCAAAAAGGGGAGGGGTTCACCCCGAGCATCGTCGAGGGGCTTTACCCTTATCGAACTCTTGGTCGTCATTGCCATCATTGGGATTTTGGCGGCGATGATAATTGTTGCCTTGCAAGATGCAAGGAGAAAAGCGAGGCTGGCATCGGGTCAGAGCAGCCTATCAAGCCTTGCCGCGGCAATAACTCTTTGCATCAATGACGGGAATTATATCGGCCCCGCCGATCACAATAACTTTGTTTGCTTTAGGCGATCGGGGATTGCTCCGGGTTATACATATAAGGGAGTTGATGTTGGTATGAAATATCCCGATTTACGAACAAGCAGGTGGACCTGGGTTAGTCCTAGTTCGGGCTCGTATATAACCGGTGAAAGTGTTCAAGTCCAAGCCCAATGTTCAGCGGCCGACTGCGGCGGCGCCACCGGCACGGTGACGACTGGCACTGTTAAAACCACCGGCACGACTTTCCTTGCCGGCCAAGCCCAGACGCAGTTTGCGGTCGTTGGGACAAATCCGGCCCAGGGCGATTTCAATGGCAGTCGTCCTTACAATCAGACTTTTCAGGCGACATTCAGTATGGCGCCGGATTCAGTAACCTGCGTGTGGGGCACACCCCAGACTGTGCCAGCACCATCTGGTCTGACCTATTCATGCACCATTAATGTTACTTCTAGTTCTCTTTCTGGAGCACAATTGGTAATTACTGGAATCAAGAGCGGTCAACCTAATGCCACTGCCACTTGGGTTATAGATCCTGCAGTGGGCGGATAAGTCCCTTTTAGAGAACCACATACACACCCGGTGTGTAACAGGGTAACAATATGGCGAATTGAAATAGTTTTGAAATTTTGATATCATTAAGTTATGAATAAAGAGAAGAAACTTCCGGAAATTCCAAAATCTTTACAGGGGATTTTGTGGTCGGTTAATGTTGCAAGACTCGATTTGGAACGTGACAAAAATTACATCATTCATCAGGTTTTAGCGTATGGAAATCTTGAGCAAATTCGCTGGCTATTTCAAGTTTATGGTCGCCAAGGGGTAAAAGATGTATTTATGAAAGAGCCAACAAGAGTTTACGATCAGGGCTCGTTTATATTTGTCAAAAATATCATTTTGAATTTGAAAACTGCTTCTTTAGATAAAAAGCGTTATGTTCAAAGTACATTTTGAGGTATTGACCGAACTTCAAAAAAGAGAATTTCCCGAATTGGCCAAATTCTCCAAATTGGGAATGTTGGTCGGGGGCACGGCCTTAGCACTTCAGCTTAAACATCGCCATTCTTATGATTTTGATATATTTTTACCAAAGCCACTGCCAACAAATTTGCGAGTAAAGGCAAGGAAAATTTTTGGGCCTCTAAAAATTGTTCGTCATAACAGCGGAGAATTAACCTTTTATGCCTCCTCTGGCTTAAAAATTACCTTTTTTGAGTACAATTTTAAGAATTTATACCCGCCTATTGATGTCGGTCCAATTAAAATGGCCCATTGGAGGGATATTGCTGTCGATAAATCTTATACCATCGGTCAGCGAGCACAGTATCGAGATTATGTGGATTTGTTTTTTATTCTGAAAATGAAAAATGTGACCCTCGATTGGCTTATTCGAAATACCGAGAAAAAATTTGGCGACTTATTTCCCGAAAAATTATTTTTGCAACAGTTAATTTATGTTGATGACTTGCAAATTACAAAAATCGAGTTTTTAAGAGATTCATACACGGCGGAAGAAATAAAAACATTTTTTGAGAGATTAGCGGAGAATTATACCAAAGAAAAATTGAAATAGATTTGAGGTTTTGATATAATAAAAATGTCCACCTTTCGGCGGACTTCCCCGATGTTACATCGATGTTACATCGGGCTTAGGGAGGGGAATTGGAAGCATATCAGGTACTTATCTATATCCTTATTATCTTTTTCGGCTTGGCAATGGGCTCGTTTCTAAATGTTGTCATTGCCCGCTTTGACGACCTCCAAAGCATTATTAAAACCCGCTCCCACTGCCCGAAATGCAAAAAAACCCTTCCCTGGTACGACTTAATTCCCTTTATCTCTTACTTATTGCTTTTTGGCCGCTGCCGCAACTGCCAAAAACCCATCTCTTTGCAGTATCCTTTAGTCGAGGTTCTGACCGCGGTTATTTTGGTTTTAATCTACAGCCGATTTGGATTTTCCTGGGAATCTTTATTTTTATTTTTCATCTCCGCCATTTTAATTGTCATTGCCTGCTACGACTGGCTTCATTCGGAAATTCCCGATATTTTGGTTTACATAGCCCTTGGCTTGGCGCTGATTTTAGATGTTTATCTTTTGGGAAAGCAGGGGCTTTTTCTCGATACTTCGGCCTGGCTTGCTTACGGCGCGGGCTTTGCCATCGGTTTGGGGCTTTTCGGCTTTCTGGTGATAATCTCCCGCGAAAAATGGATGGGTAAAGGCGATGTTCTTTTGGCTTCCTTTATGGGACTATTTCTCGGCTTTCCCGATATTCTTATGGCTTTATTTCTTTCTTTCGTTTTCGGGGCGGTCTTTAGTTTAATTTTGATGGTTTTAAAACAGAAAACCCTCAAAGACACCATTCCCTTCGGGCCGTTTTTGATTGGCGCCACTTTTGTGACTTTGTTTTGGGGAGAAGAATTGGTAAGGGTATATTTGTTGAAAATGGGACTGTAAAAGAATGCAAAATTCAAAAATCCCTTTAGGCATTCAAATGCAAAAACCAAAGTTGTAAAATTAAAAAATGTATTTATTAGATAATTTTGCATTTAAAACTGTGAATTTGCACTTTGCAGTTTAAATTTTAAATTAATTTTTTCAAAATGAAAAAGTCATTTACCCTCATCGAACTTATGGTTGTCATCGGCATTGTCGTTCTTTTGACGGCCGGTTCTGTCGCCGGCATTTCCGCTTCGCGGACGCGCAAACAGGCCCGGGACAGCGCCGAAAGAATCAAGAGTTTTTTAACCGATGCCCGCTCCCGGGCAATGGCGCCCCGGGACAGCGATTTTAATATGAAATATATCCAGGTCAGAATCTATCCTTTCGATAGCACCGTTGAAGCCAACCGCAACAAGATTTTTCTTTACAAACTAAACCGGGATAACCCCATTGGCGAGGATACCTCCGATGTGAGAATCGATGAGCAGGTTGTTTCAAGAGGTGCATTTCTTGATGCCGACATATATTCTTCACCCGGCTTACTGAAAGAATGTGTGACACCCTGCGTTCAAACACGAACTAAGGACAGTAATTTGGTTTACTTCTATTATAATTACAAAATGACAGGTCTTCTTCTCGGTCAGATACAGCCAGCTACTTCAGGCCCCGAATCGAATGTTACATTGAGGACAGATAATGATAACGCGTTCCAAAATGATTACTACCAGATAAACCTCGATGGTGCTTCGGGTATGATAAGGATTTGTCCAGTTGAGTCGGTAACCCCACCAAGAGTAGGAGAATGTTATTAAAAAATAGACAAAAATTGAAAGGATTTACCCTTATCGAGCTGCTAGTGGCAGTCGGCGTCTTTTTCGTTGTGTTTTTGATTATTATGGCATTTGTTCGTTTGGCAGTCGGCCAGACAACAACGCTTCATACGAAAATGCTTACCGCTGACTTACGCAACACT
>DATEAX010000017.1:0-2318 GCA_035288145.1 Patescibacteria group bacterium | reverse complement strand
AAGTCTCTGTCCGCAGGCGATCAACAAATCATCTTTGATAGCGTCAAGATATTATCCCATAGAACAAACTTGTAACCAGCTCTCTTACCAAAATCTCTTTCACACCAATTAAAATTTAATCGGCTGGTTTTGATTCTTTAGTCCTCTCGACTTGACAAATGCCTTAAAATAAGGTATAATATTTTAGTTTCCTTGAAATAGACTAGCTTTTTTCAAGCAATAGGGCTTGAGACAAGCTACATCTGTTCCAAGGAGGAAATTGACAAGTGAAAAAAGTAGGTTTCCTGGCCGTTCTGATTGTCTTCACGGTGGCTTTTGCCATCCTGCCAGCAACCGCCGACTTCGGCATCATCATGCTGGTAAATCCAATCGGTTCGCTGTACGGCGAGGCGATAAAAACAGGGGTTTCGACTGTTCCGGAAACCTGGCCGTGGGGAACAACTCACAACCCCCACGCTATCGTCAACATTGGGATAGAAAGTCCCCAGGGACTTCTCTACTCTGATATCCGGGTCGTCAATCAAAACAGTATCGAGAATTTCGTGGGCAAAATCTGGTCCAGCAATCCCGACCAGGCCTTTGAAATTCATGCCGGCTACATCGCAAGCATCCACGGTGGACCGTGGACATTACCCGAGCAACCTGCAACTATCACCTTCTGGCAGGACAACTTCCGGAACTACCAAACCATAACGATCGAGAAAAGGAATATCGGTGATTGGCCGAAAATCCTTGACGGAATTAAGGGCGATTGGCAATTCAGCGTAGCTCTTTACCAATCCGATGTTCCCGAACCCGCCAGCTTGCTCGCACTCGGCACCGGCATCGTCGGTTTTCTCGGTTTCGCGATTCGCCGGCGGTAATCCACAACCCAGCCCCTCCTTCAACCCTCATCCCCGTGGAATTAATTCCACGGGGATTTTGTTATTCTAACCACCTCTACCCCACCCCAGGGGTGGGGTCAAAATGGTTTAACTTTTTCTTTTTAAACTCAAGAACGAGTATAGCCCAAAGGGAATCCAGATCCAAAAAGAAAAAAAGCGAAAAACCAAAATTGACATCAAAGCCAAAGACAACGGCACCCCTAAACTGTTGTAAACCAAACCCATTGTTCCTTCAGCGACACCCAAACCGCCGGGGATGAACGAGACCAGACCGGCAAGAGTCGCCACTGAATAGCCAAAAAGCAAAACCCCGAATCCAATTTTATAACCGAAACTTAAAAAGACAAAATAAAAACAAAAAATATCTCCCAACCAGTAAACCAGGGCCGTCAGCCCTCCAAAAACCGAGGTTCTTTTTTTCCCGAAAAAGAGTCCGATTCCTTTATAAATATCTTCAAAAAGTTCTTCGATTTTTTCCGCGGGGATGGCTTTGCTGCCGACTTTAGCAAGCGTCCGATTAATGAAATGCAAATACTTCTGCCAAAGAAGATGGAATTTTTCTTTGTGCCAATAAAGATGAATCATATAGAAAATTCCCCAGATGATGACTGCCATTAGGAAAAAAGAGATGACCTTGGGGGAAAAAGGCAGATGGGGGTAAGTCGGCACCAAGACCAATGCCAAAAAGAAAAGACCTAAAAAGGCCGAGTAAGAAATAATCATTCTCAAGACAAACATTAGCAGAATTGAACCTCCCCCAACCTGTCTTCGGCTTAAGAAATAAAAATCCACCGTGCCTTCGCCGAAAGAGCCAAGAGGAAAGAAATGAATGGCAAAAGCGGCAATCGAACCCAAACGAAATCGGTCCCAAAAACGGATTCGGTGACCAAGCCGGGAAAGAATCACCCCCATTAATCCGGCCGCGCCGAGATAACTTATGATTTCCGCGGCCAGAGCCAAAAGAAGATAACCTTTATTAATCCGTAAAATTAATCGGAGCGCCTCCTCAATGTCAACCAATCTGGGAATTAACAAATAGGCGCCAATTATAAAAAATAGGAGAAAAATTATCGCCTTGTAATTTAATCTCAATTGCGAATTAGTTCTGCCTTCCTCCATTTTCAAACCAAGGACTAGTTGTTTTCTTTGAGTCGCTTAAGATTAGGCCACTCCTGAAGCAGGACGGAAATGGCGGCGGCCACCGGCACGGCAATGACTACACCCAAAACCCCCATCAATTTCGCCCCGGCAAGTACTGCTAAAATGATGATGACTGGCGAAAGACCCACGGCTTTGCCCATAATTTTCGGCACCAAGAATTGGGCTTCAAGCTGTTGGATAATAAGATAAGCGATTAAAATCAGCAAGGCTTTCAGGGGAGAAATCGAAAGCGCAATCAGAAACGCCGGCAGCAACCCCAGCCACGGACCGATA
>DATEAX010000016.1:0-3957 GCA_035288145.1 Patescibacteria group bacterium | reverse complement strand
CGACATCGGCTCGGGCCGGCCGATGGCGTAGGCAATTTGGACTTCGCACTTTTCCGCCAAGCCCGCGGCAACAACATTTTTTGCCACCCATCTTGCGGCATACGAGCCCGAGCGGTCAACTTTGGTCGGGTCTTTGCCGGAAAAACAGCCCCCGCCGTGGCGCGCCATGCCGCCGTAAGTGTCAACAATAATTTTGCGGCCCGTCAGCCCGGTGTCTCCTTGCGGACCGCCGATACAGAACCGGCCGGTAGTATTGACGAAAAATTTCGTTTTGCGGTCCAAAAGTTTCGGGGAAATTACTTTTTTAATCACCTTATCAATAATTTCCTTTTTGAGCATGGAAAGAGAAATTTCCGGCTCGTGTTGGGCGGCGATTAAAACCGAATGGACTCTGGCGGGTTTCTCATCAAGATACTCCACCGCCACCTGCGATTTGCCGTCGGGCCGAAGACCCTTGATAATATTTTTCCGGCGGACTTCGGCAAGCCGCTGACATAAACGATGAGCCAAAACAATCGGTAGGGGCATCAGTTCTTTGGTTTCGCGGCAGGCATAGCCAAACATTAGGCCTTGGTCGCCGGCGCCGAGACCTTCCAAATCTTCGGCGACAATCTCGCCCGTGGCATCTTTCTCTTTAAAAGCATCCACCCCGCGGGCAATATCCGACGACTGTTCTTTAATCGCCACCGCCACCCCGGAAGTTTCCCAGCAAAAGCCGCATTCGGCGTTGAGATAGCCAACTTCTTTGATGACTTGGCGGGCGATTTTGGGAATGTCGACATAAGTTTTGGTGGTAATTTCCCCGGCGACAAAACAAATGCCGTTGGTTAAAAGCGTTTCGCAGGCAACGCGACCGCGAGGATCCTGAACGATTATCGCATCCAAAATCGCGTCAGAAATCTGGTCAGCCAGTTTGTCGGGATGCCCTTCAGTGACCGATTCCGAAGTAAAAAGTTTTTTATTCATCATGACAATACTTATTACACCCTCGTTCATCTTCCTTGTCAAGTCGCTTTTATCACCCAGTCAAGCGGTGCGAAAAATTGCCAAGCGTGATATAATAGAAATGACCAATGACCAAATCCCAATGACCAATCAAATCAAAATGTTAAAATGACTAATGCTTAAAATTAGACATTGAAACATTAGATTTTGGTTATTGTTTGGGTCAATTGGGTTAATTGAGAATTGGTCATTTCCTCCAAAGGAGGTTTTTTGCAATTTCAAGTTCCCCAGGGATTGGATTTGGAAGACAAGATTGTCGGACCGCTCACGCTCTTGCAGTTTCTATACTTGCTTTTCGGCGGAGTCATTGATTATCTGCTCTTTTTAAGCTTCGGCACCGGGTTTGTCTTTTGGATTTTCGGTTTACCCATCGGCATGATCGCTCTGGCTTTGGCTTTTTTAAAAATCCAGGAGCAGCCGCTTTCATATTTTATCAAAGCGGGGATAATTTATCTTTCACGGCCGAAAATCCGGCTTTGGCAAAGGCAGGGATTGGCACCCAAGGTTCTCCATGCCTCGCCAAAAAAGATCGAGAAGGCCGCCCCGCCGCCCAAAAGAAAAATCGAAAAATCGGAACTGGAAAAACTCGCCTACTCCCTTGATACCCAGACCAAACCGCCGGCACAAAAACCAAAAGAAAGCTTGTTAAATAAAAAAGTATTTTGAGATTTGATTTTTGTATTTATTTCAAGGAGGCGGCTTGTCCTTATTTGGTCCTAAACAACCGATCGGTTCAACCCAGGAAGCGCTCAAGTTCGCGGAAATTCACAATGACACGATTATTTTAAAAGACGGCAATCTCCGGCAGGTTCTGCTTTGTTCGTCAATCAACTTTGCCTTAAAAAGCGAGCAGGAACAAAACGCGATTGTTTTTGCCTATCAAAATTTTATAAATTCGCTTTCCTTTCCCATCCAAATCTTAATGCAGTCCAAAAAACTTGATCTGGGAAATTATTTGGCCAAGCTCACCGAGCGCGCCTCTGGTCAGACCAACGAGCTTTTGCGCGCCCAAACCTTGGACTACATTGATTTCATTAAACGCTTAATCAATCTGGCCAATATTATGGATAAGCGATTTTATGTGGTTATTCCCTATCTTGTGCCGCCGAAAATTGAGCCTCTAAAAAATCCCATCCCCAGCCAAAAGGCGCCGCCGCCCCTTCTTTCGGCTGAAGAATTTGAAACCTTTCAAAAAGAGCTCGAGCAGCGCGTCCAGGTGGTTGAGTCGGGCCTGGGAACCATCGGTATTCGAACGGCCAAGCTCAATACCCAGCAGATAATCGAATTATTATACGGCGTTTACAATCCCGAAGAATCCGCCAAAGAAAAACTGACCGAAGCGGGGAATCTTACCGGTGAAGTTGTCCAATCGGCCCTCCTCCAATCCGAGGAAGCCGAAGAATCAAAAGAGGAAGGGAATGCCCCAAAACAACCAGCCACAACCTAAATCCCCAGCCAAATCTGACACATTCTGGCAACAAAAAGCCGATACCGGGCCGGGCGTTTTTCAAAAAACCCAGGCCTATCAAATCCCGGTTTTCTACAAACAGGGTATGGCCTCGGTGCTGGACTTAATCGCCCCGGCGGCTTTTAAGGTGGAGCCGAATTATTTGCGTTTGGGCAGTACCTTTGTCCGGACGCTTTTTGTCTTCACTTATCCCCGCTACGTCCAGACCAACTGGCTTGCGCCGATTATCAATTACGACATCACTTTGGATATTTCGATGTTCATTTATCCCATCTCCACCAAGGAAATGATGGGTCAGCTTCGGAAAAAAGCCGGCCAGCTGGAATCGTCCTTAGCCATCGAGCGGGAAAAGGGCATGGTCCGCAACCCGGAACTCGAAACCGCGGTGGAAAATATCGAGTCCCTGCGCGATGTCCTCCAAAAAGGCGAGATGCGGATTTTTCAGTTTGCTCTTTATTTTACCATTTACGGAAAATCCCTCGACGAGCTAAACACCATCACCGAACAGCTCGAATCAACCTTGGGCGGAATGCTGATTTACACCAAACAATCCCTCCTCCAGATGGAGCAGTGTCTTAATTCGACTTTGCCGCTGTGGATTGACGATTTAAAAATCGTCCGCAATCTTGACACCGCCTCGCTTTCCACCACCTTCCCCTTTACTTCGGCCACCCTTTCCTCCAACGACGGCGTTCTTTACGGCTTAAACCGCCACAACAATTCTCTGATTCTTTTTGACCGATTTAATCTGGAAAACGCCAACTCGGTTGTTTTTGCCAAAGCCGGCGCCGGCAAATCATATGCCGTCAAGCTGGAGGCCTTGCGCTCCCTGATGCTCGGCAGCGATGTCCTGGTAATTGACCCGGAAAACGAATATAAAATGCTCTGCGAAGCCGTTGGCGGCAATTACTTGAATATTTCGCTTTCTTCGGACAAACGGATTAATCCTTTTGATTTGCCCAAAGCCGGCGCCCAGGCCCAAACCGGGGCCTCGGGCGAAGATATTTTGCGTTCTAATGTCACCATGCTTCACGGTCTCGTTTCTTTAATGGTCGGCGGCCTTTCGCCCGAAGAAGACGCGGTTTTGGAAAAAGCCCTCTACGAAACTTATGCTTTGCGCGATATTACCATTGACATTGAAAGCCAGAAAAACACTCCGCCCCTTCTTCCCGACCTCCAGGCGGTCCTCGCCAATATGAGCGGCGCTGATTCGATGACCAAACGTTTATCCAAATTTACCGAAGGCACTTTCAAGGGACTTTTTGACAAGCCGACCAATTTTGACCTTTCTTCCGGCTTTATTGTTTTTTCAGTCCGCGACCTTGAAGAATCTCTGCGGCCGATTGCCATGTATATGATTTTAAATTATGTCTGGCAGCGGATCCGTTTTGATGTCAAACGCCGGATTATGATTATTGACGAGGCGTGGTGGATGATGCAGTACGAGGATTCGGGCAAGTTTTTGTATGCTTTGGCCAAACGTG
>DATEAX010000015.1:0-9907 GCA_035288145.1 Patescibacteria group bacterium | reverse complement strand
CGGGGGCTTCGGCGGCAATCGAGACAAGAACTGGTAAGACAGAAGACAACCCCAAAAAATCCCTTAGGGGATTTTTTGGTATGATTCCATATATAGCAAAAGAGGAGTAAAATATTATTAAGGAGGGTATATGAAAATATTATGGTGGTCTGTTTTGGGGCTCGCGGTTTTAGGACTGGGATTTTTGGGCTGGCGGATTTTGGGGAATAAACAGGAAAGTCAGCCGGTTTCCGAGAAGACGAAATCTGCCCCAACTTGGCAGGAGCAGGGCGTGGCGATTGCCGGAAAATTCGCCGACGCCGAAATCGTGGACCTGGGAGGCGGAAAATATCGGCTGTATTATTCGGTCGAGCCGGAAGTTTCCGGCAACAAATTGGAGATGTATTCGTCAACTTCGACCGACGGCATCACTTGGACGAAAGAAGAAGGCATAAGAAAAGAATTTGCCACCTTCCCGGATGTGGTCAAACTCCCGGACGGCACTTTCAGATTATATTTCCAAAATGCCGGCGTTATCAAAAGTGCCACCAGTAAAGATGGCCTTACTTGGCAAGATGAGCCGGGGATGCGGATTGATAAAGAAGAATCCGGTTTTACCTTGGAAAATGTTGGCGCCCAAAGCACCTTTCAGTTAGACGACAAAACTTATTTAATGGTTTATCGCGGGACGATTAACGAACCTTATAAAACCACCGAAAAATTGCCCAATCAGGAGACGCACCTTTATTTTTGGGCGACTTCCAAAGACGGTTTGAGTTTTGAAAAGAAAGGCATTGCCTTCGACTCCAGAAACGAGACCTTGCTTGGAGCGACTGACGGAGCGGAATGGGTAAGATGGGATGATGGCGAATTAAGAATATATTTTTGGAGCTATTCCGGGGTTTATCATGTTGTTTATGAGGATGACACTTTTTCTGAACTGGTCTTTGATTTCACCAATAACAAAGACACCCAAGCCAAGTTTGCTCCTGACCCGCCCGGGGATCCGACACTGGCAAAAATCGACAACCAGTGGCTGATGTACTACGGCCAGCATACTAAAGGGATTTACTACGCGGTATTGAAATAAGTTGTCTTTGAACTCTTTTCTGGTATATTTGGAGTGTCATGGATGACGTTGAAACTATCAAAAGCAGGATTGATATTGTTGATTTAATATCGAGCTATTTGACGCTTCAAAAAGCCGGCTTTGTGTTAAAATAAATTTAATGACGGTTAAATTAAGCAATCAAGAGTTAATTGAAGAATTAGTTGGCAAACCCCAAGACTATCCCAAGTATGCCAGCCAGTTAATCAATCTTGCCAATCAAAATGCTCAAGGAACGAGACCGCGAGTGGTTGGGCAATTATCAGAGCTAATTCAGGAATGCCCCGAGAAAACCTACGAAGGTTGGAAAAAATGGTATTTGGCGAAATATCCTAATGCCATCAGCGAGGCAACTCGAAAAATCGCTAAAATGATACTCGGTTTGAAAAATGCAATTGATCAGATTGATGAGCCAATGATTAGAAGATGGGTTGAAGATTTAGTCTTGGAAAAAACTTTTGTCGGTTTAAGATTCCACGAGGCAATTCTTAAAAAAGTCGCCTCAATTGAGAAAAAGAATTATCGATTATCGAGCCCGAGCGAAGAATCCCAGGGCATCGATGGTTTTATAGACGAGATTGCCGTCTCAATTAAACCAATAACCTACAAAACCAAAAATTCTTTAAGAGAAGATATTAAAAGTAAAATCATTTTTTATGAAAAAACAAAGTCAGGTTTGTTGATAGATGTTAAAGATATTTTGGAGAAATGAGATGAATACGAAACATACAATAATCATTGGCGATTCCAGGCACATGAAGGAGGTTAAAGACACCTCGATCCATCTTATTATTACCTCACCGCCATATTGGCAAATCAAAGATTATGGTTCAAATAATCAAATCGGTTTTAACGATAGCTATGAGGAATATATCGAAAATCTTAATCAGGTTTGGGCGGAATGTTACCGCGTTCTACAGCCAGGATGCCGATTATGTGTTAATATCGGCGACCAATTTGCCAGAGCAGTGACTTATGGCCGCTATAAAATTATTCCAATCCGCGAGGAGATTATTAGATTTTGTGAATCAATGGGTTTTGATTATATGGGGGCGATTATTTGGCAAAAGAAAACCACGATGAATACAACCGGCGGCGCCTCGATTATGGGTTCCTTTCCATATCCTCGGAATGGCCTGATTGAAATTGATTATGAGTTCATCTTGTTATTTAAGAAATTAGGTCAGTCTCCAGTTGTTCCAAGAGTAGTTAAAGAAAAGTCAAAACTTTCGAAACAAGAGTGGAGAAGATATTTTACCGGACATTGGAATTTTGCCGGCGAAAAACAAAACGGCGGACATCTTGCCGTATTTCCCGAAGAGTTGCCTAAAAGACTAATTAAAATGTTCAGTTTTGTGGGCGAAACTGTCTTGGATCCTTTTTTAGGAAGCGGTACTACCACAAAAGCGGCTAGAAATTTGGGAAGAAATTCGATAGGTTACGAGATTAATGAAAAATATCTATCGACCATTAAACAAAAAAATAGTATCAATAAGCCCTCTATTTTTGAGAAAAGATCTGATTTTGAAATTATTTTTCAGGAATCTGGAAGAAAATCTAAAATTCGAAATAATCTTCATAAAAGAAAAGATATAACCCCAGTTCTCAATAATAGAGTTAATGATCCTGATTATTGGAAAGTTTTAAGAACGGGAAATTTTCGCGTTCGATAAAAGTTGTTTTTTGTTCTCATTTTCATTAGTCTGGAAATATGGATGAAGTTGACGAAATTAAACGGCGGATTGATATTGTTGATTTAATATCGAGCTATTTGACGCTTAAAAAAGCGGGCTCGAATTATAAAGCTCTTTGCCCTTTTCATCAGGAGAAAACCCCCTCATTTATGGTTTCGCCGGAAAGGCAGATTTTTAAGTGCTTTGGCTGCTCGGAAGGCGGGGATATTTTCACATTTACGATGAAAATGGAGAATCTTGGCTTCCGGGAAGCCCTAGTGATGCTGGCCGAAAGAGCGGGCGTGAAATTGCCGGAATACAGAAGACACCTGCCTGCCGGCAAGGCAGGGAGGACGGAAGACGGAAAGGACCAGCGAGATGTCAAGTCTAAATTATACAGAATCAATGCTCTTTCGACCAAAGTTTTTCATAAAATTCTAATGGCGCATCCCTCTGGCAAACCAGCCCTCGATTATCTTCTTAAGAAAAGAAAATTGACCTTGGAAACGGTTAAAGAATTTCTCATCGGCTATGCGCCTTCTTCCCAAGCGTTGTTTAAGTATCTTAAAAACCGGGGGTTTTCTCAAAGCGATCTTCAAAATGCCGGTTCCCCCGAGCGGTTTTTTAGAAGAATCATTTTTCCCATCCGCGATGTTATGGGAAATACCATCGCCTTTACCGGTCGCGTTTTGGATCCAAAACAAGAACCAAAATATCTCAATACTCCGGAAACCGTCATTTTTAAAAAAAGCCGCGTCCTTTACAATCTTGACCAGGCTCGGGGGGAGATTAAACGGCAGAAGGCAGCGGTGGTGGTTGAGGGTCAAATGGATGTAATTGCGAGCTTTCAGGCCGGGGTCAGGAATATTGTCGCTACTTCGGGGACAGCCCTAACTTACGATCATTTACAAATCCTCTCCCGTTACAGTCCGAATGTCATCTTTGCCTTTGACGCCGATACCGCGGGACTGCAGACGGCTAAAAAGGCCTATGAAATGGCAATCCAGGCGGGTTTAAATGTCAAAATGGTCAATTTGGGCGATTTCAAAGATCCGGGGGAAATGATCGCTCGAAACCCTGCTTTTTGGCGGCAAGCAGTTGATCAGGCGACTTCGGTGATTGACTGGTATTTCGGTCTTGCCTTCAGCAAACAGCTAACAGCTAACGGCGATAAGGAATTGACTTCCCAGGAAAAAAAAGAAATTGCCAAAGAGATATTGCCGATCATCAAAAAAATTCCCGATTCAATCGAGCAGGCCCATTATGTCGGGCTTTTGGCCAAACGGCTCTCGGTTTCCGAAAGGGTCGTTTTTGACGCCTTGACGAAAATCGGCGCTCCGTCTTCCAAGGAGATGACCTCATCACGACCGGCTAAAAGATTAACCATTGAAGAAATTTTCATCGCCATATTTTTAAAAAATCCCGGAAAAGTTTTTGAAAGCTTGAAGAAAAACAAAGAAATTTCCTTGAAAGACCCTTCACTTTCTGCGATTTACAAAACGGCTCTCCTGTTGTATAATCAGGAAAGAGACCGGGAGAAATTCTTGAAATCTCTCCGGGAGGGTCTTCCTCGCCAATTAGGGCTGAAAATTGACGAACTGCTTTTTTTGGCTAATGAACAAACGGAGGAGGTAAGCGAGGAAGATTTGCCGCAAATTTTAGCAAAACTCCAAACCAATCAGCGCGAAGCCCTCAAGGATCATTATGCCCAGGCGATTCGCCAGGCAGAAAGCGACAAAGACCACGAGCGGCTGAAAAAATTAATTAAGGAATTCCAAGATGAAATATCGAAGTAATCTCAAATCTCAAATCTCAAATCTCAAAAGTCAAAAGTCAAAGGTCAAAACTGGTAAAAGGATAACCGTCAAAGAAGTGGAAGTTAAGTTTCCTGCCGAGCTTAGAAAATTGTTGGAAAAAGGACGGCAGGCGGGTTTTGTGACTTATCAGGAGATTCTCCAGGCCTTTGCCGAGCCGGAGAGGAAAATTCCTCTCTTAGATGCTTTGTACGATGAATTTTTTCTCCAAGGCATTGATGTCAAAGAGGGTCGGAAACTCTTGGAAATTGAAACCGAGACAAGTCAGAAAGTCAGCGAATTAAAAGATATCTCCGACGATTCGGTGAGAATGTATTTGAGGGAAATCGGCCGGATTTCCCTCCTTACTTCCGAAGAAGAAATCCGGCTGGCCAAGCGTATTGAAGCCGGCGATGAAACCGCCAAGAAGAAACTGGCCGAAGCCAATTTGCGCTTAGTCGTTTCCATTGCCAAGAAATATATCGGCCGGGGTCTTTCTTTGCTCGATCTGATTCAGGAGGGGAATACCGGTTTGCTTCGGGCGGTGGTGAAATTTGATTATCACCGAGGTTATAAATTCTCGACTTACGCCACTTGGTGGATTCGTCAGGCAATTACCCGGGCGATTGCCGATCAGGCGCGGACAATTCGGATTCCCGTCCATATGGTGGAAACGATTAACAAACTCATCCGAACCCAAAGACAGCTGGTTCAGGATTTGGGGCGGGAGCCCCTGCCGGAAGAAATTGCCGCGGAAATGGGTATTCCGGTGGAAAAAGTCGAACACATCATCAAAATTTCCCAGGAAACCGTCTCTCTGGAGACGCCGGTCGGCGAAGAAGAAGACTCTCGTCTCGGCGATTTTATCGAAGATAAAGTGTCGCTTTCGCCCGAAGAAAACGCCATTTATCAGTTAATGAAGGGTCATGTGGGTGAATCGCTGGTGTTTTTGGCGCCTCGAGAACAAAAAATCTTGAAAATGCGTTTCGGTCTGGAGGATGGCCGGACGCACACTTTGGAAGAGGTTGGCAAGGAATTCGGGGTGACCCGGGAGCGCATCCGCCAGATTGAAGCCAAGGCTCTCCAGAAGCTAAAAAAACACGAACAATCGCAAAAATTAAAGGACTACCTTAAGTAAGTAAATGACCAACGACCAAATTATGGCCAAATCGGCTCCCGAAGTTGGTCATTGAGATTTCTCATAAATCCTCTCAATTTCCCGGGCAACCTGAAAATCGCGGCCGGTAACTTTGCCGCCGATACTGTATCGGGTGAGTTCAAAAGTGATTTTTCTGTAATAAATACAAATATCCGGGTGGTGGTCGATTCTCTCGCAAAAGGGGGCTAAGTCATTGACTAATTTTAGACCCTCCATAAACGAGGCAAACTCAAATTGTTTGCTGATTTTGTTATTTTTGTAAATCCAGCCGGGAAGGACCTTTAATTTTTCTTGGATTTCCTCTTTGGAAAGCGGCTCGAGATCATTTTCCATTTTTTAATTATACCATATACTCATCATTTACAAAATATCTTTAGAGATGATAGAATGATAATGTGTTCCCCGGTAGCTCAACGGTAGAGCAACTCCCTGTACCTTAAATCCCACGCAGGATTAGTGCAGCTTCCGAAAGAAATTTTGGTTGAAAAACAAGGTTAATTGCGGGAAACCCCCAAGGGGCAATCCGCAGCCAAGCCCCGATGTTAAATCGGGGAAGGTTCAGAGACTATACGCCTTGCGCCTAAGTCAAACGATATGGCGGTGAGATAGTCCACCCTCTTAAGTAATTAGGAGATCAGTGTAAGGAGTGGGTTGTCCGTTCGAATCGGACCCGGGGAGCCATCCTTTAGAATTTATAACTGAACCTGTTAGGGCTGGCTGAGTGGCTACGTTTTGATAATCAAGCAGTGAAACAAAAAGTTTAGTTGGAACTGCTTTTTTTATTTCTCGGTCTTTAACAGTAATCCTGTCAAAGAATAGACTAAGCCATAAACGTTTATGATTAAAGTCGGCTTTGATGTAAGTTTGATAAATACTGCGAGTCAATTGGACCAAATCCTCAAAAACTTTGATATTTTCTTTTCGGTCATCGCTCAGAAGAATTAAATCGCTGGTAATTTGATTTAACTCGTCCTCAATCGGTCCTTTTTGTCTCTGATATGTTTCGTCATTGACAATGCCATCTAAGAGTTTGGTTTCCAAGGTTTGCTGTCTTTGTTCTAATTTCTGCTGGCGTAAAGCTAAAATTCGTCGCTTTTCGTCAATTCCACTGTGGACGCCCGATAACTTTTCGCGGGCTTTCTCGAGTATTTTGCTAATTACAGCTTGAGGCAAGGTTATCTTCTTAAAAAGTTCAGCTACCATATTTTCCAAAACGTAAGTTTCGATATTCTGATGGCGGTTTGAATGTTTAGAAATTCTTACAGAACAATGATAATAAGACCTTTGTTTATTTGGATGTATTTCAGCGGTGTAAGGGGTATTACAAATATCACAAAAGACATAACTATTCAAAAGAAATTTATGTTTTCTTTTTCTATCCGCAAAATTATTATGTTCATCGAGAATACGCTGGCATTTTAAAAAAGTCGTGTCATCAATTATACGCGGGTGCTTGGCGTTGTGATAAATAATACCCTTATATTTAAATTTACCAATATAGAAAATATTTCTTAAAATGCTTGTCATTTCTGACCTGCTGACTTTACCGCCATTTTTTGAACGCAATCCTTCGCGATATATTTGTTCGCTCAAAGATTCAACTGTGTATCTGTTTTCCGCAAACAATTTAAAAGCTCTTTTTATAGGGGTGGCTTTTTCAGCATCAAGAATTGTGATTTTTTTCTCCAGACCATTACTTACTTTTGGATTTTCAGCATTAAAATATCCTAACGGAACAGGTCCAGGGAACCATCCGATTTTTGCTTTCTCTTCCAATGAAATACTGGTTTTCCTGCCTGTTAGTTTTGGCATAAAAGCATTTAGCCCTGCAATAATAGTGTCGAGAAGCTGTCCTTCAGGCGAGTCATCAAGCATAGGTTGACTGACGGATTCTATTTTCGTCCCGCATTTTCTTAAAAGAATTTTTACGGGAAAATGTATGTCTTCGTCTCTGGCGAATCGGTCGGTGTCCAGAACTAATGTCTTATCAACGCTATGATTTTGGCAAAATGCAATCATATCAAGTAAACCCTTCCTTCGTTCGTCAGACCCTGAACGTCCGTCATCAAAAAATATTCCTAAAACTTTGTATCCTTTTTCCAGAGCGAATTCTTTACATTTTTTCAATTGAACTGGGACTGAAATGTTAGTATTTTTCTGTTCAGAACCGCTTACTCTGGCATAAATTACGCAAGTCAGCATTGTTGCCTCCTACTTAAAAGCCCTCGCTGGCATTGGCTTACAACCCACACCAAACGAGGGCATTTAAGGGTTGTAAGCCATAATTCAATTTAATTATCTTGCTTTTTATCATAATAGTCAATGTTTCTTTTCCAATCTATAAAGATAGGCGAAAAAAGCGCCTCGACTTTTTTTGATTTGTTCCTTTGGTTTTTCACGCACATTTTCTGCTATTCGTTGGAATATCGGAATACCCAAAACATTTATGGCTTTTATGTATAATTTAAGATTTTCTCTATCTTTGAATTCTTCCGCTGTTTTTAATGCAATTGTTTCTTTTTCATTTTTTGGCTGAAAATTGGGAATATCGTAATTTTGTATTACAACGTTATCGTTAACGTTAGAATTTATATATTTATTAACGTTAACGTTTACTCTATTGAAACGATTGCTTTTGAAAGTTATTCTTTCCATTATGACCCCTCAATAAAGTCCAATAAAGATTTCTCTGTAAAAGCCAAAAGTGCTTCTCGCAAATCTTTGATATTCTTATAAATCCCATTATTATAAAATTCTTTGCCATAAATAACTTTAAGATAGGCATTGTCCCACGAATGAACCAGAACATAGCGGATAGCGCTTGATTTTTTTGTGAAATTTGACCGATGCATCAGCTTTTTATTTTTGAAAAGTTTTATGCAGATGGGCAATCTAATTTTCCGATTAGTTATTCGTTTTATCGAAGATTTATCCGCAGATTTACTCATCTTCGTCTCCAATCTTCCCTGTCTGTTTTACGTTCATTATGGCTTGGTCAACTAAAATGCCAGTCAGGCGGTCGCAGAATTCGTCCAAAGGCGAACCGGGCGCGAAATGATTGATAATCCTGCACTTTGCCGAGATTATGGATTGTCTGGTTATTGTTTGACTCAAATTTACTCTTTTCTCTTTTTATCTTGGGCTATCCTTCAAATGGTTCTTTGAAATTTCTTGATTTCCTCTGTAAATTTTTCTCTCGTTTCAAGACCTTCGATTATTTCGCGGGCTTCCAGAGTTCGGGCTTGTCGAATAAAGTCGCGGGGATTTTTAATTTTGGCGAATTTTCGGAATACTCGCATAATTTTCTCGTTGGCTAAAATTTTTAACTCTGGAGGAAGAATATACGGGCGGTCTAAGAGTTCCAAGAAAAGTTTTGCTTGTTGTTGCAGGGTTTCCGTTTCTTCAATCAGTTCAATCATTTCCTTGCTTAATTTGAATAATTCTTTTCCCTCGCTATTTATCCCTTCAACAATTTCCAATAAATCGCGGTCAGAAGTTTTGCAAGGATTTTCCACCAGCCTGAGATGCTGAGACATTATTTCTTGCATAAAGGACCTGCCCAGCATTGAAACTGTTAAAATTTCACCAAGGTTATGAGCTATTTTTTTGTAAGCATTAAACATTTCCCAAAGTCTTTTATCTTCTTCTTCCGTTAATAGAGACCTCAAAGTTTGTGCTTTGACTGGGTCTTTTTCGGCAAGCAAAACCTTATATTTTTCTTCCGAACTCAATTTTTCGAAGAGCTCAAAGCTCTTTTTCTCGAAGTTTAAGGGCATTTTCAATCTCCATTATTCTTTTTTCTATTTCACTTGTTTTTAGGGCTTCAAGAGCTATCCCAAGAAGGTATCCGACAGCATTGGCAGATTTTGCTGGCAATTTATTTTGTCTGATTTCCGTAATACATTTGCTGATTAGCGGAGATATATCGGAAATACTGCTTATAATTATCTCTTCACTCGAAACCTGGGCTTTTTTATGCCGCCCACCCTTAAGCACGGCTTGTCTTTTTGCTTCAGCTACATCCGAGTTATGACTAAAACAAAATTTCGAGTTTTCCATCGAGTAAGCTCCACACCTTTGACCATTAGCTTTTTGAAATTCGCATTGCATTTTTTATCCTTCGTTTATATTGAAAGCTTGTTTAGCTTGTATGGGTGGGGTATCCCAGCCCGCCTTCTCTTCGACAAGCTTCTTT
>DATEAX010000014.1:0-16834 GCA_035288145.1 Patescibacteria group bacterium | reverse complement strand
AACTCTTAAAAATGTTCAAAACCCATGCACCGGAGATTTACCGCCTTATTCAACAAATCAGAAGCTCGCGCTTTGAAGAGAAAGATCTTCAAAGATACTATCAAAAAATGCCCTCCTTGCCGATTGACACGGCAATTGCCGAAAAAGTTAAAAAAATTGTGGTAATTCCCGCTGATTTGGGCTGGTCCGATGTTGGCAACTGGGCCTCGCTTTACCAGCTTTTGACCAGTAAAAAGAACAATGGAGTGGTTTCCTATGGCCATCACTTGAGCATGGGGGATAAAAACTCCCTAATCTACGCTCAAGATAAACTCTTGGCAACCGTCGGTTTGGAAGATATAATCATTGTAGACACCCCCGACGTCACCTTGGTTTGTCATAAAAACAAAGCCCAAGATGTTAAGAAGCTCATCGAAAAGCTAAGGAAAGAGGGACAAACGCGCTATCTCTAAGGAGTATATTTTGCGACGCAATATCTGGTTGAGTTTAGTAATAATTATCGTCATTGTTGTTTTGGCAGGGTTAATTGACTGGCCTGCTGGCCCAAATCTCTCAATAGGTAATTTCTACCGGGAATTCAAAATTCACCAAGGTTTGGACTTGCAGGGCGGGGCTCACCTGGTCTTTGAGCTAGATACCTCAAGAATTGACCAAAAAGACATCAAATCGGCGGGACAGTCGGTAATTAATGTCATTGACCGAAGAATTAATGCTTTAGGGGTTAGCGAGCCCGTAATTCAGGCGGCAAAAATTTCCGGCAAAGAATCGGTGATTGTCGAATTACCCGGCATAGCCGATGTTAATGAAGCGATAAACCTTATTGGCAAAACCGCCCAACTCAAATTTATGGAGGAAAATCCCGACAATAACGACACTTCTAATCCTTTTATCGAGACTAAACTCTCCGGCGCTCATCTTAAAAGGGCCGAAGTCCAGTTTGATCAAAATACTGGTGAACCACAAGTGGGAATTCAATTTAACAATGAAGGCACAAAACTTTTTTCCGACATTACCCAAAGAAATATTCAAAAACCGGTTGCCATTAAGCTTGACGAAGAAATTATTTCAGCCCCGACAGTCCAGTCAGCTATTGATAACGGCGAAGCGGTGATTACGGGAAAATTTACGATTGACGAAGCCAAAAAATTAGCTATCGAGCTCAATGCCGGCGCTTTACCGGTGCCAATCAAACTTGTCGAACAAAGAACAATTGGCGCGACCTTGGGCTCGGACTCCATCAAAAAATCTCTGATCGCCGGCCTAATCGGCCTTCTTTTGGTGGCTTTGTTTATGATTTTCTATTATAAAGTTCCCGGGGTGCTGGCCACCATTGCCCTCGTATTTTACGCTTTAATTGTTTTAGCCCTTTTTAAGCTTATCCCGATTACCTTGACTTTGGCGGGGATTGCCGGTTTCATTCTATCTGTCGGCATGGCAGTTGATGCTAACATTTTAATTTTTGAACGCACCAAGGAAGAATTGACCGCGGGCAAAACCATCGGTCTGGCAATTGAAGAAGGTTTCCGACGCGCCTGGCCTTCGATTCGTGATTCAAACTTCTCCTCGCTTTTAACCTGCCTGATTTTATACTACGGCACCACCGGCCTGGTAAGGGGATTTGCCGTCACTTTAGCCCTTGGGATTTTAGTTTCGATGTTTACCGCTATCACTTGCAGCCGGACATTATTGAGATTGAGCGTTGGTACATTTTTGGAAAAAAGATTGATAATTAAATGAATATAATCGGCAGAAGGAAAATTTGGTATTTGATTTCAATCCTGCTAATTTTACCAGGCGTGCTTTCGCTAATTTTTTGGGGCCTAAAAACGGGAATTGATTTCCGGGGAGGAACGTTATTGGAAATCCAATTTAAAGACCAAAAATCCGCCACCGATATTCGAAGCAACCTCGATTCCCTTGATGGCCAACCGTTTAAAAACGCCAACATTCAGCCGTCTGGAGACGGAATCATTATTCGAACCGAGGAAATGACCGAAGAAAATCAAAAAAAATTGACCGAGGCGTTATCCAGGGTAGGGGAGTACCAACAAAATCGGCTGGAAACTGTTGGGCCGACGGTTAGCGCCGATTTAAAACGCAAGGCAATTATTTCCGTCATCTTGGCAACTTTGGTCATCATCGTCTATATTGCAATTGCTTTTCGCAAAGTTCCCAAACCGGCAAACTCTTGGCGTTTCGGAATCTGCGCCGTCCTAGCTTTAATTCATGACATTTTATTTGTCGTCGGCGTTTTTGCGATCCTCGGTCATTTTTTCGGTTACGAAGTTGATTCACTTTTTATTACGGCTCTTCTAACAATTATGGGGTTTTCTGTCCATGACACGATTGTTGTTTTTGACCGAATCCGAGAAAACTTACGCAAATCCCCTTCGCTTAACCTGCCCGACGGCAAGGCGGGTTTTGAAATGAATGTCAATAATAGTATTCTGCAAACCTTAAACCGCTCTTTAAATACTTCGTTTACGGTAATCATTGTTCTGCTTTCCTTATATCTTTTGGGAGGGGAAACCCTTAAACATTTCATTCTTGCCCTCCTCATCGGCATCGCCATTGGCACCTATTCGTCAATTTTCAACGCATCACCGCTTTTGGTGACTTGGTCCGCCTGGGCTCGCCGACGCGAGACGGGCAGGACTGGACAATGAAGCGTTTAAGCAAAAGCAACGCCTCCTAGGGCCTTATAGGAGCTTAGATAACAGGTTCAATTGGGACTAAGTATAAAGTATTAAGTTATTAGTTATTGGTAAAATGAGACGGAATTTTTAGTATGGCTACGGGCTATATTTGGCCCTACATTTGGCGGCGAAATTTTTCGTCGCCAAATGTATATTTTACGACTATATATATTGTTTGAGATAGACGGGACTCAAAAATCGGTCTTCTAAAAAGCCCAAAAACACTTAAAGCAATTTTGTCCAAATCTAAAGAATTGGCATTTCCCCTATTTTGGTATGGGCGGGGTAAGTGCGGAGCAAATCAAAATAAATTGGAAAAAATGCAAATTCTAAAAAATTCCGCCACTCCCCTACCGGAGAAGAAAAAATTTTCTAACCACACCCTTTATTCTCTTTCGACTGGCGTTTTTATTGAGCTTCTTAAAAATATCCAAACCTTAAAATTTGACTGTTTGACCATCTTCTAATTTTTTAAACGGCTCCTTGTCTCCTGTCTTCTTCATCGAATTAATAATCTGCTCTTTATCCTTTTCAACTTCATCATCAGTTTCTTGGTGATTTTCCCGTCCAACCTCCAAGGCATCCAGACGTTGGCGCTGCCATTCGGGTATGCTCTCACTAACGTTTGCTTCTTCCTGAAATTTGGCAATTTTCGCCTTAACGGTCTCTTCGTCCAACGGCTGGTCCTTAGTTCCTCCGCCAAAATACCAGCGGGCATCGCCAGGCGCCTGGATTTCCCGGTAATAGGTCTCCCCTATTTTGGGAGGGATTTTAGGGATTCTCTCGCGTTGAGCTTTAGTTAAAATATTTTCGACTTTGGGAATCCCGGAGAATGCGGCAATTTTTTCCTCAACATATTCCCGCCTCTTAGAATAACGTTCCCGGGAATTTTGAACAATCTTTTCCCGGTTGGTATTTTGGCGACTATCCGGGGGTAAGGTCGAGGCGGAAAATGCCGGACAGGTGACGCCGTCAATCGACATTTTGACATAGATTTGGTAATTATCCAAATTAACTAAATCCACTTCTTCGAAAACCGGGGCAAACTCTTGTTTTAAGACGGCCGCGTCGGGCGCGCCAACGCGAAAACAAATCAGGGTGCCGATATTGCCAAAGACCGCGGAAATTACCTCTTCGGGCACTTGAGCGATGTATTGATTGGTCATAATGAGATTCAGACGGTATTTTCTGGCTTCAGAGAGAATCGTCGCAAATGATTCGGTGGCAAAATTCTGAAACTCATCAACATAAAGATAAAAATCCCGTCGTTCATCTTCGGGAATCAGAGCCCGGCGCATCGCCGCCAGTTGGATTTTGGTAATCATCATCGCTCCCAAAAGAGCGGACGAGTCCTCGCCGATTTCGCCGATTGACAAATCCAAAAATAAGATTTTGCCTTTATTCATTATTTCTTCGATATTGATGGTTGACACTGGCTGACCAACGATGTTGCGAATGGTCGTTGAAGATAAAAATTGACCGACTTTGTTTTGAATCGGGGCAATGGCTTCGGTACGGAATTTCTGATCGTATTTTTCGTATTCGTTGACAAAAAAATCTTTAATCACAGGATCCTGAATTTTATCAATGACGCGATTCCGAAAATCCTGGTCAACCAAAATTTTCGTAATTCCCAGCATGGTGGCATTCGGGTAATCCAGCAGGGCCAAAATCGTATTGCGCAAAATATATTCAAGTCGGGGGCCCCATGACTCGCCAAAAATTTTCTTAAAAATCCCCACCACCCCGGAAGCAACAATATTTTTCAAATCCGGGTCAACATTTTCCAAAACATTAAAGCCGATTGGATACAGACGGTCGGCGGGACTAAAAACAATCACGTCCTGAATTCGCTCCTCGGGGACATAATTTAACAAGTGTTTGATTAAATCACCATGGGGATCAACCACCGCCACCCCCCTGCCTTCGCGGATATCGTCAATAATCATATTTTCCAACATCGTTGACTTGCCCGTACCGGTCTTGCCAATGGCATACATATGATACCGGCGGTCGGCAAGCTTGATGCCAAAATTATGGCTCATATGACGAAAATTGGTTTGGGCAAAAATGGTCAGCTCCCCGGAAGGGACATTTTCTTCAATGGGCAGATTAGCCGGCGGTTCGCCTTTTTTGGAGCCGGCCCAAACAATATTTGGCGTTTCGACGCTAATATTGGGGAGATGAAAAATTGACGCCAGCTCTTCAATATTTAAAATATAGCCGTTTTCCAAAAAGGCGCGCCAGCGGTAGAGCTCATAAAAGTTTAAATCATTGCGGATTGTTCCTTCTTGAAAACCATTTAAATTAAGAAGGTTGAATTGTTTAAAAGCGGCAATCGTTGCCAGAAGTTTCGAACGAGCAATATGGCTATCTGGAGCAAAAGCAATGATTCTGATTTTGGCTTCAAAGCCGAGCTTGCTAGCCTTAGTTTCTACGCCCTTTAGCCCCTCTTCCTCGCTTCCCGAGAGTCGGGTTTCGGTCTTTTCCGCTTCGGCTTTGGAGGAAGGCGGCGTTACCCCGGTTAAAATCGTTTCCAAAACTCCGGAAACGAAGTGCAAAAATGAGCCGAAAATGCTCGTCATCACCCCCTGCTGGTTAACACTCCCCGACTTAACCGCTTTGACATGACTTAGCCCTTTGGCGCGCCACTTGTCGGTGGCGGGTTTGGCCAGAATCTGAATCCAAATTTCTTCGGACTTTTCCACTTTCGACAAAACCCCGGTAATCCCGGACAGCGGATCAACCTCAAAGCTGAGAAAGGTTTTGATGGGATAAACGTCCAAACTGGTCAGAGTCAGCTCAGTCCCTTCAAATTTCAGCTGACCTTTGTCAATCCGCTCTTTTTCCTCCATGACATAATCGTCTACTTCGGCAATCTCGGCTGTCGGATATTGAGAATAAATTTGTCCTTCGACAAAATCTTTAAGATGAACTGGTACATGAACGTAAAATTGAACATATTTTTCACGAGAAGCGATTTCAAACGAAAAATAATCCTGAAAAGATTTGCCCCGCCGAAAAATGCCATGCAAAGCGGCAAACATTTGCTCGGCGGCCAGCGGAGTCTTTTCGTTATTTTTAGGCACTTGGATACGAAGAGTCGTAAAATGAAGAGCTTTAAACCACGCCATTTTTCGGCGGTCTTGAACGGATTTAAAGATCAGATAACCGATAATAATCGGTACGGCAACCAAAATTGTGTAAACAATCCCCCGATAAATTATTGAGCCGAAGATATCCATTTTATGCTTTCTTGGATTTTCCCAGACAATTTTCAATTGCTGCCCAGTTGGTTTCACCAATTTTAGGAATGATCACCGTCACTTCTTCACCGGCCTTGGCTTTAAAATAAGTTACCGAGGCCTGTAAAACGCGATATTTTTTTAAATTGGCAACCACTTCCCAATTGCCGTTTGCCTCAACTAAGGTGCCAATGAGTTTCTTGCGATCAACCGGCCCGATTTGTTTGAAAATAAATGTCCCGTCCGGGGCAATAATCAGTTTCAATCGGTCTCCGGAAACAAGCTTTGATTTGGAGGCGTAATTTGGTGGCACGGGATATTTTTTACCTTGAGAGTCAATCATTTCCTCACCGTCAAAAATTCCTTCAACCATATTACCTTCTTCTTTTTCCAAATGAAGAGTCTTAGCTTCTTCCTGATAAACCTGCTCAAAAAGAATTCTTTTGGCAATGGCGATTTTATTTTCCGCCTCATCTAAAATCGTTTTTAATTCTTTTAATTTTTTATCCGCGGGCTGCATAAATTTTCCTTTCATTTTTTTGTTTTAAGTATTTTTAACAGCAACCATTGTACCATAAGTCCAGCTTTTTTAAAAGGCTTAAGAATTTTTCAATGGCTCATTTGCTCCGGGAGGAGGACTTTCAACCATCGCTTCCATCTGGGCGGCCATTTCTTTTTCAATCTCCGCCCTTTCGCGGCCGAACTTCGACCTTGAAGACTGACGAACTTCTTCCCGGATTTCCCCCACCGAAGGCGTTTCCGACTTGAGGCCCCGCATGCTAAACGGCTTTGACGGGGTGCCATCAATCAATAGTTTGGTGTAAGTGTTAAATTTGTCCAAATTAACCAAATCGTTAATACCGGCGCCGGGAAATTCCTTGACCAAAAATTCGGCGTCGCCCGCACCAATTCGATATGAAATCATTGTCCCGACATTACCAATAACGGCGTCGCGAATTTTCTCTACCAACTGGGCAATGTATTGGTTGGTGATCGCCAAATTCAGACGATACTTTCTGGCCTCCGATAGAATGCTGGCAAAGGAATCGGTGGTGAAATTTTGAAACTCATCAACATAGAGATAAAAATCGCGGCGTTGCTCTTCGGGCATATCCGCCCGGGAGAAAGCCGCCATTTGGATTTTAGAAACCAAAATCATCCCCAAAAGATCGGAATTAACTTCGCCGATTTTTCCCTTGCTTAAATTAATCAGGATGATTTTGCCTTCATCCATTAACTGGCGAATATTAAAAGAAGATTTTTTCTGCCCGATAATATTGCGCATTAAGTCGTTGGTCATAAACCGGCCGAATTTGGAAATAAAATAATTGTACATTTCCGATTTATGAAAGTCAGCGGTTTTAGCCAGTTGCTTGGTCCAGAAGGATCTGACAATCGGATCCGAAACATTGGAAATCAGCTTGGTACGAAAACCATCATCGGTAAAAATTCGCGGGACATCAATCAGAGTCCCGCCGCCGGATTGCGCCATAATCGTTAAAGCGGCATTCCGAAACCAATGTTCCCATTGAGGTCCGACAATCCCCATTTGAGTCGGGTCAAATAATTTGTAAAAAATCTGAATCGCTTCTTGAATAAGGAAGTCACGCTGATCCGCGGTCTGCCACTCCAGCAAATTCAATCCTAAAGGAAATTCGGTATCGGCCGGGTCGAAAAGGACAACATCCTGAACTCGTTCCGGAGGAACTTTACCCAAAAGATCCTCGACGGCATCGCCCAAAGGGTCAATGAAACAGGCGCCTCTCCCCTCTTTCATATCCTGCTCAAACATATTTGAAAACAAAGTCGTTTTGCCCACGCCGGTTTTCCCAATCATAAAGATATGCCGCCGACGGTCGTCTAATTTTATTCGGATGGCCCTTTTTTCGCCCCGGTAAACACTTTCGCCCAAAATTGTTCCTTCCGTCGGGAGATTGGTTGGCGGCTCAAGTTCTTTAGCCTGCGCCCAAGTAATATGGGGCGTTTCCAGATGAACGGTGGGAAAATGGAAAATTGACGCCAATTCTTCGGTATTAAGAATCAATTTTTTCTTAGAGATGCGTCGCAAAATGTAATCACGGATCATCTCCCCGGAACCGATCTTTAGTTTGAAACCGTTGAGCTCCGGGCTAGCGAATTGGCCAAAAGCGGTGGAAATATTCTTCAAGCTCATTAACGCTTCCTGATGGGTTTGGGCGGTCGTCACCATTCGAATGGTTGTCCCGAGACCGGTTTTAGCCGTTTTATCGTGAATAGACTTCAAGAGTTGCTCTTGGATAGGTGTCAGTTGGACAGGCGTTTTTACTTCCGGGGCCGTTGATTTAGTCCCCGGAGATTTCGCGCCGTGAAAGACGCCTGAAAGAATTTCAAAAAGAAAATGAAAAATTTTCAAATACCATTTGTCCGAATAGAAGGACCTGCCTTCCTGAATTTTCTTCGAGGTAATCCCGGCCGCTCTTTGCCAATCTTGACTAATCGGCTGAACGACAATTTGAATCGCCGCCCCGGCATCAACCGGTAACTTGGAAAGCGAGTTGGTTAAAGCATTTAAAGGGTCTGATTCAAGATATTTGTAGGTTTTAAGGGGTAAAATAAACTTCTTTTGGAGTTTGAGTTCACCCGCCACCATTGCCCCATGTTTTATCTGAAAGATATTCGGCACCGGAGCTTTTACAATCTGGGCATTGGGCCAATAAGAATTTATTTGCTGTTCAACAACCCGAGAAATTTCTCGAGGACAAATAAAGTAAAAGCCGACCTTACCCTGATGAGCGACGATCTCAAGAGATATTTGACTCTGGAGATGATAAAGATTCTTTTCGAAATCGTGTTCGTAAAGATTGTTCAAGCTGCCGAAAAACTGTTCGGCAACTCCGATTGCCTCCCGAAAATCTTTGATCGGTGCTGGCTGATCCTTGGAAGCAACTTCTTTGGGAAGGTTAACTTGAAAAATTGTTAAGCCCTTTACCCTCTCGAGTTCAAATTTTTGGCGGTTAGCCGATATCAATAGCCATAAAAGGTATAAGACGATAAAAACAAAAACCAGAAAACCGACGGTTACGACGATATTAAAAATATCGCTGCCAATTTCCAAAACTCCTCCTTCATCTTTCTTTTTTTAGGTTCCATTTTGTGAATTGATAATCTCGGCCAGCCGGGACGCCTGCCCAACGGTATTGATGTCCGCGGTAACATCGTCGGGGCCGATTTCACCGGCCACAGCTTGCGGCGGGGACGATTTGTTTTGACTCGTGCCGGCATTTTCTCCGGGTTCTTCGATGACCATTTCCGGTTCAGGGGTTTCTTCCGGCCGGCTTTCCGGGGTAACGGGAGGGGGCGAAACTTCCGGCGTTGGCGAAATTACCTCTTGCTCCTCTTTTTCAGATATACCAAGTTTCCCCTCGCCAGAGGGCTTCGTTTGATCCATTAACATCTCCTTTTTCTATCCTCTACTATTATATATTGCCCAGAACCAAAACAAAAGCCAATTAGACTTTTTCTCTAATTTTCTTCAATAATTGCTGGATTATAGATAAATTATGAAGGGTTGCCAGCCTCATCCCGAGCATTTCTTTTTCCCTGATAAGATGTGACAGATACCCGCGGCTGTAACCTTTATGACAGGCAGGACACGGACATCCCTTCATAATCGGCTCTTTTGAGCTGGCAAAACTTGTTTTTCGAAGGTTAATTTTGGTAAATTTTTTAAAATTCTGCGTTACCCAGACCGTGCCGTGCCGGCCTAATCTGGTCGGTAAAACGCAGTCAAACATATCAAATCCGTATTTTGCGGCAAAAATCAGATCTTGGGGCTCGCCTACCCCCATCAGGTAATGAGGTTTGTCTTTGGGCAGCCTCGGGCCAACCCATTTGATGACCTCATACATTTTACTCTTTTCTTCACCAACGGAAACCCCACCCACCGCCACTCCATCAAAAGGGAGATTTGAGATAAATTCCGCTGATTTGAGACGCAAGTCACGATAAACCGAACCCTGAACAATGCCGAAGAGAGCTTGGCCGGAATTTTTGTTTTTTTGCCAGATTTCAATTGATTTTTGAGCCCAGAGGTGAGTCCTGGCCATTGATTCTTCAGCTTCTTGATGAGAGACGGGGTAAGGGGTGCAGTCGTCCAAAACCATCAGGATATCTGCCCCCAAGCTTTTCTGGATTTCCAAGACCTTTGCCGGGCTAAATTGATGTCTTGAACCGTCCAAATGAGACCGAAAAATCACCCCTTGATCCTCGATTTTGACTAATCTTGTTCTCTCTTTAGAACGATTGCCCGCGCCTAAAGAAAATACCTGATAGCCGCCGGAGTCGGTTAAAATCGTTTTATCCCAATTCATAAACTGATGCAAGCCGCCGAATTTTTTGACGGTTTCCTCTCCCGGTCTTAAATATAAATGAAAAGTATTTGCCAAAATAAGCTCAAAGCCCAATTCTTTCAATTCTTGGGGGCTGATGCCTCTAACAGCGCCAACCGTGGCGCAGGGCATAAAAACCGGAGTTTGGATTTTGCCGTGGGAGGTGGTAATTTCGCCAGTGCGAGCTAAACTTTCCCGATCACTTTTTATTATTTGGAACTTAAACATCTTTTCTTGCTTAACATACCAGATATAACAAGATATGAAAATCCCCGCACCCTGCAAGCAGGGTGCGGGGGCGGTTCCCATGCTTACCTGACCAGAGATAGAGCACGTTTTCTTTGGGAGAACTTCTCCCTTGTTCGACGAAGCTCTGTCATCTTCGCTCGAAGGCGTTGGCTCTCGCGTCGAAAATCCATGACGCTGAAGATTTCCCCGGGTAATTTCTCAAGCGAAGAAGCGGCCCGGGAAAATCTCTCGTCCTCGGCTTCCAAGCGTTTAGTTTCCGTATCAATCCATTCGATCAGAGCAGTCAGCTCTTTTCGATCGGTGATCTTCATGATCTCTTCGTCTGAAAGGTGCTCATCAAAGGACAGGGTCGGCTGAAAGCAGTCAACAACCAACCGAATCACCTCCTTTTTGCTGGAGCATGGGCTCGTTTGATTATTCTATTCTACGCTTCAATAAGCCGGTTGTCAAGTCATCCCAAAAACCCGCCAAGCGCGGGTTTTTGGGAGTTAATTTGGGCTCCACCTTCGGTGGACAAACTCAATTATACCATATCTTCAGACAAAAAACAAGGGTTTACTTCAATTCAACTTTGGCGCCGGCGGCTTCAAGTTTTTTCTTGGCTTCTTCCGCCTTTTCTTTGGGAACATCTTTCAAAATTTCTTTAGGCGGAGCATCGGCGATGTCCTTGGCTTCTTTAAGTCCTAATTCCTGGTTGATTTCTCTTAATGCCTTGATTACGGCAATCTTTTGCGCCCCGGAATCGGCTAAAACAACGGTGAAAATGGCTTTTTCTTCAGCTTCAGGGGCGGCGGTTTGCCCACCGGCTTGGGGCGCGGCGGCAACCGGAGCGGCGGCAGTTACGCCAAAACGCTCTTCAAGAGCTTTGACCAATTCTGCCAACTCAAGCGTGGTTAAACCCTCAATTTCTTTAATCAAATCTTTAAACTTGCCCGTCGGTTCCGCCTTCGTCCCCGCTTCGGCGGACAAGTCCGGTTTTACTTCAGGGGTTGGTTTTGCAACTTCCAGCTCTTTTACCTCTTCTGATGTCTCCACCGCTTTTTCTTCCACCTTCGGCTCCTCAACCGGTTTTTGTTCTTCTTTTTGCCCTTCCCCTTTTTGTTCCTCTTTTTTCTCCTCTTTTGTTTCGTCTGCCATTTTGTTTCCTTTCTCATTACTTTCGGCAAGACATGTATCCTCAAAGTAAATCGCGGAGCCCGAGCGCATGGCTAAAGCGAGGGCGAGCGCTTAGGCCCGATTTCCTCGCTGGGGAAATCGAGGCCGGTACTTTGACGGATACTGTCGAGCCAGTTATGCTTTTTGTTCTTTATATTGTTTTAAGATATAAACTAATGACCGCAAATTGCCCTGCAAGGCGTTAACCAATCTGGATAGTGGGGCATTAATTGAACCGACGAGCCGGGCGAAAAGTATTTCACGCGAGGGGAGAGCCGCCAGCTCTGAAATAATGTTTTTTTCAGCAAATTGGCGATTAACAATTCCGCCGACGATTTGCAAACTTTCCGCGGTTTTTCCAAATTCAACGGTTAGTTTTGCCGGCTCAACTTCATCGGTTGCCCCCCAGACCATAGCGATTGGCTGATCCAAAAGTTCTTCCGCCAATAACAGCTTTGAATTCTTTAAAGCAATCTTGAGCAGGCTATTTTTTACAATCCGAAAGTTAATTTTCTTTTCTTTGAGCTTTTTCTTCAAATCCTGAATTTCCTTGACTTTCAGACCCTGAAAATTAACAAGAATAACCGCCTTTGATTCCTCAAGGCTTTTGGTCATTTCTTTAACTTGTTCTTCTTTTTGACTGCGGGTAAGTTTCATTTAAAAAATCTCGCTTTGCCGCGAGAGAATGTATCACTGACAACCAACAATCCACAACTAACAAACATAATTCAAAATGATGTCGGTTGTAAGTTATTTGTTGTAAGTTAACCTTGCCTCGATAGGACTTACTTTGCCTATTTTCTTCGGCAGTATCATCGTACCTTAGAGATCTCACTTTGTCAATACTTTCACTGCCGGGCCCATGGTGGCACAAAGATAAGATGAGGCAATTTTATCAGATGGTAGGACGGTCAACAACGCTTTAATGTTTTCGCCAAGAGTCCGAGAATCATCCGAAACCTTACCCACCACTTGATGAATAATCCCGTAGGAATCGGTTTTATATTCGGTCATACCCTCTTTCAATTCTTTCTTGGTCTTTGCGGGATTTTCCGTCACCGTTCCAGATTTTGGATTGGGCATCTTGCCTTTCGGGCCCAAAATCTTCGCCAACTTAGCCACTTTAGCCATCATCCCTGGCGTGGCAAGAGCAATATCAAAATCGGTTTTTTTTGATTTTCCAATTGCCTCAATCATCTTCTCGTCTAAAATAACCACCCTGATAGCTTTGCCAATGGGGTGAGGATATTTTAATATCCCGCGAATATTTTCCGGCTTGCCGGTTTTGGAGAGTAGCCGGATATGGACCTCGATTTTGCCGTCGAATTTGCTAATCGAAGTTTTTTTAACTAACTCGAGCGCTTCCCCAATCTCATATTTCTTTTGTTGATCGACAAGAGGTGCGTTTTCTTGGTATTTTTTCGAACGAATTTTTGCTTTGCCTGCCTTTGTTTTCTTGACTTGTTTTTCTTCCTTTTCTTCCTTTTCTACGGGCTCTTCCTTCCTGACTGCTTTTTCCGGCTCTTTTTCAATCTTTTCTTCCTTTGGCTGGAATTTCTTGTCTTTAATTTCCTCGGCGATTTTTTCCTTTTTACTTTTACCTTTTTCTTTCTTTTTTCCGTGATGTTCGGCAATCGGACCGCCTAAATCTTCCGACAGTTCCTCACCGATAACAACCGGTCTTTGAGTTCCCATAATACTCCAATCCTCATCTTGCAATCTTAATGGTTTCTTCTTTTAGATGATTACTTAAAAAGTTTAACACTTGCGTGCCGGCCCTGTCAATAATCTGCGGTAATATTTTTTTTTCATCAGGCAGAAATTTTTCCAAAACCCATTTTTCCGTGGGGAGGTGGGAGCTTTTCCCAATACCAAGACGTAGGCGCCAAAAATCCTCACCAATATGTTCTATCACCGACTGAACACCTTTGTGTCCAGCGGAACTTCCGCCCCGGACAATTCTAATCGTCCCCAAATCCAGATCAACGTCATCGTGAATAACTAAAATATTTTCTATCTCAACCTTCTGATAATTTTTAATTTTGTCGACTGCCCTGCCTGATTGATTGACAAAGGTCTGCGGTTTTACGAATATCGATTTGTCCTTGATAGCCATTTGAGACAAAAAAAAATTTTCATTTCGAAAAATAATTTCAAGGCGGTTGGCAACTTCTTCCAAAACCATAAAACCAACATTATGGCGGGTGTTTTGATATTTCGCTCCGGGATTTCCCAAACCGACAACTATCTTCATATGCCCGCCTTGGAAAGAACGAAGATTACCAAAAAACCGGCGACAGTCGCCAGCGAGGCATCGAGACCACTTTCTTTGTAGGCCTCGGGCATTATCGTTACCGCCAGCATTGCTAAAATCGCTCCCGCGGCAAAAGATTCGAAAATTGCCCCGAGAAATTTTTCCCGAATATTAAGATAGGCCCCGACGCTGGCGCCCAGAACCAAAGGCAAAACCGATAAAATGCCATAAGAAACAACGTTGCCCATTTTAATTATAACCCCGGAATATTCAAATTGCCGGCAATCGCCTTCATTTTTTCCGCGGCAATCGCCTGCACCCGAGAAATGGCTTCGGAAATCGCCTGCTCCAAAGCTTTTTCCAATTCCCGTTTTTTATCCGGCGTGAGCATCGCCGGCTCAATCTCGATTGACTGAAGATGCTGTTCGCCATTAAAAACCACCACGACTTTGCCGTCGGCCGCTTTGGCTTCAACCTCGGTGTTTTTTAATTCTTTTTGAATTGCTCGGGCTTTTTTCTGCAATTCCCAGAGCTGTTTGGCTTTATCAAACAAAAAAAACCTTTCCAATACGCAATACGGATTTGATACAAAAATACAAAACGGACTACTTTTGTATTTTCGTATTTTTTTGTATTTGGTATCTTTTTAAGTAGCTTTCAATAAACTCATCTAAATCTCCGTTTAGCACCGCTTCAGGATTTGTAGAGATATGCTCCGTTCGATGGTCCTTAACTTGCCGATACGGATGAAGGACATAGGAACGAATTTGATTTCCCCAGCCGGCCGAAAGATGCTCGCCGCGAAGTTGCGTCTCTTTTTCTTTTTGCTCTTTTAATTTTAACGACAAAAGTCGGGATTGTAAAATTTTTAAGGCAGTGGCTTTGTTCTGGAGTTGCGACCGTTCATTTTGGCAGGAAGCCGCCATACCCGTCGGAAGATGAGTGATGCGCACCGCCGAATCGGTCGTATTAACGCCTTGGCCTCCGTGACCGCGCGAGCGATAAACATCAATCCGAAGATCTTTTTCGGCAATTTCCCCTACCCCGCTTTCGGAAATCTCCGGGATAACTTCGACAAGGGCAAAACTTGTGTGCCGGGCTTTATCAGCATCATAGGGCGAAATTCTTACCAAGCGATGGACGCCGGCTTCGGATTTCATGAAACCAAAGGCATTAGGACCGGCGATTTTCAAAGTCGCGGATTTGATCCCGGCTTCTTCCCCGGGAGAAATTTCTAAAATTTGGTATTTAAATCCCCGCCGCTCGGCAAATCTTTCAAACATTCTCAAAAGCATTTCCGCCCAATCCTGGGCTTCGGTGCCGCCGGCGCCGGCATGCAAAGAAAGCAGGACATTATTTTCGTCGTATTCTTCATCTAAAAGGATTTTGAGCTCAAGCTTGCGCCAGTCCTCCGGAGTTTGGGCGGATTCGAATTCGGCAATTTCTTTTTGCAAATTTGTCATCGTTTGAACTTTCTCGTTGGCTTCTTCCCGATGATGCCAAAAAGACGGTTCATTCATTTCCGTCTGAATCGCTGAAATCTTTTGTTTCTTTTCTGCAATTTTTAGCAGTTTTTCCAACTCTTCCTTCGATTGCATAAGTTTATTATACCTTAAAAAATACTTTTAGCAAATATCACCTAAACCACTTTGATACACTTACGATGTGTATCATGTTCGGTTAGATTTCAATAATTTTTTTAATAATTGCTAATCGCTGCTGATAATCTTTATGGTCGTTAACAAATTTCTTATACTCCTTGTATGAAATGTCAATTGATCCTTCGCGACGAGTTAGGAGATTATCACTGGATACAGTGTACTCCGAGTAGGATGAATATTTCCATAGTTCGGGTTTGCTAACCAAATTAGCGGAAGTGGCATTCAGGTGGAGGTATCGAGTCAAATGAAATAACTGCTCATCGGTTTCGACTAAAATATGTTTGAACCTACTCTCCCATAAGGGTCCTTTTCTTTTGTGGAGCAAATTGAAATACCGAGTATAGCTATCCAAAATATTTTTCATAAAAATCGAAATTCCTTTTCCACGAAGTTGCTTAAGAACCAAATGAATATGGTTAGGCATTAAACAGTATGCGATAATTTCGACGAGTTTTTCATAATCCTTCTTAACTTTCCTGAAATAAATATCGAATCCCAACATTTCTACGCCTTTCTGTCGCAGAAACATCGAATATTTTGTAGGCGGATTTTTTAATTGATAAAAGCGCAGAAGCTGTATCATCCTTACATAATCATTCTTATCATTGAAAATAGTAAACCGTGCGATACTCCGACTGATAATGTGATAAATACCATCATTCACAAGTTGATGCGTTTTATTATTATTCATAATTTATATTCCAATGATAACACATCTAACCAATTTTGATACACTTCGTAAGTGTATCAACGGTTCTTAGGTTTAAATATACGAAAAATCCGCTGAAGCCCTCTTCAAGAGCTAAGCGGATTTTTCACTTTAACGCTCAAACCACTTAATTCATAAAAGCAAGCGTTGCCAATTGTTTCTTCTGGCGAAGATAAGCGGCTACCGTTGTTCCCAAGCCGGCTAAGGCAAAAGGCACGGTGACATCAACCCCGGCGGAAGGCAGGGTTTTTTCTGAAGGACCTGGGGTTTGTTTTTGCGTTTGCTTCTGCCCCGTTTGGGTCTGTTTTTGTTCTTGGCCCTGCTGTTGCTGCTGTTGTTGCTGCTGTTGGCCGCCCTGATTTTGCTGTTGCTGTTGTTGCTGGCCGTTTTGCTGCTGTTGCTGCTGCTGGCCGCCATTAGAAGGCGTGGGCGATGGTGTTGGCGATGGAGTCGGCGTGACTTTGCCGGAGATGTTTACCGATTGCTGCTGTTGCTGTT
>DATEAX010000013.1:0-8992 GCA_035288145.1 Patescibacteria group bacterium | reverse complement strand
CTTGATAAATACAAGGAAGGTTTTATTCAAAAGATTGAATATTTGATTAGTAAAAACGAGCCAATAAGATTTATGCTTCCTGCCTTTCCATTCAAAATTGCTAATCCTCTAAAATCTTCGCGCGGTGATGCTGATTTAGCTGAGGTTGCTTCATTTTGCCGATTCAATGAAATTAACCTACAGATTAAAAAGTTTTACGAACCAGGCGCTCAATCCCACGTATTCCACGACGGGCATCTTTATTACCGCCACTTCTTACATAATAAGGAAGATGCCGACCGATACTTTAGCTCCTTAAATCGTTTTGTGAAAGCGTTAGGTTTAGAGAACGTAATATATATAAGAGATGCTTTCGAAGAGTTAAAAAAGATTGAAGATTATCCAAAAATCTATGAAGAAGCCAGAAAAGAAATGACCAACTTATGGCAAAAAGGAAAATATAGTAATGAAAAGATTCAAAGGATAATCCAATCATCTAAAAATAACATTCGGTTAACTGATGTCCCTTATCAAGTGCTCTATAACATCAACTTTTCAGAGGACTGGGACTTAAATGAAGAAGAAAAGAAGCTAAAACAGGAAATCAACGAACGGGCTGAGAAATGTGCTTTTGAATATATGACTGTTCAACATTCTCTTGAGAAAGCAGACTTTTTTAATAAAATGGTTCCCTACGGCGTTCGACTAACAGTGCATCCAAAAGAAGGACATATTGGGATATTTCTTGTTAAGAAAAAAACTCATTTATTGCCTTGGATGGGCGTTGGCGTTTTAAAGAATAACGGAGAATCTTCTGTTCATTATGAAACTGAACTTATAAGTAACGGTAAATACTATGCTGTTTTTATCAAAGGAGAGAAATATCCTTTTTATTACCAAGAAGCAGAAGTAATTTATCGGGGTGAGGAGCAATTTAAACAACTATTTGATAATATTGTTAATTCTTTAGATAAAGATGATTTTTATTGGGCTTTTGCTTTTCATATGGAATATATGGATAAAAGAGTTAGAGATATATTGGTAAATGTTCATAGTGAGCTGAAAGAAAAAGGTATTGAAGATAGGGCTTTATGCCGAGAAGACATTTATGATACCATCGAAAAAACTTACGAAACCAATGAAAATATACAAATTAAATCAGCTAAAGCCGATATTCCAACAGGTGTAATAATTCTAAAAGACCGAATTGTTAATCTTTTATGGGGTGATGAGCCAGCCGCATATGAGATTAAGACCAAAGAAATTGTCGAACGTTACAAGAAATATTTTGAGGAATTATGGCAAAAGTAAAAAAATATAAAGATTATTACGACATATATGACGAAATTGTTTTAAAGATGCTACCTTTTTATCCAGAAATGCATCAAGAAATGGTTCGCTTAATCAATTATTCTCCTGAAGATAAAATAGAAGTATTGGAACCAGGCTTTGGGACTGGGTCGTTAACATATCTTATCCTAAAAAAATTTCCGCGAGCAAAAGTTTTAGGCATAGATAACAATTCCGAAAATGTATCCAAAGCGAAAACAAAACTGAAAGATTTTTCTGGTTTTACTTATAAGTTAGGAAGTTTTCAAAATGTTGGCTTAGACCAAAAATATGATATTGTTCTCTCTGCTTTAGCGATTCATCATTTATCAGATAAGGAGAAACTACAATATTTCTCAGACATTTTCCAGATTTTAAAACCTGGCGGTCGCTTTATTATTGGTGATATTGTTAAATCGGAAGATGAGCAAGAATGGCATAGTTACCTGGTAAAAACAATGGGTAATGAAGGCGAACATCGATGGCAAAGACACAAAAATAATCCTGACGACAAGCCCTCGACCATTGATGCTCAGATAAAGTGGCTAAAAAAAGCTGGTTTTACTAAGGTCGAAGCTACTAAAAAATGGTTTAATTTTTATGTTTTTTATGGAGAGAAATGATAAAAGCTATTTTCTTTGATTTAGACGGACTTTTGGTTGATACTGACGAAATTATTTTTAAAGCCACCAATAATGCTCTGGGAGAGTTTAATAAAAAAATTACAAGAGAAGATTTTCCTAAATTTTTTAGTCTATCAGGTGAGCAATTTGTTCATAAAATAGTCTTATCTCATCGACTACCGATTACTGAATTAGAATTTTCTTCAAAGATAGATAATAAAATGGACTTCTCGGCAATTAGATTAAAAAAAGGCGCGGATAAAATTATCAATTTTTTAAAGAATAAATTTACTCTTGCTTTGGTTTCAAATTCAACCAAGCAATCTGTTGAAAAGAAAATAAGTCAACTTAATGTTTCAAAGTCGTTTGATTTAATAGTTACTCTTGGGGAGAAAACACTTCCAAAACCCGCTCCTGATATTTATATTTTGGCGGCGAAACAATTGCATTTAAAAACTTCCGAATGCGTTGTTTTTGAGGATAGTGAGAACGGGATTGTCGCCAGCAAAGGCGCTGGGTGCAAAACGATTTTTATTCCCAATAATTTTATTGAAAATCCTGAAATCATTAGCAAAAAATATAAGATAGCAACATATTATTCTTTAGAAGAGGCAAAAAGATATTTCAATGGTTGCATCCAAAATGAAACTTAAAGAAATAAAAGTAAAATCAGTTTTAACAAAATCTGGACTTCCTGATTCCGATTGGGTCATCAACCCTTATGTCGGTTGTTCTTTTGGGTGCAAGTATTGCTATGCCACTTTTATAGGTAGATGGAAACACCCTAATGAAGAGTGGGGCGAATTTTTGGATGTCAAGATAAATGCTCCAGAAGTTTTGAAGGACGAATTAGAGAAACTCGCAAGCAAGTATAAAAGCAAAGATTTTGGAAGCATCTTTTTTAGTTCAGTTACAGACCCCTATAATGGTTTTGAGGCAAAATACCAAGTAACGAGAAAATGTTTAGAAGTTTTAACGAATTTTGGCTATAAAGGTAAAATTGGCATTCTGACAAAATCTCCTTTGTTGACGAGAGACATTGACTTTTTTAGAAAACTCAACTTAGAAGCAGGATTAACAATAACAACTTTGGATGATGAGGTAGTGAAATTTTTAGAAGGAAATGCCCCGCCAGCTTCTGCTCGAATAAATGCTCTCAAGACACTGAATGAAGCTGGAGTTTCGGCATATGCTTTTGTTGGACCTCTTTTGCCCTATTTTATAGCCGACAAGGCAACTCTTGAAAAACTTTTCGTAAAGATTAAAGATGCTGGAGTCAATAAATTATATGTCGAGCATATCAATCTATCACCAAGGATAAAGAGTCGGCTTTATCGATATCTCCGCAAAACTAACCCAAAGCTCGTCCCAGTATTTGAGCAGGCGAAGTCGAAAGATTATCAAATTAAAGTAGAAAATATCATCCATCCAATGTTAGACAGAAATCACTTGAAACTGATAGATGGAAAAATTTTATTTCATAACAATAATAAAAATTAGCCTTGAACTATATCGTATTCAATAACGCCAGCTTCCTTTTAACCTCGTTCCAATAGCTAAAATCACTCAAAAGTGTTATAATTTTCTCAGATACGCGGAGCTTCACCTGATTCGAATATTCTGATAAAAAATAACGGAAGAAATACATTCGAATCGGATGTGGCTTTGTATACAAAATCATGATTGTTATTTAACAGAAAATAGTATTAAATAAAATCAATATAAATAAAGCCAAATAAAGCCGAGGAATCGGCGAGGAGGTATTATGAGACCAGAACAAGGACCTTCGGAAGAAGAAATGGGAATAAGTAAAGAAAAGGAGTCATCTGAATTGTCTGTAGGTCAGAGAGTATCTTTTGTTGAGGGAGAATCATTGATGGGAGAAGGAAACCCTGTCACTAAGTTTGGTACGATAGAAGACATTAAGCGAGATACTGTCGGTGTAAAAATCGAGGGAGATGTACCAACAATAGTGCGAGTTGCAAAAGAAGATGTTCAGGATGCTTCGGAAAATTAAGAAACTCAAATTATAAAAGCCATCTTTAGTTTAACAGAATTCCAGTATTCGTAATCTGTTAATAATTTTAGAAAATCTTCAGCAACGGGGAGATTCTAAAAAAAGAGACCCTAAGGGTTTCTTTTTTGTTTTCAAATTATATCTTTGATGCATTGCTTAATAAGAAAACACCACTCTTGATGTCATCTCGGGTGGTGTGGTTGCCGAACTATTCGGCACAGTTCTTTTGCATTTAGTTCTTGAATACAGCTTATTTTTGGTCTCGTTCCGAAATGTGTTATAGTAGAAAGTAGATGCCAATGAAAAAGATTTTAATCATTGAAGACAATGAAGCGATGGGGAAAACGCTGGTTGATGAACTTTCCAAGGCCGGTTTCAGCCCGACGAGGACAGTTGACGCTTATCAGGGTCAGCAGGCGGTTTTGCGCTTGAAGCCGGACTTAATTATCTTGGACCTGATGCTACCGGCGGGCAACGGCATCGAGCTCTTAAGGAATCTGCGCGCTTCGTTTCAAACCCAAAACCTGCCGGTGGTAATTGTCACTTCCTACCAAGACGCCGAAGTCCAAAAAGAAGCCGAAACTATTGGCGTTCAGGGATATTTTAATAAACCCTTTGATAATGCCGAGTTAATCCAAAAAATTAAGGTCATTTTGGGGCCTCATCAAAGCCCTTAAAATCCTAGAAAGAAGAGCAAAATGCATACCATTGCGCTTTCTCTCCACATCATCGGCGCCGGGCTGATGCTGGGGGTAGTTTTCTTTTCTTTGGTCATTGCCTTTAGGAAAACCTTTGACCCCACGCGCCTCGGAATTTTCAAAACGATTCGGACATTCGGGACCGTCGCGGCCATTTGGCAAATTCTTACCGGTCTTTATCTTTATTTTGGCGAAGCCGAAGAATTTCGGGAAAGTCGAATCTTTTGGTTCAAAATGGGCCTTTTTGTTTTAGACGGCATCTTAGCTGTGCTGATTATCGGCCGCCAAATAAAAAGAGCGGAAGCCCAGCAAAAGGGGGAATTGAATCTGTCGCAATTACCTTACTGGGGTTTGGTTTCTCTGGTCATCATCATCACCGTCATCGTCTTGGGGGTATTTTTGACCGAAGGCTAAGCGCGGTCTGGCGGCATTTGTGATTTTTGGTATAATATAATCAGCACAAATTAGAAAGGAGGTTTCAATGTCCCAATCTCAAATGGGTCGATGGGCATTTATTATTGGCCTTGTCATTTCCATCCTCTTGGGCTTCGTGAGCTTCAGTTATTCAATGCTTATTCTCGTGATTCTCGGTTTGATTGTCGGGTTTATGAACGTGACGGAAAAGGAAGCCCAAAAGTACTTGGTGGCGGTGATTGCCCTGATTGTTGTCGGCGTTGCCGGACTCCAGGCCTTTACGGTTTTAGGAAGTTTCTACAGCTGGATCCAGACAGTCCTGACGAGCTTCATCGTTTTTGTCAGCGCCTCGGCGGTTGTCGTGGCTATCAAGACCTTATTCGAATCGGCCAAAGAAGACTAAGGTCATTATTGCTGAACGGGCTTACCAATGACCAACAGTCTTTTTAAGGTTGTCCCGGGCGGCACGCAGGTCATCAGGGTGATTTGTTCACCAGCGGTTGGCTGAAGTGCCTTAACATCTTCCGGCTCGACAATTTTGGTTTCGCTTACTCGGTAATAATAGAGACGATTTTTAAAGGAGACGATAATCAGGTCGCCGGTCGTCAATTTTTGCAAATGGCGAAAAATTTCCTTGTAAGCTCCGGGCAGAAATGGATAATAAGAGGAATGGCCGAAAAGAAAGATATTCGAACCATCGCCTGGTTTGGCGGTGTTTTTGAAGTGCGCCACCCCTTGTTCGAGTGCCGGAAGATAGAGGTCTTTGTTTGAACCGTCAACTTCGGCGATGATTGGCGCCTCAACCTTTATTTTCGGAATTAAAAGATGAAACGGGGAATCTTCCGGACCGGCTTCCGGAAGTAAGGTTTGTTTAGGGACAGCCGGCCAGATAGCAAACATCGCGGCAAGGAGGACAACCAGACCGAGCCGTAAAGGAAACCGATATTTTTTGATTGAAGGGATTTTTCTTTTTTTCATCGGGCTTTGACTATTATAGTCCCGGCTATATATAATAGTAAAGGGGAAAGGCCTGAAACGCAGGTTTTGTTTCGGTAGAGAAAATATTCATTAGTCATTGTTCTCAAGGAGGGAAATGACTTCGGAAGACGAAAAAGAGGCGAGTTTAGACAAAGAAATAGCCAAAATCCAAAAAAGCACTCAAGCGACCGTGCCGGTGATGGTGCCTTTGCACGATGTTTTGCGTCAAAAGTATCGCTGGTATTACCACTGGCACTTGAATCCGTTCTCTTCCATCGTTCACAGCGGCATTTTAGCCATTTATGTTCTAATTCTTTTACTTGTCGTTGTCGTATCCTATGCCGGTCCCACCCCCCAGCCGGCCAAAGCCGCCAGCTATGTCTCTGCCACCTCCGGCAACTGGAACGATCCCGTCACCTGGGGCGATTTGGGTCCCCCGGGAACCGGGGATGATGTGACGATTTCCGCCGGTCATACGGTAACTTTAACAGCCAGCACTTCAGTCGGGACGGTCACCATTGCAAATACTGGGACTTTGGCTTTAGGTTCTTCAGGATACATTTTAACCTTGGATGGAGCAGTGGCGACGCCGCTTTCAGTAAGCGGAACTCTGACGCCGGGAACATCCACAGTGAAATATACGAGCGTAAATGGTAGCGGAGCCGTCACTGTCGCCACCACCACCTACAACAATCTTCAATTTACTCCTGCCTCGGCAGAGACTTACAATTTAGGAGGCAATCTCACCGGCGCCAATGCCCTCACCGGTAACTTAACCATTGATGCGAATGCCACCATTGATGTTCGGCCCTCAAGCACCGACTACAGCATTACCGGCGTCAATATGACTGTCAGCGCCAGCGGCATTTTAGATGCTACCTCGTCAGGAGCAACCTTTACCTTCTCCGGCAACTGGGATCATTCGGCCGGGGCCTGCAAGTGCTCGATTGCCAACAGTAGCACCAACACGCTTGTTCTTTCTGGCTCGGGAACGATTAAGGAAACTCTTTTCGGCTCCAACCAGCGATTTTACAACCTGACCCTCAACTCCGGCGTGACCACCACGGCTCTTTCTGGTATTCAGGTTGACGGAACATTGACGGTCAATAACACCGCCACCTTAACCGACGGGGCAAGTTCCTATGATGTCTGGCTTTATCGGGTTTCCGCCACCATCCTTTCCAACAGCGGTACCATCACCGGGATGAACGGCTTTATTTATCGGGGCGATGGCACCGCTTTTTCCAATGCTCCGGTGGCGGCAACGACCTATCCGAAATTGTATGTCTTGGCAGCAACCAACACCGCTTCTTACCAAGCCCAAGGGACTGTCACCTCGTCCCTATTAGAAATCGATAACGCTACCGCAGCTAAAACCACTACCTTAAACACCAACGGCCAGACCGTCACGGTAAATGGCAACTTATTAATTGGCGGCACTACCACATACACGGCTTCTGGAAGCGGGGCCTTAACCGCCGGGGCCTCGTCCATCTCTGCCACCGGCAATTTCACCATCAATACCGACGGAACTTTTACCGCCAACACTTCGGAAATCACCCTAAACGGCACCGCCGCTGACCAAACCTTAACCACCCAGGGTCAGACCTTTAACAATCTCACTTCCAACAACACCGCCTCCTCGGGAAGCGACGACATCATTGTTACCGGAAACTTAGACGTCAACGGCACCCTTACCGTCACTGATGGAGACCTGGATTTAGTTACCGCCGCCACCGACCCAAATGTCAATACTGCTGGCGCCACGACGATTGCCACTGCCGGAACAGTTGCCAAAGGCACGGGCACCTGGACTTTTGACGGCGCCACTTCCCAAAACCTTCAGGCCAATTCCCAGAATCTGGGAACGGTTTCCGTTTCCGCCTCCACCGAAGTCATCCAGACCGGCTCGACCGTGGCTTTAGCTGCCGTCACCCTGGATTCCTTGACCACTGCCGCCTCCACCTCAACCTGGGATGCCGCGGAAAAAAACTTCACCATCACCACTTTGGATAACACCGGTACCCTTCAGCTTACCGGCGACAACTCCACCAAAACCATCACCACCTTCGACACCAATTCGGGGACGGTGGAATACACTGCTACCTCGGGGTCAAGAAGCATTGTCAGCTCCGCCACCTGGGCCTACTACAATTTAAAGATTAACGGTTCGGGGGGAACATTTACCTTGCCGGCCACGGCCACCACGACAGTTAGCGGCGCTTTGGATATTACCGCAGGAACTTTAAATACTAATGACGGCACAACCGACAGAAATTTGTCGGCCACGGGTAATATCACTATTGCCGGCATCTTCACGGCCAATTCTTCAACTATTACCGCCTCGGGCAACTGGGATCATTCAGCCGGGACATTGACAGCCGGTAGTTCCACTGTGGCTCTAACCGGTACGGGTAGCGTCAATGTGGGCGCAGATTCTTGGGGTGCGGGAAAAACGTTTAATAATTTGACTTTGGCCGCTGGTGGTCAAGTTACGACACTGAGTAACGATCTCTACACGGTGACCATGACCATTGGCGGCGGCACTCTGACCTCGGCGACGAAAAACATCTACCTTGCTGGCAATGGCAGTCCTCTGACCAACAGCGCCTCGGGCACCATCACGACCACGGTTTTGGCTTTTGTCAATGATGCCCAGAATCTACCCGCGGCTACCAATTATTACCGAATCTTGTATCTTCCCACCTGGGGTATTGACGGAGGCGGGGATGATGCTTCAACTTTAACCCTAGCAGGCGATGTGACAGCAAGCGAGAATGTCCTCGTGGCCTCTAACTACGATGATGCCCGAGGGACGCTGGATCTGGCCAGCCATAATTTAACGGTGGGGGGCAGTCTCTACTTGGGGGCTTCGTGGGCGAGTCTTAAGGTGGGCAAGTTAAAGAATACCTCGACTTTGGCCAATATTAGTGTGACAGGATCAGTTATCTTCG
>DATEAX010000012.1:0-4045 GCA_035288145.1 Patescibacteria group bacterium | reverse complement strand
AAGCCGGAAAATTTGCTTAAAATTGTTAAGCCCGCGGCCAAACCCAGGAGTGAGGCCAAAAGATAATTTGGTTTTTGCAGATATTTCCAAAGCAGAAAGCAGGCCAAAACAAAGAAAAAAACCAGGCCGCTGTCGGTCGTTGCCAGCCGGCCGTGGGCCAAGATGTTGGGCGAAAAGGCCGCAAGCGTCGCCGCCATTAGTCCAGCTTTGGGACCGAAGAGCGTTTTTGCCCAAACAAAGGTAAGATAAATCAAGGCCAAGGAAAGCAGAATGAAGGGCAAACGCGCCCAAAGAAGAATTTCATCAAGATTATTTCCCGATTCGTAAAAGAACAAATCGCCGTACTCCCACTGGTCGCCGCCGGTAAAATCCTCGGGGATTTCCGGAACATTCGGCCGGGCAATTTGAGCAAAAAGTCCGGCTAAATCATTGAGGAGCGGCGGGTGCTCTGAATTAAAGAGATAATTGCCTTGCCAAACATGAAGATAGCCGGCGGGGATATGAACCTTTTCATCAACGACCATGGAATCGCTCGCGGCGGAAAAAACCATCAGCAGAAAAGAGGCCAAGAGAATGATACCCAAAAGCCAATGATTCTTTTTGGATTTTTCATTGTCATTTTGCATTTTGCACTTTGAGATTTGCATTATCTGTCACCCAAACCAATCCCCACATCACCCAAAAGATGATGCTTAAATCATTTTTCCAAATTGACGCCTCGACCAGGCCGTAAATGACCATCGTTGACATTACGGCAACTAATACGACGGCCGTCGGGTTAGATCGGTAATGCTTGACCGCCTGCTGATAAAATCCGAATAAAATCCAGATAAATGAGGCCAGTCCCAATAAGCCAGTTGAAAGCCAAAACATTAAAAAGATATTGTGGGGCGTCAGGGCCATGGGAGTGATATATTCGGGAAAATTGCCCCGGTCTCGAGTCAGTTCGTCAAAAGAATCTTGGAAATTTCCCAAACCAACGCCTAAAATCGGATGTTTACCTCCTAACTCCAAGGATGTCTGCCAGATTTGCCAGCGAAGATTGTTCGAGGTTGCCACTCTGCCTCCAGATTCCTGGCTTACGGTAAAATCCGGTTTCAAAAATGTCCAGGAAGTGTAAATCGCCATCAAAATCAAAATAACAAGGATAATTTGGCTGGAAATCCTTTGGCGAATCCATGACCAAAAGTGGATTAAGGCAAAAATGGCCAAACCGCCGAAAATTGCCAGAATTCCGCCGCGGCTGCCGGAAAAATAAATCGCCAATAAGTTTAAAGCTAACAGCAAACCGCCAACCGCTAACAGCCAATAATTTTTCTTTTCTGCCGTAAGCCGGAAGCTGTAAGTTGTAAGCATGACTGCTATCGGCGCTAAAAACAAAGCAACATAGTTGGGTGAATAGCCAAAAAGGCCGATGACTCGGCCGTCTGGCGTTGTCTGACCGAGGATTTTCTGAAAAATGGTATAAATAGCGACCAAGGTGCCGGATAAAATCAAGACGATAAATAACTTGGAAATGTCTTTACTTTTAACGAATTGATAAATCAGCCAGAAAACCAATATTGGGTCAATAAAGAATCCCTTAAACTCGCCCAAAGCAACGCGTTTATCCGGAGCGATAACGACGGAGGCAGTGAGGGCAATGATTAAAAACCCGACGGGCAGAAAAATCTTTGGCGGAATCTTACGGAAACCTGCTTGCCGCGCCTGATAAAGCCCATAAATAAAGATAAAATAAATCAAAACCTCGAGCAAAGTCGTGGGAATGCCCAAGATAGAAAAACGAATAAGGTAAGCGGGAAGCAATAATAAGATGAGGGAGATTAAGTAAACCATAGTTATTAAATTCAAAGTTCAAATCTCAAATTTCAAAATCACAATTCAAAATTTAAAATTATTTAAGACATTTCGGATTTTACATTTGCGTGCCTAAAGGCATTTTGCATTTTGACTTTTGCATTTTGCATTAATATGATATTCTGCACCCCCACCAGCAACCCAATCAATACCCAGATATGGATGATATACAAAGTGGACATAAAGTTATATTGAATCAAAACGCCGACCAAAGCGGCAAAGAGCCCGATTAAAACCGAACGCAAAAAGACATCGCGGGCATACTTTAAGGCGATGAAGGTTCGAAAAAAGAGAAAGATAATCACCAGCAGGAAGGTCCCAACGCCCGCAACGCCGGTTTCTGCCAAAAGCTCGATATACTGATTGTTGACAATCGGCCAGCCGGTCTTGGGAGCGGCCGCAGGATAATCTTTCGACCAGGGACCGTAATTGCCGACCCCCTTGCCAAAAATCGGGCTTTGACGGAAGGCAACGAGACCCTTTTTATAAGACATCAGCCGGCCCTCAACCGACTCACCTCTTCTTAAATCCTGAAGTCGAACATGACCCAAAAATTCAATCGTTGCCCGGGTTTGCCCCTGTGAGATGGCAAAGGCGACGCCGTAAATGACCAGAGTAACCGTGACAACCCCAATCAAGATGGTCTTCCAATTAAAAAGACGGCGAAAAAGCAAAATCCCCAAAACCAATAAAGAGCCGACCAGCCCGAGATAGCCGCCCCGGGAAACGGTCAAGATAAAATTTAAAAGAAGTAAACCAATCAACCCCATCAGCCAGCCGCGTTTAATCGGTTCGGCCCGATTGATAAACAGGGCTAAGCTGATACTTAAGGGAATTAAGAGAAAATTGGCAAAATATAAAGGTTCCATGGAAAAGGCCTGCACCCGGGGAAAGCCGAAAACCGCCGAAGTGTACCCCTCTTTAAGTAAAGTCAGAGAACGAGGAAGACCGAAGACATCGCCGCCAAACTGGAAAAGACCGAAAAGGCCGACAACAGCGCCGGCGAGAAAAAGGATTATAACGCTTTGGCGCAAAGTTTCTCGAGAATGAACCATATTAACCGCCAAAACCGAAAGGGCCAGGGTAAAGAGGATAAAAATAAGCACCGAAATCGCCCGACTGAAATTTTCCGCCTGGGCAAGGGAAATCATCAGGGCAAGGACAAACAAACTTAAAGGAATTGATAAGAAGTTTGGCTGAACTTTATATTTTTTTGGGGAAAACATCAAAGCCAAAACCCAAGATATGAGAGTCAAAAAGCCGATAAGGGTATTGATTTTTAAATTGACGCCGGCCACCTCATAAGAAGGCACCCGCTCGAAAGGCAGAAAAAAGATTATTAAAAGCCAGCCCAGTTCGGGCGATTTTAAGATGGCATAGCAAAGAATCGCCGCTAATGCCATTAAAGGAATAATCAATATTGATAATATGCCGGTTTTGGCAATGACCAAGCCGGCCACAGTCGCTAATACCAGCCCGATTATGCCCACAATCAAAACACTTGAAAGTTTACCTTTCATTATGGTTTGAGTATAACAGGCCTATGAAGATTTGGGAAGAATTTGACTTATTTGTATGAATTAGAGTTAAAATATAAGAAAGGAGCAAAATGAACCCAGAAAGTTTTTCGAAACATGAACAAAAATCTGAAAAAATAGAAGAACCCTATCTTGATCCGGAAAAAATCGAGGTCGAAAAGCTGGAATCTCTTCTTGTGGAAGGGGAAATAATCAATATTCGCCCCATTGAAAACCACCATCAGGTAGTCCCTCCTCACGCCGATAGAGTCCTATTGGGAGACATCGACCATGCCGACCAGCTTTTTGAAGGCGAGATCCAAATTCCTGGTGAAGATAAAAAAATATTGGTTGTTTATAAACCAGAAAGCGGCATTAATAAAGGAACGGATACAGGCGAACAATTGCCAATTCCCAAAGAATCCAGCCCCTATATGAACAAAGAAAGGGCGGCATGGCTTGTCGCCAAGGGTTTAGGATTAGCCGGGATTACTGAACCAGTAGTCATTAGGTCATTGAATGAAGGGCCCGGTTCGGTGAGACCATATATTTGGGGAGAGCCCGTGGAACTATTGCCTCAAGAAAAGCAAGATGAAATATTTGGCAATCAAGAAACAATGGAAGATTTCGCTTTATATGATTTTATCCTCCTCACCGTGGATCGTAGACCG
>DATEAX010000011.1:0-6533 GCA_035288145.1 Patescibacteria group bacterium | reverse complement strand
TTCTTTTAAACCATACAAAGTCGACGAGTCCCTGAATATTTTGTTAATAATCTCCAAGTTAATGTTGGGTGTGTTCATTTTACCTCTTTCCTAAATTGGCGATCATTTTGCCTAAAAAATAGGTATCGTGAGTGATGGCGATTATTCGACAAGCGGGATTTTCGGGTTTTAAATAGGTGCGACCGTTATCGTGAAAAAATCTTTTTAGAGTTACTTCATCTCCCATACGCGCTAAGACAATATCGCCCGATTTGTATTCATTGGCTTTTTTAATAAGTACCGCATCGCCATCGTAAATGTTTGCTTCAATCATAGAATTACCTTTGACTTTAACGATGAAGACATTGTCGCATTTTTCGTATCCTGAAGGAAGCTGGGTCCATTCATTCTGTTTGATTGCTTCAATCGCTGGGCCAGCCGCAGTTGTGCCGACGATGTTTACCAGTGGTTGCTTTTCTATGCTGGCGTAACCGAGGTTTGTAATAGTAAGACTTCTTGCTTCACCGGCTCCCCTTTTAACCAAACCTCGACTTTCTAATGATTTTAAAAAGTCCAAAACAGTCTGGTTTGAGGAAACGTTTAATTTATCCTTCATTTCTTCAAATGAGGGAGGATAACCTGTGTCTTCGATGAATTTATAGATAATTTTTAAAAGTTCTTTTTGCCTTTTAGTAATTTTTTTCATTACAATCCCTCCTAAATAAAATAATAACTGACCATTTAGTCAGTGTCAAGTTGTGGATAACTTCGGCTGATGAGCGATTTTTCAGGAAAGTTCGCCAAACAAATCCCATTTCTTTTCTAATCAAATTAAGAAAATGGCCCGGGGAGAAAACCTCGGACCATCTTGTTCAGTAACCGCGATTAAGGTTGGTGTTGGTGAAGCCTGTCAGAGATGCCCTCAATATGTTTTATCTCCGCCCCCAAGGAAATAAGCTCTGACTGAAATCCCTCCAGCTTCCCTTCAATCTCCGACTTTTGTCCTTCGAGAGTGAGTATCTCTAACTTAATGGTTTCGAGTCGTTCGGCCTTTGAGGCCCAGAGCGAGTCGACAATCTGTTCGGTTACCCTTGGGTGTTGCGCCAGTAGGCTCGCCAGCTCCGATTCTGCCGACGGGCTCGGCGGCTCTTGGACTTCTGATATCATTGAAGGAACCAGATAGATTGTCGTTCTTCGATGGTTGCGCGTAGTAGTTCCTTGCTTGACAAGAAACTTACTATGTAGAAGATTTGTCAACGCCGCTGTGGTCTTTTGCCTGGACCACCCGAAATTACCCTTCAGGGTGGCGAAGACGCCAACAACTTCATATTGACCATCTTCTCTGGAAGTTGCTAGGTGCTTTACTACCTCTCGCGCCGCTTCCATATCGTCTATATTCGTTACTCTTTCTCTTGCCATCCCTACCTCCTCTTGAGAAAGAATCTGGTACTTCCGTTGCAAACGACCGTCCACCGCATTAAACACCTCATCTACCGAAACGCCGCTTGCCGGCTTGAGGTAAAATCTCTGCCTTCCATTCTGGCTATACAAGATTACTTCAAGGTCGAAATCGCGTTGGCGCAGAAAGACTCCCCTCTGTGATGATACCTTTCTGATTATTCTGCCATTATCACAGGCAGATACCCCCGGTAGGGACATCACTGTTTCGCAGAACGATTTTGCCCCTGCCAAGACCCGATGTTGCGTTCGCTGTTTCTTACCGGATCCCAAAATGTTCACACCTCCTACGAAAAATTATCGGCTCAAGTCAAGTATAGCATCAAGTATAGCATTTTCGGCCTATTTAGTCAATAGAGTTCGGTTTTTGGAAGAGGAGCTTTTTTGATTTTGGTATCGAGTGCCAATAATTTTTTACTCAAAATCACTTGGCTAAATTTCAAATTTTTAGTAAGTTTATTGCCAAGGATTTTCACCGGTTTCTTGGTATCGGAAATGAGTCCTTTTTCTAAAAGGGTTTTTAAATTAATCACCTCGCCGGAGGAAAAAACTTTCTCAATTCGCTCAACATTTACCACTTGAGGTTTTACGGCTCGCGACTTAAAACCGCGAACTTTTGGCAAACGCTGGATTAAAGGAGTCTGTCCGCCTTCAAACCGCCGCGGCAGATTGTAACCAGCGCGCGATTTTTGACCTTTGGTCCCGCGGCCGGCGGTCTTGCCTTTTCCCGAAGCCGTGCCCCGACCTAATCTTTTAGCCGGCTTGATATTCTTAATCGAGACCAATTTATGAAGCATTTTGTTCCTTTTTGAGACGATGGAAGGCCTCAATCATGGCTTTGGAATTGTTAATTTTATTGGCGGAGCCGATAATTTTTCCAGAGATATTGCGTATTCCCGCCAGTTCGGCAATTGTCCGAATGGTGCCGCCGGCAATAATTGAACTGCCCGCTTTAGCCGGTTTTAAAAGAATATGGGACGCCCCCAGGGAAACCTCAATTTGATGGGGAATTGTCTCATTGACAATGGGCACATCAATAAGATTTCTCCGAGCGATGCGGCTGGCCTTTTCAACCGCAACCACCACTTCGTTGGCCTTGGCAATGCCGATGCCGACTTTGCCGGCGCGATTGCCCATAATCACCAACACTCGAAAACGAATCCTTTTTCCCCCTCGGACAGTCCGGGAAATCCGATCCACTTGAAGAACCTTTTTATCAAACTCCCCGCCTTCGTCTTGTCTTGCGGTATGACGACGAGAAGCAACAATCCCTTGTTCAGTCCTGCTCAATTTTTCATTTAATTTGGCCATTTAAAACTCCAGTCCCAGTTTTCTTAAACCCTCGGCGATTTTTTTAATATTGCCGTGATATTGATAGCCTCCCCGGTCAAAAACGATCCGCTTTATCTTTTGATCTTGAAGTTTCTTTGCAAAATTTTCCAGAAACTTTTCTTTTGTCTTTAAATTCGAGGTGGCGGCAAGGGTCATGCCCTTTTCGTCATTGATGGCTTGCAGGTAAAGAAATTTGTTGGAACGAAATACCGAAACCCGCGGCATCTTTGCTGTCCCGAAAATTTTTGCCCTGATTCGTCTTTTTCTCTTTTGTCGCTTACTTATTTTCTGCATTTATTTCCTTATTCATAATTCATAATTCTATTCTACTTTGTCCCGCCAATGACGGCTTTGGCAGTCTTGCCCGGTTTCCTTCTTGGAATTTCATCAAGATATTTAATACCTTTACCTTTATAGGGCTCGACCGGACGGAAAGCGCGTATTTCTGCGGCCGCCTGACCGACTTTTTGTTTATCAATGCCGAAAACATTAATGATGTTTTTTTCAACCTTTATTTCAATCCCTTCGGGGATAGGAAATTCCACCGGGTGAGAAAAACCAAGATTTAAAATTAATTTTTGCGCCTGGCTTTCGGCCTTAAAACCGACGCCTTTAAAATCAAGTTTTTTTTGAAAACCCGAGGATACCCCATAAACCATGTTCGCCAGTAAGCTCCTTGAGAGTCCGTGAAGCGATTTCGACCGCCTATCATCACCATGCCTTTCCAAAAGGAGGGAATTGTTTTCCTTTTTTAGAGTGATTTTGCTCGGCAATTCAAGTTTAAGTTCACCCTTGGGACCGATAACTTTAACCTCTTGACCTTCTCCGCTGATATTTACGCCTTCGGGCAAAATGATAATTTTTCGACCAATTTTTGACATATTTTTCCTATCTTATTTCACAGATTATTTCTCCGCCTAAACCTTTTTTTCTGGCTTCTTCGCCATCCAAAAGCCCTCGGGAGGTTGATAAAATGATAAAAGAGCGGGGTTTTTTGGGCCGGGGGATATCCAGCCGCGAGGTATAAACTCTGCGCCCTGGCCGGCTGACTCGATTAATCTCCAAAGAGACTTGGTCAATCAGATTAATCTGGATTACGGAAATTTCTTTTGCCCGGCTCTTCCCCCTACTGGTGGTTTTTTTCTGGATTAAACGGTAATCAGCAATTTGGTGACGAGCTTTCAAAATTTCCAGAATTGCCAGCTTAATTTTGGAATAATTTACCGCCAAAGAATCCTTCCTGGCAGTTTGGGCATTTCTAATTTGAGAAAACATATCGGCAATCGGATCCATAATACGCGCTCCTCTCAGTCGCGCTTTCTCTACGAAAATATGAATTTAATTTTGTATTTTTGCCTGCTTGCGCTAGGCGGATACAATTTTTGTACTTTTGTAGAGTATTTCACCATGATGATTTGGTCACTCCGGGAATTTGACCGCAGCTGGCCAATTCGCGAAAGCAAATCCGGCACAGAGCAAACTTGCGTAAATAACCGCGCCTGCGGCCACAGCGAAAACACCGGTTGACCTTCCGGCTGGAAAATTTAGGTTTTCTTTTCGCGCGTTCAATTTGGGAAGTTTTAGCCATTATTGCCTCTTAAAGGGAAATCCTAATTCTTCTAGCAACATTCGACCTTCTTTTGGGTTTTTGGCGGTAGTGACAATGCTGACCGAGAGCCCGTGGAGGATTTCTGATTTTTCATTGCTAATCTCCGGAAAGACAATCTCCTCGGGAATTCCCAAGGTGTAATTTCCCTGATAATCAAAGCCCTTGTCCGAAAGTCCCCGAAAATCACGCATCCGCGGCAAAACGATCTTGGCCAATTTATGGGCAAAGTTATCCATCCGTGAACCTCGGAGAGTCACCACCAAACCGACCTCGTCGTTTAAACGGACCTTAAAACCAGCAATGGCTTTTTTTGCCCGGGTGATTTTTGGTTTTTGACCGGAAATTAGAGCCAAATTTTCTCTTATTTCGTCAACCATCTTTTGATTCTCGCGCGCTTTGCCTGTCCCGGAATTTAGGACAATTTTTTTTAATCTTGGTAAAGCTAAACGGTTTTTGGTCGCCATTTTTCCCTGCAAATTCTCATTCGTCATCTTAATCCACACTTTCCCGGCATTTTTTACAAACTCTCATTTTTTTTGACGCCTTGGTTTGGCCTGCAACACTGACCATTTTTGTGCCGATGCGCGTCGGTTTTGCGCAACGCGGGCAAATCAGAATTACATTAGAAGCCCTAATTGGAGCCAGTATGTCCATAATTCCGCCGTGGGGGTTTTTCCGCGAGGGTTTAAGATGATGTTTGGCTAAATTGACACCGGCAACAATCACCATTTCTTTTGGGGGAATCACTTTTTCAACTACCCCCCGCTTTCCTCGTGATTTTCCCGAAATGACCAAAATATTGTCGCCTTTTTTTAACCTCATACAACCTCCGTCGCCATCGAGATAATTTTGGTAAATCCTCTCTCGCGGAGTTCCCGGGCAATTGGTCCGAATATCCGGCTTCCACGAGGAGTGCTATCGGGATTAAGCAAGACAACGGCATTATCATCAAAACGGATGCTGGTGCCGTCCTTTCTCTGAAAGGGCTTGGTTTGACGGACGATGACCGCACGAACAACTTCTTTTTTTTTGGCGTTTGACTGGGGCGCCGTTGACTTGACAGAACCGACAATAATATCACCAAGCTCTGCGGCGCGTTTTTCCCTGCCTAAAGGACGAATGCACATTATCACTTTGGCACCGGTGTTGTCCGCCACCTTGAGACGTGAATATGATTGAATCATTTTTTGACCTCTGAAACCCGCCAGGTTTTACGTTTACTTTGAGGCCGACATTCCTCAATGAAAACATGGTCACCGCATTTCACTTCGGTTTCGGCGTGGACTAAAAATTTGCGGCTCGTCCGAGATCTTATCTTGTAAAGCGGATGCTTTTTAAATGTTTCCACTCTCACCAAAACCGTTTTTTCTTTTGCGTCTCTTAGGGCAACGGCCGAAAGTTTGGTTTTTTGCTTGTTCATTTGGACCTATCTTTCTCTTCCTCCAGGGATTTTTCCGCCAGAATCGTCCAAATTCGGGCAATTTTCAACCGTTCATTGGTGATATCATGAAGATTTTTCAGCTTGCCAAAGGAGGCATCAAAACGAAGCTTGATGAGCTTTTTTTGGGATTCCCGAAGTTCCTGAAAAAGGGTATTTTTATCTTTGGTTTTCAACTCCTGAAGAGCAGTGGTTTTTTTCATCATTCTTCCTTTTTAATAAATTTGGTTGAAACTCTTAATTTGTGAGAGGCCAGCCTTAGTGCTTCCTTAGCCTGTTCTTCGCTGGTACCGCCGATTTCAAAGATAATTCTCCCGGGTAAAACAGTGGCGACAAAATGATCGAGACTGCCTTTGCCTCCGCCCATACCCGTCTCGGCCGCGGTTTTGGTCACCGGTCTTGAAGGGAAAATTCTTATCCAAACTTTGCCGCCGCGTTTTAAGAAATGGGTGATTGCCCGACGGGCGGCCTCAATTTCCCGGGCGCTTAACCAACCTCTGTCTTGGGCTTTGAGGCCAAAAGCGCCAAAACTGATTTCACTGCCCCGAATGGCAGAACCACCCATCTTGCCGCGGCTTATTTTTCGATGTTTTAATTTGCGGGGAACTAGCATTTTAAACCTCTTCTTCCTCTAACTTATCCCCTTTATAAATCCAAACTTTAATGCCAATGATGCCGTAGGTGGTTAAACAGTCGGCCTTAGCAAAATCAATTACC
>DATEAX010000010.1:0-5533 GCA_035288145.1 Patescibacteria group bacterium | reverse complement strand
CGAATGCCTGCAAGCTCACCAGGTCCGCGGAGCCGAAGATCAATTTCTGCCAACTTAAAGCCGCTGTGACAACTTGTCATCGCTTGAAGCCGTTTTTTAGCAATCTCCGACCAACTTTCGGTAAATAAAAAACAATATGATTGATGTTTAGCCCGACCAACCCGGCCCCTAAATTGGTGAAGTTGAGCCAGGCCGAAACGTTCAGCTCCCTCTATCATCATCACCGTGGCGTTGGGAATATCAATCCCAACCTCAACCACCGCGGTGGAAACTAAGATGTCCAATTTGCCATGGTGAAATTTTTTCATCGTTTCGGCTTTTTCTTTTGATTTTAGCCGGCCGTGAAGGAGTCCGATTTTTAAGTCAGGAAAAACATCTTTAGAAAGTTTCTCAAATTCCTGAACGGCGGATTTTCTATCAAGGTCAAAAAGTTGACCTGTCTTTCCCGGCGATTCTTCGATTAACGGACAAATAACAAACGCTTGACGGCCATTTTTTATTTGGGCGTGAATAAAATTGTAGGCATGACCGCGATTCTTTGGACTAATAACTTTGGTGGCAATTTTCGCCCGGCCGGGAGGTAATTCATCAATCACTGACAAATCAAGATCGCCGTAGAAGGAAAGAGCTAAAGTCCTCGGAATCGGCGTCGCCGTCATCGAAAGCAAATGGGGAACAACCTTTAACCGGTTCACTGCCACCTCCGAGGTGTAAGTGGTTTTTCGAAGGTGGGCGCGTTGCTTTACCCCGAACCGATGCTGTTCGTCAACAATAATTAAGGCTAGCCGGGGAAAAGAAATATTCTTTTGCAAGACAGCATGGGTACCGATGATTAAATCGTCTTTATCAGTGTCGGCGATTTTTTGAGCCGAAGTCAACAGACCAACTTTAACTTTGAATTTTTTCAATAGTTGGACGACATTATAAAAATGCTGGTTGGCTAAAATTTCCGTCGGCGCCAGCCATACCGCCTGATAACCATTCTTGGCGGTCACTAAAACCGCCATCGCCGCAACCACCGTTTTCCCGGAACCGACATCGCCCTCTAACAGACGATTCGTAGGAACTGGCCGGGATAAATCCTTAATTATCTCCCACGCCGCCTTGCGTTGGGCATCGGTCAATTTAAAAGGCAAACTTTTTACAAAATCTTGTAAAAGTTCCGGCGTAAATTTGAGCGCAGTCGCACTACTTTTTAAGAGTTCTTTCTTGTTAATTAACATCCTTAAAGCGATAAGGAATAATTCATCAAAACCAAGCCGTTTTTTTGCCAATTCAATCTCCGCGGATTTTTGCGGAAAATGAATATTTTTGATGGCTTCATTTAGCCCGATTAAGTTTTCTTGTTTTAATATTTCATCCGGTAAATAATCTTCCAACCAATCCTCCGACACCCCTGGGGTGTCGGAAATTTCGGTTAGGATGGGTTTTACGAGCCGGCGGAGGTATTTGCTGGTGATGCCTTCGGTTTCACCGTAAACCGGTAAAATAACCGGCTCTTTTTCGTATTGCGATATTGCCAAGGTCTTTTGCTTACCTTTAAAGTCCCAATTGACTTTACCGGCGAAAAGCCATTCGGTGCCGGGACGGAGAATTTTAATCAAAAACGGCTGATTGAACCAAATGGCCTTGATTTCACCCGAATCGTCGGCTAAAACAGCTTCAATGATGCTCATCCACTTTCGCCTGGTGCGGCTTTGTTTTATTTGAAAAATTTTCGCTTTAATAATCGCCTCTTGGCCAACTCGCAAGGAAATGATTTTTTGCGGTTTTGAAAAATCATCGTAGCGCCAGGGATAATAAAAAAGAAGGTCGCGGACATTTTCGAGCCCCAACCTTTTTAATTTTTCCGCCATTTTCGGCCCCACGCCGATGAGATATTGAATAGAGGTTCTAAGATTTATTTTCGAAGAAACATTATTTATTTTCTTCCTCCCAATATTTATAAATTTCGGGGATTGTTTTTTGAGCCTCGCTATCTTCTGCTAAAGACGCTGACAAGGAACACAAGATTTGCAAGTAATACATTTTTGAGTAAATTTGGAAATTGTTCTGATTAAAATTCAAATGATAATTTGTAAGAAAAGCATCTTTTAAATTATCGAAATCTTTGACATCGGCGAAGCGAAAAAGCATCACTTTAAGTTGAGAAAGAAACTTTGCCAAATCCAAAGCCGGATCATCAAAACGGCTGTCATTAAAATCAAAAACGGTGATAGAATCTTTGTCAACGATGATATTATTCGGTTGATAATCGCCATGAATTAACTTTGGCTCAAAATCACTCGATATTCTTTTTTTCAAATCGGCAATGATGCCGGCGCCCGAATCAACAAGCTTGGGATAAAATTTTTTTAAGGCCTCAAAATTAAAAAAGGTTTCATGCCCGGGAAGGTCGATATTTAGCTTTTCGACACGGTGAAATTGATTCAGCCACTGAGCCGCCAGGCTTATTTTTTTCACTAAATAAAGATTATTTAATTGATCTATTAAAATCTCTCCTTCGACATTTTCGTAAGCTACCAAATTGTAATCACTATCATAAAAATAAACTTTGGGAATAAAAAATTGGGGACCAGAAAATTCATTAGCCAAAAACTTCATCACCTGAAACGCGCCCTGGCGCGTTTCCTCGCCCGAGGCATTCACGCGTAATTTACGAATCGTGCCATCAACTTTAATCTCATATAACAAGGCATAGGTTTTGGGCGATAGAACCAAATGCCGCTGAATATTTTCAATTTGAAAATTGTCATTCAAACCACACTCTTTTTGATATTCCAAAAATAAATCCCGAGCAAGGTCTTTATTTAATAAATCCTCAAGATTTTTGATCGTCATTCTCATCATGACTTTTTAAAAATTCCCGGTGGTTACGGATGGCTTTTTTATAAAGCCAAATGTATTTTTTCGCCGAATTCTTCCACGAAAAATCTTTTTCCATGCAATTTATCTGCATTTTTCGCCAATGTTCTTTCTGGTTGTAATAAACATCAACGGTTCTCCGTATCGCCCATAAAAATGCGTCTTTGTCGTAATGATTAAAAACAAATCCCGTATAGCCGTCACGAACAGTATCAGCCAATCCGCCGGTCTTTCTGACAATCGGAATTGTTCCGAAACGCATAGCGATAATTTGCGAAAGTCCGCAGGGTTCAAAGCGGGAAGGCATCAAAAGCACATCCGCCCCGGCATAGATTGTCTGGGCCAAATTGGCGTCAAACTCCATCTTCGCCGCCACCGCTTCGGGAAATTTTTTCTCGGCTTTAATAAAGATTTTTTCTATTTTTTTCGAACCAGAACCCAAAATGACAAATTGTGCGCCCATATCCACCAGATCCTTCATGACATCTTCAATTAAATCTAAGCCTTTCTGGGAAGTAAGCCGTGAGACAACGCAAATAAGCGGCAAATCCGCCGATTGTGTCAGACCGAATTTTTTCTGCAAATATAGTTTATTTTCGACTTTTTTGTCCAAAGAATCAATCCAGTATTTAACCGGCGTGTCCGGGTTGGTGCGTGGATCGAAATTAGAGTAATCAATGCCATTTAGTATACCCGTAAATTTACTTTTATTCATCTTCAAAAGCCGGTGTAAACCAGCACCATATTTTCTTGTTAGAATCTCTTTGGCATAAGTCGGCGAAACAGTATTTATCATATCAGAATTATCTATGGCCTCGGCAATAATGTTAATGTTATCTTTTTTCAAAAATTTTTTCACTTTCACAAAATCCTTTCTGGAAAGACCAAACTCTCGTGCTTCCGAAATTGACGCAGTAGGTTGATGGACGAGATTATGGATAGTCAGTACGCTTGCTGTTTTTCTGAAAAATGGATCATTTTTATATGTGATTTTCAGCCATTTTGGGACTATTCCTACCATTCCATCATGAATATGAATAACGTCAGCCCTCCAATCAAATGCCTTCGTTAATTCCAGAGCCATTTTGGAAAGAAAAAAGAAAGGATATTTAGGATTTTGACCATTAACTTTGTGATCATAGACGCTTTCGCCATTAAAAATCTTGGGATTGTCAATTAAATAGACGGGGACAATTGTTTCGGGTAAAAAAGTTTTCCAGACAGATATTTTCGTCCATCTGCCCTTAGGTCCTTTCAATTTAATATCTTTCATTATAGTTTCAGCTGGGTATTTTTCAAAATCAATGAATTTGTATTTCGGCATAATAATTCTAATTTCAATATGGAACGCTTGGGCAAGTTCTTTAGGTAAATATCCGACGACGTCACCCAAGCCCCCGGCTTTGGCAATCGGGGTCAGCTCGGAAGTTACGTGAAGAACTTTTAACTTTTCCTTGTATTTATTTTTTCCCATTTAACTCTTCCAAGTATTAAAACTTTGATATTTCTGACGAAAATGATTTAGCATTTATCAAAGTTTCACTACCCGGTCTCCATATCTAGTATATCCCAAAGGATGAACTTTCCGCCAATTCCAATCACTGCGAATAATCGAATCTAAATCAGAATACTGGGGATTCCAGCCCAAAATTTCTTTGGCTTTTTGGGAACTGGCAACGGAAACGGCAACATCGCCCGGTCTTCTCGCAACGGTTTCGGTGGGAATTTCTCGCTCAATAATAATGCTTGCTTTATCAATGAATTCTTTAACCGAAAAACCACTTTCCGAGCCGAGATTAAATGACTCGCCGAAATATCGATCGATATCTTTCAATGTTAAGACATGCGCCGCGGCGACATCTTCGACATGAACAAAATCGCGAATCGGCGTGCCGTCAGACGTTTCGTAATTGTCGCCAAATATTTGAATTTTTTCATCCCGGCCTAAAGCCACTTTTAAAATATTTTCCATCAAATCACCGCTTTGAAGATGTGATTTTCCAATTAAGCCGCTTGGGTCGCTACCCCCAACATTAAAATATCGCAAAATTACATAATTCAAATTTTCAACTTTAGATAAATATTTTTCAAAATCCAATTTTGTTTGGGCATAAGGATTTAATGGATTTGTAGGATGTTTTTCGTCAATCGGCGTGTATAAAGGGTTGCCGTAAACCGCGGCGGTGGAAGAAAAGATTAATTTCTTGACTCCTGCCGCGGTCATCGCCTCCAATAAATTAATGCTATTAAGATAGTTTTCCTGATGATAAAGTTCTGGCTTTTCCACTGATTCGGCAACATCAATTTTAGCGGCCAGGTGCATCACGGTCTCAATTTCTCGTGTTTCAAAAATCTCCGCCAACTTTTCTTTGTCACTTAAATCACATTTGATAAATTCCAAATGTTTAGGATACCTTTGTCGCAAAATCTCAATCGTCTCGATAAAACCGGTTGATAAATTATCAAAGACAATTACAGAAAACCCCTCCTTTAATAAATTTTTGACTAAATGGCTGCCGATATAACCGGCGCCGCCGGTAACTAAAATGTTCATAATGCAAAACTGAACTTTGGATAATCAGAGAATTAAGATAATCGGATAATCAAACTCTTCAATTCTCTAAGTTATCTTAATCCTCTCAATTCTCTTTTTAATCCAGTCACTTAG
>DATEAX010000009.1:0-4387 GCA_035288145.1 Patescibacteria group bacterium | reverse complement strand
AAGTTGGCGCCGCCGCCAAAATCAGCGAACTTCTAAAATACGCCGTCGATAATTCTCTTTCCGGTCTGGAATGGGCCGGCGGGCTTCCCGGGACGGTCGGCGGCGCCATCTTCGGCAACGCCGGCGCCTTCGGCGCCGAGTTTAAGGGGCTCGTTTTAAGCGTCAAAAGTTTTTCGCTGAAAAATTGCCGGCCGATCGAAAGGTTCCAAAAAGAATGCCAGTTTAATTATCGCTCAAGCATTTTCAAAATGAAATTTCCCCAGGAAGAAATTATTGTTTCCGCAAAACTTAAATTTCAGCCGGGCAATCGAGACCAAATTCTAAAAGAAATTGAAGAAAAAAATTTGTACCGGAAAAAGCGTCAGCCTCTGGAATATCCTTCATTGGGCAGCACTTTTAAAAATGTTCCTTTAGAAAAAATCCCCCTAAAAGTTCAAAGCCAATTCAAAGTTAAAATAAAAAATGACCCCTTCCCGCTCATTCCCGCGGCGGTTTTTTTAAGCGCCGCCGGGCTTAAGGGAGCAAGACGCGGGGGAATTGAAATTTCTCCCAAACACCCGAATTTTTTTGTCAATTTGGGCCAGGGCAAGGCCCGAGATGTCCGCGCTCTCATCGAATTTGCCCAAAAAAAGGTCAGGCAAAAATTTGGCATCGTCCTTGAGCCGGAAATCATCGAGGCAGGAAGGGGTCTTTGAGTTCAAAGCGGACGGCCCGGACATCGTTATAGCCGGCATAAAGAATGGCAGCGCCGTCTTCCCGGCGTTGGAGACCGCCGGGATAGAGAATTTCGCCCTGATGAGGATTCTTGGGCTCAATTTTTTCCAAATCGCGGGCAGTGGCTAAAATTTTTAAGTCCGAGGGAAGGCGGGATTCGGGATTAAAAATAAAAGCCGTGGGATAATAAAATTTTTTGGTCTCTTTTTCATAAGCAATGTGTCCGAGAACGCCGACTCGACCATCTTTTAAAAGTTCAAGGTCATTGGCACCGCCCCATTCATCTGCGGCAAACATTCCCTCAATAAGCTGGGCTTGGGGGATTTTTTCTTCGAGCTCGGAAAGATGACGAATTTCAAGATAGCCAATTTTTCCCCGTCCGGCCTCCCCTCCCTGCGGCCGGGTAAAGACGCCGATTCTTCCCGGAGCAATTTGAATTAGGCGAATGTCCTTCATTCTTTCCGGGCCAATGGCAAAAGGAGGATCGTGAATTTCATGGATATCATCTTGAAAGCGATAAAAAGCGGTTTCGTAGCAAAGCACGCCGGGATGAGTTTTATCCGGATGGGTTTTGACGCCGCCGAAGATTTGGGAGCCGTCAACATCGGGCTCGTAAAAAGGATCCTGCAGTGGCAGTATTGGCGCATCCTTAATTAATTTCCAGACACCGTCTTTCTCTTCAAAAAACATTACCTGGGATTGGCGCTCGCTCGAACGGGGTTCGACCCGGGCGGAAATGACGGTCTGTTCCTTAGTCTTTACCGGGCTCGGATTATAAATAGTGATTTCCGCGGCAATGGTTTCTTCGTTCGCATGGCGGGTTTTCCTAAAGGGAGCGGTAAGGGAATGGAGAAAGTCTTGGTCAGAAATATCGAAAATTAATAATTCCGGCTTTGGTCTGCCTTCAAGTTCTACCCGCTCGTCATATTCAACCAGCAATTCCTGGATGTTTTTGGGTTTGGCCTCACTCATTTCCGGCATGGTCTCAATATTCATATTTTCATTATACTCTTGGGAGTTTTTTTGTTAAGATGAACTCATGAAAAAGAAAATTCTGATTTTAATCTCTTTATTGCTTGTGGTTTTAGCCGGCGGGTTTTTGATTAATCGCCGATTTGATAAAACAAGAGGGACTTTGCCTGCTCCATCCATCGAATCATCCAATCGCTCGTTTTCGCCTTCGCCGGAGAAATCCTTAAACCCGCTCTCGCCCGAGGCCTCATCTCTTCCCGATGCCTACTTAATCAAAAATTTCCCCTTCCAGCCCCAGGCGCCCTATGCCAATTGGGACGAGCTTCACGATGAGGCCTGCGAGGAGGCCTCGGTGATTTTGGTTTATTACTACTTAAAAAACATTGCCATCGATGCTTCGGTGATGGAAGAACAAATCCAGAAAATGGTCGCTTTCGAAATCGACAAATTCGGCTCCCACAAAGACTTAACCGTTCAAGAGACCGGGGAAGTTGCTAAAGGTTTTTACGGTTTGGAAAATTTCCGAATCGAAAATAATATCACTCTCGAAGACATCAAAGGTGAAGTGGCCCAGAATCATCCGGTGATTGTTCCCGCGGCCGGTCGTCTGCTTGGAAACCCGTATTTCCGGAGCCCGGGCCCTTTATATCATATGGTGGTGGTGATTGGTTACCAAGGCAACAATATCATCGTTCAGGATGTTGGCACCAGGCGGGGGGACCATTACGAATATAATCAAAAAATTTTCTTCAACGCCATTCACGATTGGAACGGCGCGCCGGAGACAATCGAACAAGGAAAAAAGACAATGCTGGTTTTTGAATAAGTTCAGATACCGAAATTTAGTTTTTAAAAATTGACATTAATGTCAATTTTTTGCTATAATAGCGCTATGGAAGATTTAATTTCTATGGAGAGATACAATGACCAATTTAATTATTTATCTGGCAGCCGCGGCCTTGGGCGGGGGCGCGGCCGGATATGCCTCACGAATTTTTATTGCCCGTCGAAGGTACGGCCTTCAGGAACAAAAACATAAGGAAATACTCCTTAAAGCCAAAGACGAAGCCCTCAAGATTAAAGAAGAGGCCAAAAAAGAAGAAGAAATAAGCCGAAAGGATCTCCAAGAACTCGAAAGAAATCTTCGCCGCCGCGAAGAAATGTTTGATAAGCGGCTGGCATCGCTTGAAGATGAAAAAGAAGAAATTATCACTCGGGAAAAAGAAATCGAGCAAATCAAGAAAGAAATCGCCGATATTCGGGATAAGCAAAAAGAAAATTTGCAAAAAATCGCCAAACTTAAACAAGACGAGGCCCTGAAACTTCTTTTGGCCCAAGTGGAAAAAGAGTATAAAGACGATTTGATTAAAAAAATTAAAGAGCAAAAGGAAATTGCCCGCGAAGAGGCGCAAATTGTCGCCCGGGAAATTCTTTCGACGGTAATTCAGCGACTGGCCTCGGAACACACCGCCGAAACAACTACCGCTGCCGTCAGTTTGCCTTCTGACGAAATGAAAGGCAGAATTATCGGTCGGGAAGGCCGGAATATTCAGGTTTTTGAAAAAGCCACCGGCACGGATTTGATTATTGACGATACTCCGGACACGGTAGTGGTTTCCGCCTTCGACCCGATTCGCCGGCATATTGCCAAAGTCGCTCTGGAAAAGCTAATTGCCGACGGCCGGATTCAGCCGACGCGGATTGAAGAAATCATCAAAAAAGTTCGGGAAGATATCGGTGAGGAAATCCGGGAGGCGGGCGAGCAAGCGGCCTACCAAGTCGGCGTCGCCGGTCTTCACCCAGATCTTTTAAAGATTTTAGGACGGCTTAAATTTCGGACTTCCTACGGTCAAAATGTTTTGGAGCATTCAATTGAAACTGCCCAGATTTCCGGGATGCTCGCTTCGGAACTCGGGGCCGACGTCAATCTGGCCAAAAAAGCCGCTCTCCTCCATGATATCGGTAAGGCGGTTGATCACGATATCCCCGGCCCCCATCATCACATCAGTGTCGATATTGCCAAAAAATACGGCCTTTCGGAGGATATCTGCCATGCGATTATTGCCCACCATGATGATGTCGAGGCCAAAACCGTTGAAGCGATTATTGTCAAAGCCGCCGACGCGATTTCGTCTTCGCGGCCGGGCGCCCGACGGGAATCTTTTGAAAACTACATTAAGCGTCTCGAGGAATTGGAAAACATCGCCAATTCTTTTCCCGGGGTGGAAAAAACCTATGCCATTCAGGCGGGGCGGGAGGTGCGGATTATCGTCAAACCCGAAGAAATTGATGATTTGACCGCCATCAAACTTTCCAAAGATATTGCCAAAAAAATTGAAGACGATCTCCAATATCCGGGAACTATTAAAGTCAATGTCATTCGGGAAACCCGGGCGATCGAATTTGCCAAGTAATTTACTCTTTTTCTGCTTCGTTTTCCATTCTCTTCAGCCGTGTGTAATAATTCGGCAGTTCTTTAAGATGAGCCCAGGCGATTTTGCCGGTTAAAGTCGGGTCGGAGTGGGTGACATCGGTTTCGGGATCCTGTGCGCCGTGTTCCATCTCCACTTCTAAACCCAGTCGAAATTGTTCCAGATTAACTTTTGACCAATCAAGGCCCAATTTGTCGCCGATGGTTTTGGCATCCGCAGTCGTAAATTTTTTTATGGCCATAATTTGGTCTTTCCAATTTTTCTTGCCA
>DATEAX010000008.1:0-11538 GCA_035288145.1 Patescibacteria group bacterium | reverse complement strand
GGAACCGTTTATGCCTACATTATGGTTGGGAAGGAATTTATTGTGATTTTTCTATAGAGTCTTCTATTTCATCCGTTTCTTTCATAATTGCCTGATAAAGCTCATCCCTTTGTTCATTCCAATCCTGTATCCGGGCGGCTTCAAAGTTTTCAAATGCTGCATCTACATATCTAAGGCCCTACTATTTTTTTAACTTGCGCATATGGTTGACGGACCGGACGAGATTCGAACTCGCGATCTCCTCCGTGACAGGGAGGCGCTTTAAGCCGGGCTAAGCTACCGGTCCATATCTTTGCGCGCGTACACACTCTGTATTATACTAATATTGGGGAACGATTTCAAATATGGTTGAAAAAGTATTCTGAATATTATAGTATTAAATAAGAGAAAGAAGGGAGGGCTTATGAATAAAAAATCCAAAAATTTCTTAATCGAACTCCTTTTGGTATTCTTCATTTTGGCAAATTTTTTGGTTTTCTCAACGGCCTACGGCTTTTACGGCACGAACAATTTATCGATTACCCGGATAATGCCGGCCCAGCGCAATTTGGCTGATCAGCGGATGAAGGCGGCGGGCATTAGCTGGGCGAGAGAGGAGTTTCATTGGGGTTTGATCGAACCGAGAAATAATCGTTGGAGATGGGCTAATCCTGATCAAGCGATGGCCACCCATCGCCGTAACGGTATTCAGGTAGTCGGGATGCTGGCTTACTCTGCTCCCTGGGCTTCGTCTAATCCAAGAGCCGGCAGTGATGCCATCTTCTATAAACCCAACATCAATGAATGGAAAAATTACGTTTCCGCAGTCGTTCGCCGCTATGGTGATGTCAAGCATTGGGAAATTTGGAACGAACCGAATTTTTTCTGGAAGCCGAGCCCAAACCCCGATGAATATCGGGAGATTTTAATTGCCGCTTACGACACAATCAAATCTATCGATCCTTCGGCGAAAGTGGCCAGCGGGGGGACAACCTACATTGATAATAGTTTTATTGATAGCTTCTTGAACAATGGCGGCTGGGAGCATCTCGATGCGGTTGCTGTCCATTACTATCCGGGAGTAGGACCAGAGTCCGACCCCATTAACCGTTTACGTGATGAATTGCTTAAATTGGAATACAATACGATTGTTCCTCATGGCGGGCCAAAAGAGATTTGGATAACCGAAATGGGCTGGCAGTCCAGCCAAATCGGGGTTCAGGCGCAAGCCGAAGTAATTGCCCGGGCGATGATTATTGCCCGGACTGTTAACGAGGTGCCCAAAATCTTAATCTATAATCTTCGCGACGATCCTACGGGAACCTGGGGTTTGCTGAATAATAACCTGACTCCCAAAACTTCGTATAACTATTATAAAAAAACAGTCGAGTTTTTGGGAAACAGATGGCCAGCGCTATTGCTTGAATTGAATGATGAATCAAAATTTTATGTCTTTGATGGTCCTGGCGGGCCGGTGGCGGCGGCCTGGAATCCAAGCGGTACAAGAGAAATCTTCTTTCAGATTAAATCGTCAAGTATACGGTGTTATGATATTGAAACTCAAAATGGTCAAAATGTTGATGTCACTTCAAGCGTGGTTAAAAGCTGGAATAACGGCGACATTGTTTTGCAGTTTAAGCCAAGACCGATTTTTTGCCAATTGAGCAACTTTTCCGCCCAAAATACAGAGCCAATGAATGTTTCCACCCCCCAAGTAGCCGGCGTCACCACCGTGGCTGATAATATTAAAGAAGAGAAATTAATGTCTCAAATTTCCGGTCGCCTCAAAGGAGCGTTTTCTAAAAACGTTGGTGACGGCAAAGTTTTGGTTTACCGAAAAATTAATTCCAAGTGGCAAGAACATTCGGAGGTAGCCGCAACTTCCGGGGAGTATAATTTATCTGTGCCCCAAGGAAGATATTATTTGGCTTATAAAATCCCCGGGCTTTTAGCCAGCCGCACCAGACCTTTTGAAGTTAAAGGCGATTCCGACATTCGGGTGGAAACGAATATGCTGAATAGTTGGCTGGCTTTTGGGGTGCTCGCCGGCGGCGTTGTTGTCTTTATCTTATTTGTTCTAAAATACACCCGGCGAAAGACCTAAGTTTATTTGACTTTTTGGTATCATTGTGCTATACTTCCAGGTTAACTAACGATGAGTTAGCCTTATCGTGGTTGCACATTAAAATGGCAGCTTCCTCCCTGGAAGCTTAATCATACAGATCGCTGGACTTCCTCTTAGAGGTTGGGCCAGCGACTGAGGGTCAGGTGAAGACCCCGTATAAAAAACACAAGGAGGAACACCCGAAATGTCTCGGAACACCCTTACGATCGCGACGCAGAGAAGGTTCTCGGCAGGTGTAGTAGAAAGCCTGCCCGACACGATCTCGGAAGAGAACGCACTGTATTGGCTGGACAACTTGGGCAAGCTGAAGGAAACTTTGGTCGGAGTCCTGATCCTTCCAGAAGCGAACTGGTTGGACCGTCTGATCCAGGCCGAGAATGACGCTCACCGCGCATTCTTCGGCCAGACCTTCGACCTGGCGCAGTTTGCCGCCACGCTCGAGCACTTCGGTGAGGACCGCATCGGCCAGTGGGCTAAGCTCGGTCTCGAGCCCCACTTCTTCCCGGTGTGCTTGTTCCAGCCAGACGCGAGGATTCGCGGCTGGAAGGTCAAGCCTGAAGCATGGTTCTGGCAGCAGGTGGCGAACGGTGCGATTAAGCGCCGCAACGCCAGCGGCGAGCTGGAAACCGTGCAAGAAGTCCGCTTTGACGGTGCGACCCTCCTCGTTGACACTCGCTGCAAGCCGCTCTTTGATGACGGCCGGCAGATGTTCCAGAACGATGAGGAGTGCCTTGGGATCATAATGAAAACCCTGCGTGTCGAGGGCAGGGTTGCTCACTATGACTACGGTCCGCAGGAGAGCCGCTTCGGCGCCTCCTCCCGCGAGTGGGACGAGCAGATCCGCCCGGCGCTTGAGGCCTGCCCGGAGTTCGAAGGAGTCGCCTTCCGCCTGGAGCGAGTCATCGAGGCCAACGCTGTTCCGCAGATCTACAAGCGGATGCCCCGCAAGAAGGACGGCCAGACTAACACATGGGTCTGGTATGAAGAGTTTTTCGGGGGCGCTTCGTACCGCCTCGACGGTGGTTACTCCGGCAGCGGCGGTCTTGCGCGCGTGCACTGCGTTGACGTTGACGATCACTGGAGCTACGGGGCTGTGCGTCCCGTGGGAGTTCTGGACGCTCGGTCTGTCTAACCCTTGGGATATTTGGATCCCTTGGTGTCTGTCTTTCGGCGGGAACCTGGTCTCAGGTTCCCGCCGTTTTCGTTTTTTTATATTTTTTGGTACTCAAATGTTAATCTATTTTGCTATAATATCTTTGGAACAAGTTTGCTTCTCCGGCTATGGCTTAGGAACAATACTTGTTACCCTTTAACGGTTAATAACTTTGCGGCTATGGCTTCAAAGCATTGCCATTAAAGAAAAGAAACTCCTTATCCGTTCTTAGGAAAGGTCTCCAATTATTGGGGTGCTTTCAAATAAAATACAGTCCCGAGAGCAATCAAGGGACAGTGGCAATTGGCGAGAACGGATAAATTTTCGAGGACGCTTCGAACCGCCTCAACGGTGGTAACTCCGACAACGGCGGTCTTACGAACGTGAACTACAATGACGTTGACAATCACTGGAACAACAGGGCTGTGCGTCCCGTAGTAGTTTCTCATTAGACCGCTCTATCTAAGGGCGGTTTAATGTTTTAAGGGATTTAATCCAACCTCCGAGCATTCGACCGATTTCCTGCAATTTTTCTTCTAAAACAATGTATTTCTTTTGATCAATGATTTTTAATTCAAAGGTTAGCCGAAAAAGCACTTTAAGGAAATCCAATTTGATACTGGCTTTGGCCAAGCCATCACATTTATCGTTTTGATTGGCAAAACTTACTTTGGCGATATCTTCCAAGAGTTCCAAGATAGTACTTTCAATTTTCACCGCCAGGGTCTCTCTTGACTTCTTAGGGAAGTTGTCTATATAAAGATAAAATAGTTTATAGAAATCATATATCTTTCCAAATAATGGAACTTCATTTTGCATGATATCTCCTAACCTTTTTAGTGAAATTATTAGTTCAGACAATTTATTTAAAAGCTGGTGTGAATTCCAGAAAGATAAGCATAACAGATTTGATGTACAGTTTTTCTGGCGTCATTTAGAAGATAATTTATTTAGTTTGCATCCGGAGCTTAAAAACAAAACTTACCAACATTCAGATTATACCTCATTTTGTATCACTGACCCAAAATCAAGACATATTCACAAAGCTTGCGTTAGAGACAGAATTGTTCATCACGCGATTTACCGGGTACTCTATCCGATCTTTAACCCCATTTTTGTAGATGATTCTTATTCCTGTCGTAATAAAAAAGGAACTCACAAAGCCGTAAAACGGTTGGAAAAGTTTTCCAGAATCGTGAGCAAAAATTACACTAAACCTTGTTGGACATTAAAATGCGATATTAAAAAATATTTTTCTTCGGTCAACCATCAAGTCCTTTACGATTTAATCAAGAGAAATTTAAAAGATAAACAAGTTTTATGGTTAATTTCAGAAATAATTTCTAGTTTCCACTCAGAAATCCAGAGAGAGAGAGAGAGAGTTAAAAGAGGTGTCCCGATTGGCAATTTAACTTCTCAACTTTTCGCCAATATTTATCTTAATGAATTAGACCAATTTGTAAAACACCGTTTAAAAGTTAAGTTCTATCTGCGTTATTGTGATGACTTTGTGATTTTAGAGAATGACTTGGTTGAGTTGGAGAAATTGATTCCAGAGATTAAATATTTTCTATATAGCAAGCTGAAACTTGAACTACATCCGAATAAAATTATTATTCGTAAATTAAATCAGGGTATTGATTTTCTCGGCTATGTGGTTTTACCGCACTACCGAGTTTTGAGAACGAAGACAAAAAGAAGGATGCTAAAAAAGGCTAATGAGGGAAATATGCAATCATATTTGGGTTTAATCAAGCATTGCAGTTCTTATGGATTGAGACAGAAGCTTTTATCTAAAAAATTTTAAAATTATCTTTAAATTTCAGGAGAAATTTGTTATAATTGGGTAGTTGCAGGTGTGGTTTAGTGGCAGAATACATCCTTCCCAAGGATGTGGCACGGGTTCGATTCCCGTTACCTGCTCATTTAACTGCCGCCTTAGCTCAGTGGTAGAGCAATGCTTTCGTAAAGCAGAGGTCCCGAGTTCGAATCTCGGAGGCGGCTCCAATTTATGAACAAAATTTTCAAATCTATCATAGGAATCTTAAAAGATTTTATTTATAATTCTTTCTGGCGGTCTGGGCCAGTTTTGGCAATTATTGTTCTTTCCCTTGTTTTAAACGGTTTTTTGTGGTATATTTTTGAAACCAGAATCCGGGAAAATCCCGTTCCATTTTTTTTCACTTCCGGCTTGGTCGGCTTGAATTTGATTTTGGGTAATTACTTATGGGAAAGAGAAAAAATTGCCAGTTTCTTTCTCATCAGCGTTGGGCTCTTTGTTCAGCTTTTAATGCTGGTATTTGTGCGCTTCCTAACCATGGTTTTCTGAAACCTGAATTATGTCAAGAACAAAATTTATCCGATTCTTAGAAATTGTTCCCGGGGCCGCCACTTGGATCTCCCTTTCTTTGCCCGTGGTCCTTTCTTTTTATTGGCCGGCCGGGGTGGCAGCTTTTGTTCTCACCTTTGATCTCTACTGGCTTTATAAATCAATGATTATGGGCTACCATTTGATTTCCGGCTATTTTGGCTTAAAAAGAGATTTGCGGGTCGACTGGCTTTCAAGGTGCCGGAAATTACCCCAAAACGAACTCTTTTTAAATTGGCAAGATATCTATCAGGCGGTGATTTTTGCCACCTACAAAGAGGAAATCGATATCCTGATGCCCTCATTTCAGGCACTTCTTGAGAGCGATTTTCCCAAAAGTAGAATTATCGTTGTTCTGGCCACCGAAAGAAGGGATTTTGCCCGCGCTCAAAAGAATGCTCGACTCCTCAAAGAAAAATTCGGTAAAGATTTTTTCAAATTCCTTGTCACTGTTCATCCGGACATTCCTGGCGAAGTCAAAGCCAAAGGCGCCAATGTCAAATGGGCGGCCAAACACTTGCAAAAATTCATCGAGAACGAAAATATTCCTTTGGAAAATGTCATTGTCACCACTTGCGATGCCGACTCGCGGCTTCATAAAAAGTATCTGGCCTGTTTGACTTACAATTATATTACCAACCCCAACCGCAATCATTCGAGTTTTCAGCCGATTCCGCTTTACTCGAACAACATTTGGCAGGCGCCGGCCTTTTCCCGCATCATCGCCTTTGGCAATTCTTTCTGGCAGTTGATCGAGGCCACCCGTCCGTGGCGGCTGGTCAATTTCTCCACCCACGCGATGAGTCTAAAAACCTTGGTGGAAATAGATTTTTGGGATACGACGGTCGTCAATGAAGATTCCCGGCAGTTTTGGCGGGCTTACTTTAAATTCGAAGGCGACCATAAAGTTGTTCCCCTTTTTGTGCCCGTCTATATGGACGCGGTTTTGGCCTCGAGCTACTGGCAGACCATCAAAAATCAATATCTCCAGAAAAAACGCTGGTATTATGGAGTTGAACATTTTCCTTATGTCGTTCAGCAATCAACCAGGGCTAAAAAAATCCCCCTTTGGGATCGGTTGATTAAAATTTTTCGATTGTTTGAAGCCAATTATTCCTTGGCAACTTCGTCAATTTACATTGCCGTGATTGCCTGGCTACCTTTGCTTTTTGGCCCTGACTTTCAGGAAACGGTTTTCGCCCAAAATTTACCCACCATTATTAAAGTTCTTTTGGGGCTCACTTGGATTGGTCTTTTGACCTCGATGATAATTTCAATTTTCCTTTTACCTCCCCGGCCGGAAAAATTTGGCCGCCGCCATTTTTTAGGGATGATTTCCCAGTGGATTTTGATTCCCCTGACGGCGATTCTTTTTTCGTCTTTGCCGGCGATTGACGCCCAAACGCGGCTTATGCTTGGCAAATATTTAACCTTTTTTGTCACCGAAAAAAAGGCCGTCTCCCCGACAAAAATATGAAAAAAAACTGGTTAGTTTTACTCATCGGGATGTTTATCGTCTCATTTATGCTGATGGTCACATCGGCCAAGACCGATTCCCAAACCACTGATGAGGCCATCCATCTAGTATCCGGCTACACCTATTTAACTCAAAGAGATTTTCGTTTGGACAGCGAACACCCGCCTTTTTTAAAAGAATTGGCGGCTCTGCCGCTTATCTTTCAGAAAGTCAAACTTAAGATTGATGAAAGGTGGCAGAAAGCGGGGGTATTTTATTATGATTCCTGGCAGGAAGCCCGTTTAATCGGCGAGAATTTCTTTTATGGTTCCGGCAATGACCCGGAGAAGTTATTGTTTTGGGGAAGATTGCCTTTTATTTTTCTGACCCTTATCTTAGGCTATTTTTCATATTTTTGGGCGAAAAAACTCTACGGTCAAAAAGCCGGGGTTTTCGCCGGTTTTTTGACCCTCTTTTTTCCAAACTTCTTGGCTCACGGCCGTCTTATTAATACTGATCTGGGGGTGGCTCTGTTTATATACCTCACTGTCTTTTCCTGGGGCAATTTTTTAAAGAGACCCCGGCTTATTTATATCGTTTTAACCGGTTTAACCCTCGGTCTGACTTTAGCTTCCAAATTTACCGGCTTAATTATCATCCCGATATTATTGGTCATAATGCTGGTTAAAGTAATCTTTTATAAGGAGAAAGAAAAATATTTTAAAAAATATTTTTTGGGGATTGCCGGCATTCTAGTCATTTCTTTTCTGGTTATCTGGGCGACTTATGGTTTTACCATGGCAACGCCCGGGCCTTTTCCGACAAACCTTTCTTCCTTTGTCCTTTGGAATGATTTTCAACTATCTCCAACACTCATTTCTTTTTTAGATAAAATCCGTTTTCTCTTTTCTCCGGCGGAATTTTATAAAGGCATTTTTATGGTTTTTCGCCACGCGGCCATCGGCCACAGCGCCTATCTTTTGGGACAAAGCTCCACTGGGGGCTGGTGGTATTATTTTCCCGTGGCGATTTTTTACAAAACTCCTATTCCGGTGTTCTTCTTTTTGGCAATGGCGATATTTTTTTGGGGCAAGCTTCGCGTCAAAGAGCCGTTTGAGGAAATTTTGCTGATAATTCCGCCGGCATTTTTTCTCTTTATCAGTTTATTTTCCAAGGCGGATTTGGGCATTCGGCACATTTTGCCCATTTTTCCGTTTATCTTTGTTTTTGCCTCAAAGTCAATTAATCTGATTAATTTACAAAAAGCCAAATTTGCCTCCATCGTCTTTGTGATGCTAATCGGCTGGTATTTTTTCTCGGCGATTTCCAGTTTTCCCAACTTTCTTTCCTATTTCAACGAATTTGTCAACGGGCCCAAGGGCGGCTACCGCATTTTGGCCGATTCCAACTTGGACTGGGGTCAGGATATTTATCGGTTAAAAAAATATCTCGAGGAGAATAGGATTAATCGTCCTTACCTTTTCTATCCCTGGAACGGCGAAGATGCCTTGAGATATTACCAAATTGATTTTCAGCCCCTGGCCCCCTTTCAAAGCGATATTCGTGGCCAAGTGATTATTTCTGACACCTATCTTCAAACCGAGGGCTTTTTATGGCTTAAAAAATATCCTTTTTATCAGATTACCCCGGGGTTGTTTCTTTTTGAGCTTTAATATATAATAGTAGGTGATAATCAAAATACGGGGACTGGCCTAACGGCAAGGCGCTTGGTTTGGGACCAAGAGATTCGCGGTTCGAATCCGCGGTCCCCGACCAGAAAGAAATGACTATGAGCAAAAGAGGGGAAATGTGGGTTAATTTTCGAAAAATCGCCCGAAAGAAAAAAGTTTTTCTGATAGTCATTCCTATTGCCTTAATTTTAATATCCGGTTTTGTTATTTTGGAACTTAAAAAGCGAGGAAAATTCCGGGCAGAGGTAGCTCCCCGGTCGGTCCAGCTTCACAATTTACACAACTGGGTTCCTCCCAAGCCAAGCGATGCTGATTATGCCCAAAAAGTTCAGCTTTTGGCCCGAAGAGATAATATCGTTATGACCGAGGATTACAGTTTTTTGAGCGGTCTTACCCCTCAATCCCTTAAGACCATTAACCCCAACGCCAAGGTCTATCTTTTATACGATTTGAACTCGAAAAACAATTGGGAAAGCGATGTCTCCCGAGCCGGCTGGCAAGCCGGCTGCACCGCCGATACTAGTCTCCTCCAAAATCCCATTCCCTGCGCTGACATTTTGAGTAATGACTGGTGGCTTAGAGATGGCGATGGCAATATTCTCATTGACCCGGTGCAGACAGGCAATACCCGATTCCTTGATGTCGGCAAACCCGGCTACAAAGAGGCCTTTTTGGCAAATCTTCTTTTGAGAATGGAAGGCAAGGGCTACGACGGCGTTGTCTTTGACTACTGGTATCCCTATTTGTCTTGGATAGTCCAAAATAATTCTTGGCCGACTTCCTCCTATCCGGATGATGATGCTTGGTTTGTCAATGCCTGGAAACCGTTTATCGAATATGTTACCTCGGGCGTAGTGGATGGTACTCATGTGACCAATGGCCTTCGCGATTTGGGCTACGAAATTGTCGGCAATGCCGCCGGCGAGTGGCGGGAGACAATCGATCCAAAAATCATTGCCCAGCGAGAGCTTATCGATGGCGTCATTTACGAACAGGGAGCGGTTGACTGGTGGAGTAGTACGACTAATCCCGGCGGCTGGCTTTCCGGGCCAACGATTGAAGACCGGATTAACGCTCTTCTTATTGACCCGAAAATTGTCTGGCAAGCCGAGAATGGCATAAGCGATAGCGCAAGCGCTAGCGACACTCCAACTCGCGACCGGAAGCAAAAACTTAGTTTGGCAATGTATTATACGGGGTTGCCTCTTTTAGAGGGACTGCGGCAGAAACGTAGTTATGGCAATGTCCGCAACAGGGAAATTTCTTGGGAGCCACTTTGGGATTTTTATATCGGCACCCCGGCGGAAAACCCGGTCAAAATGACCGATAAATTCTTCTGGTCGCGAAAGTACTCCGGCGGCCTGGTGCTTTTAAATTATACTGACGAGAGTTTAAGTTTCCCCTTTTCCGGCGCTTATGTCGATGATTTGGGTCAAAGATATGCCGGCGAGGTCACCTTGGGGGAGCATAGCGCTTTGATTCTTAAAGAATATACTACCAGGGTCACCGGTCCGGCCAGTCCCTCGCCTTCGGCGTCAAAAATATCCGTCAAAAAATCGCCCTCGCCATCAATAGCCCTCTCCCCCACACCGACCTCAACGCCCACCGCCACCCCGACGGCCGAAGAATCGCCTTTGCCAATATCGGAAGAGACCCCGCCAATTACTTCAACGCCCACGCCTTCGCCAACTTCGGTTCAAATCGGTAAAATTAGCCCGGCCGCGAGTCCGTCCATTTCTCCTTCTTTTGCCGAAGAACCCAGTTTGACTCCCACCCCACAACCATCAAAGACCGCCGGCCGGCTAAGCGGTTTTCTGGCCTTTGTCGGCAAAGCAAGCTGGCCATGGGGAATCGCCATAATTTTGTTTCTTCTCGTTTTAGTGCCGGTTGTTGTTCTTTTTGTCAAAAGCAAATCCAGAAAAGGCGGCGGGGACAAATCGTCCGGTGACGAGGTCTCCATCGGTTAAAGATAAAAAGTTCTAAGGATTCTCTTGTAGAAAGGGTCTTTTTTTGCTATTATATGAGAAGAGAAAATGCGGGTATCGTATAACGGTATTATGCCTGCTTTCCAAGCAGGACACGCGGGTCCGACTCCCGCTACCCGCTCCATGCCCCTGTAGTTTAATGGATAGAACGTTGGCTTCCGGAGCCAAGGGTTACAGGTTCGAGTCCTGTCAGGGGCGGATTGCCCTCGTGGTGAAACGGATATCACGCCAGACTTCGGATCTGGCGTTAGGGGTTCGAATCCTCTCGAGGGCGAATGGAATCTTATTTCATGGTGGCTGTAGCTTAGTGGTTTAAAGCACTTGGATGTGGCCCAAGAGATCGGGCGTTCGAATCGCCTCAGCCACCCCAAAAATATGACTTATTTTATTCTTTTAATAATCATTCCTTTACTGGCCTGGTTTTCGGGCTGGCTGGCGCAAACCCTCCAGCTTAACTTTTGGCTCGTTTTTACGCCGATTATTCTCGTTGGTTTTGTTCTCTTTCGCTATGGCTCTGGATTTTTAAAAAAAAGATGATAGGATTGGCTTGAGGAATTTCGTTAATGAAAAAACCCCAAACAATTATTATCGGCGCAGGGCCGGGAGGGGCGAGCGCGGCGATTTATCTGGCCCGGTGCTTGCAACCGGTGATGCTTTTTGACGCCTCCAAGAAAGTCCCCGGCCGGACGGCGAGGGGGACGAATTTGGATAACTACCTGGGCCATCATCAGGTCGTCTCCGGCAAAGAATTTCTCGCCAAAGTTGCCAAGCAGTTGGCGGC
>DATEAX010000007.1:0-4564 GCA_035288145.1 Patescibacteria group bacterium | reverse complement strand
CCACCATTGGCGCCAAAGTCAACGGCAAAATGGTCAAAATCTCCACCCCGCTTCAGAACGGCGATATTGTGGAAATCATCAAATCCAAAAAAGTCATTGGTCCCAAACAGGATTGGCTGGAGGTTGTCAAAACCTCTTTGGCCCGAAGCCGCATCCGTCACTTCCTAAAGAAAGGCCAGGCAAAAACCTAAATTGTCCTTGCATTCTCGAAACTTTTACCATATAATCAGAGTAGGTATAGATAGGCATAGATGCGAAAACAACTCCAATCCCCGCGGGGGACGAGGGATATTCTCCCCGAGGAGCAAAAATACTGGCATTTTCTCTTTGAGAAAGTCCAGGAAAATATGGGCATTTTTGGCGCCGAGCGTCTCGAGCCACCGATTTTCGAGTTTGCCGAAACTTATCTTCGGACCATTGGCAAAGGCACGGACATTGTTGACAAAGAAATGTTTGAAGTTCGCCGGCTTTCCACCATCACCGCCGACTCCTTGGACGAGGAAGAAAATAAGCTGATGGTTTTAAGGCCGGAATACACCGCTGGCATCGCCCGGGCCTTTATTCAAAACGGCATGGGCAATCTGCCCCAGCCGGTTAAACTCTGGTATTTTGGACCTTGTTTCCGCTACGAACGGCCCCAACGAGGCCGGTTTCGGATTCACCATCAGTTCGGGATTGAGGTTTTTGGCGATGACGACCCCTTAACTGATGCTTTTTTGATTCTGCTTGCCCTTCAAAGCTTAAAAAGTTTTGGCATTGTAACTGGTTTGAAACTGGAAATTAACAGTTTGGGCTGTTCGGTCTGCCGGCCGAAAATGAAGAAAAGGCTGGTTGACTATTTCCAGAATTTCCTCGAGGGTTTATGTCCCGACTGCAACCGCCGCTATGTTGAAAATCCTCTTCGGATTTTGGACTGCAAAAACGAAAAATGCCAAAAAATAATTCTTGGCGCCCCCCAAGTGATTGATCTTCTCTGCGAGGAATGCAAAAATCATTTTAAGCAGGTTTTGGAAAACCTCGACAGCTTGGAAATTGTTTATAATTTGAACCCCCGCCTGGTTCGGGGTCTGGATTATTACACCCGGACGGTCTTTGAAATCACCCTTGCCTCGGATAAAGAAAATCTTACCCTCTTGGGCGGCGGCCGCTATGATTTGCTGGTACAGGTTTTGGGGGGAGGGGAAACCCCGGCGGCCGGCTGGGCCGCCGGTGTCGAAAGAATTATCAGCGCTTTGAAGGAAAAAAACCTTTTAATTCCCAGCCGCAAATTTTCCGATGTCTGCTTAATTCATATGGGCGAAAAAGCCCGCAAACAAGCCCTCTCGCTTTTAGCCAAGCTTTCGGCGGCAAATTTGCGGGTGACAAGCATTATCGGCAAGGAGTCCTTGAAGGCGCAGCTGCGCTCGGCCAGCAAGCTGGGGGCGGAAATTTGCCTGATTTTGGGTCAGCGGGAATATCTTGACAAAACCGTCATTTTCAAAGATATGACCGCCGGTTCCCAAGAGACGGTTGAACAAAAAAAACTTGTTGAATTCTTAAAAAAACGGCTCAACAAATAGTAAATTGTTCTCATTAAAAGAATCCCCGTTGAAAGCGCGTTTGGGAACGGAGAACTTTCAACGGGGTGGGCTCGAGGTGTGTTTGGCCCGAAGTGGGGTGAAAAAAGGGGTGTTGAAACGATGTTTGAACATCGCTTCTTTTTAATTATAGCACCAAAAAGTTATCCACAGGGCTGGGGCTTCGTCCCCACACCTTGCTTACAGGGTGTGGGGGCTTGACATTCGGTTTTTGTTCGTATATGATTAAATTGACCGAACAAAAAACGAAAAATTGATAAAACAACAATAAAATAACAATAAGCGAGCCGTGTATCCTCAAAGTAAACCGCGCAGGGCGAGCGCACGGTCAAAGCGAGCCCGAGCGATTAGACCCCGATTTCCTCGCTGGGGAAATTGAGGGTCGGTACTTTGACGGATGCCGGCGAGCGGTATTTAAAAAAATAATATGGCGGTTTAAAAGATTTTCTGCCGAGGGGAGTGCCTTAAGCGAAAGCCGGTTGAAGCCGCTTATCGAGTTTGCTGAACTGATGTGAGGCAAACCAAAAGCGGCTGAATAGGTTGGCTAGGGCGGCTGAAAGCGTAGGCACGACCAGAGGCAATGGAGAAAGAACAATATGGAGCATTTAACCAAACGACAAAAAGAAATCTTGAATTTTATCGAAAAATACCTCCAATCTCACGATTACGCCCCCTCCTATCGTGAGATCGCCGAATTCTTCCATCTGACCTCGGTTGCCACCGTCGCCGACCACCTCGAAAATCTTAAAGCCAAAGGGTATCTCACCAAGGACTTCAACGAGGCTCGCTCTTTGCAACTGACCCCCCGTTTTGACGAACGGACCTTTGAAATTCCTTTAATGGGCCGAATTGCCGCCGGTTCGCCCATCGAGGCCATCCGCACCAACGAAACCATTGACATTCCTCGCGATATGGTAGGAAAAAATGTCTTTGCTCTAAAGGTCCGTGGCGACTCAATGATTGACGACGGCATTTTGGACGGGGACTACATTATCATTGAGCAGACCGCCAACCCCAATAACGGCGAGATTGTTGTTGCTCTTTTGGAGGGCGAAAACGCCACCTTAAAGCGTTTTTATAAAGAAAAAGACCATATTCGTCTCCAGCCGGCCAATGCCCGCTATGGCGCCATCCGAGTCAAAAAAGTCATCATTCAAGGGAGGGTGATCGGTGTTATTCGAAAATTTAGATAATTTATTCGAACTAATCTTAATCTTTTACGCTTACACGCTAAAGGATTTTTGAGGAGGAAAAATGTCCACCAATCTCGCCATCATCATCGTTCTTATCGCTCTTGCCGTCTTTCTTTTTCTCCTGTGGCGGCGAGCCGCCGGACGTCTTAGGGAAATCCATTTTAGAAAAAATTCCCTTTCCTCGCGCTACGGCAAAATGACCGAGCAGTTTATGCCCTTTTTGAAAAACTACCCCTATTTGCCGGAAAATTTCCGCTTTATCGGCTCTCCCATTGACGGCATCCAGTTTGAGGACGATAAAATAATCTTTATCGAATTTAAAGCCGCCGATTCATCACTTTCGCCTTCCCAGCGCCATATTGCCGAACTCATCTGGCAAAAAAGAGTCGAGTTTCAAGAGATTAGGATAGAGTAGACTCCATCCACAAAAAAGAGGGTGGCTGGTACAAACATGCCCTTGCCACCCAACATCGTCCAACGGCATAATTCAGTCATTTTTCGTCTTGTCGGCGTTCACCCTCTTCAAGGCGTCCACCTCATCTTCGCCTTGACGAATCTTATCGATGACAAGATAGGCAACCCCAAGGGTCACGCCGGCCGCCAGCAACTTAAGAAGGATACCAGTTTTACTAGCAATCTTCCCGCTGGCGGCGATCGTCAGCTCGCAACGAATGTGGTTTAGGAGTTGTCGCAACACCTCTGCATGGGCAATCGCGATGTCAAGATCATCCGCGGTATACCTCTCGGCGGAAGAGAAATAGCTGTCCACGGCCCCTGTCATACTGGTAAAAATCCTTGCCGTAATATCGCTAGCCATCGTCTCTATCTCGGCCTCTCTTTTCGATAGCTTCTTTGCCTTCGGAGGATTGAAGGGATCAAAAGGCGCCAGCTTGTGAGCAATTGCCTTCAAAAGAAGACCTTGCTCGTGGATGATATCCGTTAAACTTTCGACTCCTCGGATAGCCGGCTCAATCGAATCTTTGCCAAAAGACCTCAATAGCTCTTCCTTGATTACCAAGCAATTCACCTCTTTCTAATCACCCAGCTTCATCTAAAAAATATATCCCTTATTACTTTTTGTCAAATTAACAAATACCGAGTCCTTGTTTTGGCAGTAAGAAAAGCCCACCCAGAACCCACCCCTGGGGTGGCCGTAAAATGGTTAGATTGGTTAAAGAGCCGTATAATGGGTGCGAAAAGGGTTGACAATCGTTAACATTTTTTATAAAATGGCTTTGTCGGTTAACGGAAGACCAAAAAGAACAAGAAAAGACAGGGAGGAATTCGGGAATGTCTGGACAATTCTGGTCGGCGGTTTTTTGGGTGTTCGTGCTGACGCTGGCGGTGACGATAACCGCCAGTCTCACCCGCACGAAGTTCATTAACAAGTTCAAGGCCGTGGCCACCCTAATCATCCTGGTCGTCGCCGTCGTCGAGGCCTATCCTCATGTGATTGCCGTCTGGGGAAGCTTGGAGAAAAGCTGGATTAGCAAAACCTTTTCGTATCTGGCAACCGTTTTCCTGTTTCTCTGGACAACGGTCTTTGCTTTCGGCGGGACGATGATGGCCAGCCAAACTATCAATCGCCAAGGCGCCATCGCCATCGAGGTGGACAGCCTCCTTTACCACTTCTTGAGAAGGTTTTGCGGTCTTGACTTTTCGGAGCGAAGTAATCTTTGCAACTTGTCATGGCTGGCCATCCTAGCAATCTTGGCTAGTTCCATGGTAATCTTTCTCATCTACGGCACCATCAGCTTGATCAGTCTTGGGGCGATGCTCATCTATGGTGCCAAC
>DATEAX010000006.1:0-3903 GCA_035288145.1 Patescibacteria group bacterium | reverse complement strand
ATAGGGGAGATTGAGTCCAATGACCAAAAAAATTATCGCCTGGCTTAAAAAAACTTTTCACCGTCTGACTAAACGGCAGAAAATTATTTTTGGCTTGTATGGGCTGACTCTCCTTGCTGCCGGCATTTTTATTTCCACCCAGGTTTATAAAGCCGATGTTGTCGGTCAAGTGAGCAATCAGGCGGGTTTAAGCTACAAAGATGCCGCCGGTGCCACGGCCTCGGTGGTAAGCAACACCGTAGTCACCGATGTCACGTCAACTGACGCGACCCCGCCGGTGGTGTTAATCTCCTCGCCCTGCAGCAACGGGACAACGGTTTCCGGGACCATCACCATCAACGCCACGGCGACTGATGCCAGCGGAATTAAGATTGTCGGTTTTTACAAAGACACGATTAACGAAAGCGATTTACTTGGCAGCGATACCGCCTCGCCATATAGCGCCAGCTGGAACACTGCCGGGGTTGCTGACGGCGAACACGCGATTATTGTTCTTTCCTGGGACAATGCCAATAATGTCGGTTTTGCCTGGGTCAAGGTCAATGTCAACAACACCGGCGCTTCGACTTTGCCCCGAATTTCCATTACCGCTCCCTGCGTCGGTCAGACGGTTTCGGGCACGGCCAGCGTGACGGCAACGGCCTCGGATGCCGACGGCATCAAAAGAGTTGATTTTTACAAAGATTCGATTAACACCAGCGACCTCATTTTGAGCGATTCGACCTCTCCCTACAGCGCGAGCTGGAATTCGACTACCGTTGCCAACGGCGATCATGTTCTGCTCGTCCTCGCTTACGACAACAAAGACAGCGTCTCCCTTTCGTGGGTTAAAGTTAGAGTAAGTAATTAGGACTCTTTTCTTTTTAGCTTGTCAAGGACTCAAGATATAGGTATAATTTTGGAGAGTTGCCCTCGTAGCTTAATGGATAGAGCATCAGCTTGCGGAGCTGAAGGTTAGCCGTTCGAGTCGGCTCGAGGGCGCCAAATTATGTCTTTAACCCGCAAAGTTGCCTACAACACCATCGTCCAGATTATCGGCAAGGTGGCCACCACCTTGATTTCTTTAATATTGGTGGCGGCGCTGGCGCGGTATTTGGGGGTGGCGGGCTTTGGCCAATATACGACAATTTTTGCCTATAGCCAATTTTTCGCCGTGCTCGCCGACTTCGGCTTTTTTTGGTTTTTAGTCCGGGAAATTGCCAAAGATGAAAAACAAACTGAAAAAATCGCCAATAATGTTTTAACTTTCCGGTCCATAATCGCTCTTCTTATTTTCTCACTCTCTTTTCTTATCGCTCTCTTCATCCCCCAGTACCATCAAATCCGCTGGGGGATTGGGATAATTGCCGCCGCCAGTTTCTGGCAGGTCTTAAACGGCACTTATGTGGGGATTTTTCAAAACAAGCTCCGTATGGATAAAGCCGCCATCACCGACGTTTTAGGTCGCCTGGTGATTTTGGGTCTAGTTTTATACCTCGTAAGCCGCAGCGCCACCCTCGAGGTGATTCTTTGGGCCTATCTTTTAGGAAACATTATTAATTTCTTCTCCAGCGCCTTTCTTGGTCGGATTTACCTTCACTTTCGGCCGGCTTTTGATTTTGACCTCTGGCGAAAAATCTTTTGGCAGGCCTTGCCGATTTCGGTGGTAACGATTTTAAGTATGATTTATTTCAAAATCGATACCATCATGCTCTCGCTTCTTAAAACCCCGACCGATGTGGGAATTTACGGCCCGGCCTACAAGGTCTTGGAAATCTTGCTTATCTTCCCGGCAATCTTTATGGGCAATGTTTTTCCGATTCTTACTCGTTATCTTCATCAGGGAGACAAGCGGCTGGAGAGCGCCTTTCAGAAGGCCTTTGATTTTCTAATTTTATCGGCCCTGCCGGTTGTCGTGGCGGTGATTTTTCTTTCGCCGCGGATTATCCAAATTGTCGCCGGCCAAGATTTCCTTTCCGCCCAGACCATCGGACCGGTTTGGGGAATGGCGGCGACGTCTTCTTTAGTTTTGCAAATTCTGATTGTTGCCGCGGGTATTTCCTTTTTATCTCATCTTTTCGGGTACACGGTGATTGCCGTAGGGAAGCAGACAAAACTGATTGGAACTAACCTGCTCTTGGTGATTTTTAACGTGATTTTGAATCTGATTTTGATCCCCAAATTTTCCTACATTGGCGCCGCTTTGGTGACGGTGCTCACGGAAATGCTGGTGGTTTTTCTTTACTTTAAAGTCATGCGCCGCTATCTTGCTTTAAAAATTCACTTTGACATCTTGTGGAAAGTAATGATATCGAGTATAATTCTTGGTCTCGCCCTGAAATTTCTTGGATTTATGTCTCTCTGGCTTTTGGTGCCCATTGGAGTAATGGTTTATCTTTCAAGTTTGTGGCTGGTAAGAGGAATTTCGAAGGAAGCAATATTACCGATAATCAAGATAACTAAGTGAATTAAGATAACTTAGTTAACTGATTAACTTGATTATCTTAGTTATCTAAATTATGAAAATTGCCATTGATGCCCAAACAACTTTGGGGCAAAAAACCGGCTTCGGTTTTTATGTCAAGAATTTGGTCGAGGCCCTGGCCAAAGTTGACCCCCAAAACCAATATATTCTCTTAAAACCGGCGACGGAAAAAGATTTTTCCACCCTTAAAAGATGGTGGTGGGATCAGGTCGTTTTTCCCGAGAAAGCGAAAAAGGCAGGCGTGGACCTTCTCCATCAGCCCTGTTTTTCCGCGCCGGTTTTTTATCCGGGTAAAGTGATTGCTACCTGTCACGATTTGATTTCCGTCTTCTTTCCGCAAAATTTGCCTTTAGCTTCCCGACTTTTTTATTCGCGCTGGATGCCTTTTTCTTACCGAAAAGCGATGCTGATTATTGCCGATTCGGAACACACCAAGAGAGATCTGATGTCGCTTCTTCAGATTCCCGAAGCTAAAATCCGCGTCATCCACTTGGCGGTTTCCAAGGATTTTCGGCCGATAAAAAATCGGGTAAAATTGGCCCAGGTTCAGAAGAAATATCAGACCGGCTCAAAATATCTCCTTCATGTCGGGACAATAGAGCCGCGTAAACACTTGGAATTTTTAGTCAAGGCCTATGCCCTGGCTTTCCGAGAGGGGATTGAGGAAAATTTAGTCATTACCGGAAAAAGGGGTTGGTATTATGACGGTCTTTTGAGATTGGTGGAAGACTTCAATTTGGGAAAAAAAGTCAAATTCACCGGCTATGTCGAAGAAGGAGATCTTTCGGCGCTTTATGCCGGAGCAAAGGCGTTTGTCTTTCCGTCTTTATATGAGGGTTTTGGCCTGCCACCCCTGGAGGCGATGGCTTGCGGGACACCGGTGATTTCTTCCAGCACTTCCTCACTACCGGAAGTTATCGGCCAGGCCGGCATTCTTCTGCCGCCGAAAGACGAGCGGCTCTGGGCGAAAAATATCCTCAAAGTCATTAAGGACAAAAGTTTGGCCCGGACATTCAGAGAATTGGGCTTGAGGCAGGCGAAGAAATTTACGTGGGCTACGACGGCGAGAAAGACGGTGGAGGTTTATCAGGAAGCGATGAAATGAAAATTATTATTGATATTTCCCGTATTTTAAATGAAAAAGCTGGCGTTGGTCGGTATTGCCGTAATTTACTGCACCATATTTTGTCCAAGGACTCTAAAAATGAGTATCTTTTGGTGGGGGCATATTTAAAGAATGCCGTTGCCAAAAAGAAAATTTTAAACGAATTTAAAAAAGACAATGTCCGCCTTAAAATTTTCCCCCTGCCAAGCCGCATCAAGGAGTCGCTCTGGCAAGCTAAATTACCCATTCTTGCCAATGTTTTGCCATCGGCTGACATCTATTTGGCGCTGTCATTTTTAGATTTCCCCTTTTGGGTGAAAGCGCCAAAGGTCTT
>DATEAX010000005.1:0-4350 GCA_035288145.1 Patescibacteria group bacterium | reverse complement strand
GCGTGCTTCGTACTTCGAATTTCCGCTGAAAGCGGCTTTAGCTGTTTTTTTCGGCAATGTCGCCAATTAACGGCAGTTTGTACCTTTCGCCCTGGTAGGATTTAATCATCAGGATGATTGAGAGGGCGAGAAATAACAAAGGCAAAACCCAACTAAACCAGTTAATCACCGGCAAAAAGATGACGATGATGGAAAGAACGACATAAGTCGCTCCCAGAATAATCGACTGCATCGCATGAAAGCGGACAAACTTGTCTTTGGAAATAAGATAAAAGACAATGCCGCCGACAATTGACAAAAGATAGCAAAGTAGAGCGGCAAGTTTCGGGTCAATACCCGTCCCGCCACTCCCGGATTGATTTGGTTCGTCTGCCATTTTAACCTCCTAATTAATATATTTACTTTTTCTAATTTAAACTTACCGCTTTTCAAAATGATTGTCAAATATTTGCCGCGGTTCACAACATATTGGATGCGGTTGAAAAAAGTTCTCAAGCCGAGGGGAGTCCTTGAGCCAAGGCGGCCTGCCTGCGGTAGGCAGGTCTCGATGGCGCTTCTGATTTCCGATGCCAGGCGCGAGGAAATCCGAAAGCCGTCGAGTAGGTTAGTTAGGGTGCCTGAAGGCGAAGGGGCGACCCGAGGTGCTCTAACATATGCAATATCAGTCAACATTTTTGACGCCCAGAAGGGCTTTTAACTCATGAAGCAAATCGGCAGTTTTCTCGACTTTAATTTTTGTCTTGATCGTCTTAAAATCGCTATTTTGGGGGATTTTAAGGATTACCGGGGTCTCGCCCGGATATTTTTCAAGAACGGCCTTTATTTCAATTAAGATGTTTTTTTTGGAGCCGGCCGCAAGAGTCAAAGTCAATTGTTTGGGGGAAGAATCAGTTGGATCTAAAGCAATTTCAGAAACCCTCTCGGCAATAATTTTTAAGGCGCCATCTTTGGTGTTGGTCCGACCCTCGACTAAAACGATATTATCCGTTCGCCAAACAAAGAGATCTTTTTTTAAAACTTTTGGAAAGACCAAGACCTCGGTTTTAGCCGAGGTGTCTTCCAAGGTGGCAAAGACCATCGGCTCGCGGGAACGGGTGGTAATTTTTGAAATCGCCGTGATGATGCCGGCAACTTTAACCCCCCGGCCCTCTTGAAAATTAAGCTCGCCGATCGGCTGAGCCAAAGCCGCCAGTTTTTCCTCCATCCCTTTGAGGGGATGTTCACTGACATACATGCCCAGAAGTTCCTTTTCCCAAGAAAGTTTTTGTTTTTTTGGGGCGGGCTCAATCGGGGCGAGCTGGAGCTTCCGTCGGGATAAGGTGTTTTCGCCAAAAAGACCAATTTGGTTTTGGGAAATTTTTTGGGAGGTTTCGCTTAAGAATTTTAAGATATTTTCCATATTAATCAAAATTTGATTTCTTTCGCCGAACCGGTCGAGAGCGCCGGCCTTGGCGAGGGCCTCAATTATTTTTTTATTTAAAATCTTGCTTTCCAGCCGGATTAAAAAGTTTTCCAAAGTAGAATAGGGACCGTTTTGTTTTCTTTCCTGGACGATTTTCTCCGCCGCGCCCAAGCCGACATTTTTTATTGCCGCCAGGCCGAAGCGAATGTGGTTAGTTCCGGGAACCACCCCAAAGTCAACAAAAGATTCATTGACATCGGGCGGGAGAACTTTAATCTTCATCCTTTCGGCTTCGGAAATTGCCACTGAAAGCTTATCCAGATTATTTTGTTCGGAGGTAAGCAGCGCGGCCATAAATTCTTGGGGAAAGTGACTTTTTAGATAGGCGGTTTGGTAGGCAATCAAGGCGTAGCAGGCGGCGTGGGCGCGGTTAAAACCATATTCGGCAAAGGGCTCGATAAAGTGGAAAAGTTTTTCCGCCACTTGGCGGGAAATGCCGTTTTGAAGGGCGCCCTTAATAAATTTTCTTTCCTGCTCCATCAGAAGCTTGCGAATTTTTTTACCAATGGCCTTTCGCAAAACATCGGCCTCACCCAAAGTAAAGCCGGCAATGTCCCGGGCAATTTGGAGGACTTGCTCCTGATAAACGGCGATGCCGTAAGTTTTTTTAAGGATGGGCTCGAGCTTGGGGTGCAGGAAAGTAACTTTTTTGCCGTGTTTACCCTGAATGTAATCGGGGATTAACCTTATCGGGCCCGGTCGGTATAAAGCCACCATGGCAATAATATCCTCGAAACTTGAAGGTTTGAGCTCTTTGAGATATCTTTTCATACCGTCGGACTCCAATTGGAAGACCCCGGTTGTTTCCGCCCGTGAAAGCAATTCATAGGTTTGGATATCATCAAGGGGAATTTTTTCCAGAGTAATTTCTACCCCTTGGGTTTTCTTAATAATCCGAACGGCATTTTCCAAAATCGTTAAATTCGCCAGCCCCAAAATATCCATTTTAATCAGCCCCACCGCCTCAAGGTCATTCATCGGATATTGGGTGATAATTTCTCCCTGACCCCGGGGCGAAAATTGTAAAGGGACATAATTTACCAGGGGTTTACAGGAGATAACAATGCCCGCGGCATGGGTCGAGGCGTGGCGGACGACACCTTCGAGGCGCTGGGCCATATCCAAGAGTTTTTTGACCGCCGGGTCTTGAAGATAAAGGTCTTTCAGCTCACTGACGGTTTCCAGGGATTGTTCCAAGGTCAGGCCGAAAGGAATCAATTTGGCGATTTTATCAACATCGCCGTAACTCATCCCCAAGGCCCGGCCGGTGTCGCGAATCGAACCCCGCGAGGCCATGGTGCCAAAGGTGATAATCTGGGCAACATTTTCTGTGCCGTATTTCTGACAAATATATTTAATCACTTCATCCCGGCGGGTATCGGCAAAATCAAGGTCAATGTCCGGCGGGGCGATTCTTTCGGGATTTAGAAACCGTTCAAATAAAAGGTCATATTCCAGGGGATTGAGATCGGTAATATTGAGGCAGTAGGAGACCAGACTGCCGGCAGCCGAGCCCCGTCCGGGTCCGACCAAAATGCCGTTTTCTTTGGCAAAATTAACATAATCGGCGACAATTAAGAAATAATCCTCAAACCGAGTTTTTTCGATGGTTTGCAGTTCGTATTCCAAACGTTTTTTTATTTCCGGCGTGGCCTCGGCAAATCTTTTTTTAAGACCCTCTTGGACTTTTTTTCTTAAATAGCTTTTGTTCGTTTCACCCGAGGGAAGGGGAAATTCCGGCAGAATCGGCGAGTCGAACTTAAGTTCCAGGCGGCATTTTTCGGCAATTTTATAGGTATTTTCAAGGGCTTCGGGGGTATCTTTAAATGCCTTGGCCATTTCTTCCGAGGGTCTCATCGAAAGATTGGTTTCCTTCAAGGATAGCCGGGACTCGTCATCAAAATCTTTGCCGGTCTGAACCGCGAGCAAAACCTCGTGAGCTTCGCGGTCTTGGGGGTGAACATAATGAATATCGCCCGTGGCCACCAGCGGCGCGCCGGTTTCCTCGGCTAAAGCAATTAATCCTTGATTGACGATATTTTGTTCAGAAAGTTCCGGATGGTCCTGGAGCTCCAAAAAGAAATTGTCTTTACCAAAAATTTCCTGATATTCGGCGATTTTTTCTTTGGCTTGGGAAAGTTTTTTTGAAAGAACTAATTGGGGAATCTCGCCGAAAACGCAGGCGGTGAGGGCGATTAGCCCCTCGGCGTATTTTCTTAAGGTCACTTTGTCGATACGGGGTTTATAGTAGTGACCGAAAAGATGGGCTTGGGTGATAAGTTTCAAGAGATTATGATAACCGGTTTCGTTTTTGACCAAGAGGATTAAATGATAAGGTTTGGTGTCAATTTTCGGCTCTTTATCTTCCATTCGGCGACGAGCAAGGTAAGTTTCCGCGCCAATAATCGGCTGGAGCCCCTGTTTTTGACATTCTTTATAAAATTCAATCACCCCGTACATCACCCCGTGGTCGGTCAGCGCCAGGGCTTCCATCCCGAGTTCTTTGGCCCGGCTGACAAGATTAGGGATTTTTCCCAGACCGTCAAGGAGGGAATAATGGGAGTGGAGATGAAGATGGACAAATTTGGACATATAAACTCAAAATCATCTTAGCATAAATTTTGGCGAAAAACTTTTCGCAAGCAATTTAGAAGCATATAATAGTAGCGAGGGGTAATTATTGTATTGAGGAGAGGTTATGGGTAATCGGGCGTCAGCCAATAACGAATTTACAGATTCCGAGATTTTAAAGATTTGGAAGAGCACCCGGACGCTTACGCCCAAAGCGCTCCCTCTCCACAATGCTCTTAGATTGCGGTTTCGCTGGTACTATCGCTGGCACTTGAATCCGTTCTCTTCCATCGTTCACAGCGGCATTTTAGCCATTT
>DATEAX010000004.1:0-8696 GCA_035288145.1 Patescibacteria group bacterium | reverse complement strand
AAAAGTGTCAGAGATGCCGTCTCAAAGAGATAGAGGAACTTGGTCCCTCGGTGCCCACTTTGTCCATGAAGCCCGGAACATTTGTGAAGTCCTACGATGGGTCCATCAGATGCCGCATTATTGGGTAAGAGACCTTCCGTTGGCTCAAGCGCCTAAGGTAATAAATCCTTGGCGCTTTTTTAATGCCTAAAATCACCATTAGAACTTACGCAACTTTGACTGAAATTTTTCTTCTATATGACTCGTGACGGTTGAAAGAATTTCCTCAACTTCTTGTTCGGCCATCGGCTGATGAAGCTCCTGGAGCCAAAGATGAAAAGCGATATTTTTTTTGTTTTGACCGAATTTTTCGGATCTGAACTCATCGAAAAGTTCGACAAGAAAAATTTTCTCATTAACCGCTTTTATTTCCTGCAAAACTTTATTGGCATCAACTTTCGTTGCGCAAATAAAGGCCAAATCACGAATTGTCGGAGGAAATTTGGATATTTCACGGTAACCGATCGGCTTTAATTCTGATTTGAAAACAATCGATGGCTCTTTAACAGCATCGAGATTTACAACGACAAGGTACGCGTTCCGCCGGATTTTGTAAAAATCCAAGATATTTTGATTGACCCTTTTTATATCTGATGACAATTTTAGCGCGTCTAATGTCTTTTGAACCAACGGCGGATTATTGCAAGTAATAAGCCCGAGTTGCCAGATTTCATCACTTTTTTTAAAAACTTTGCCGATTTCAAAAAAGGTTATTTCTGGCGCCCAGGGATTTTTGGCGAGGGCCGAAAGCAGGCCCGCCGCAAGCGAGGGCCGTAAATATTGATAATCCTTGGATATTGGGTTGGCAATTTCTACCAACTTATCCAATGGATAGTCAAGAAGATCGGCCTGTTTCTTATCGATAAACGAGTATGAAAAAAGCTCATTCCAACCGGAAGACCGAAGTAATTCTCTAAGCTGATGGCGATGTTTCCAATCTTGATTTTCTTTTATCGAGCCTTGGGAGACTAAATTTAAAGATTTTAGCCCATCAATATCTGAAACACGAACGATTTCTTCCGCCAAATCCTGCCAGATTTTGACGTCGTTTAAGCGAAAAGATGGCACTTTCACTTGAAAGTTTTTACCTCTCAAGGACACTTCGAAATTAAGCCGTCGGAGATAAACATCTGCCTGACTGGGTTCGATTTTAGTGCCAAGCATTCGGTTGACTTTATCCAAATCAAGCCGTATCGGCTGGTTTTTTTGTTTAGTTTTTATGTCCACGATGTCACTGATTAAGATGTGCGGGGACGATTCAGACAAAAGGCCGGTCGCGCGTTCAAGGGCGGTGATTGTGGCGGAATAGTCTACTCCTCGTTCATAACGGTACGACGCCTCGGTCGTAAGATTTAAGCTCTTTGACGCCCGTCGTATTAGAATTGGGTTAAAAACAGCCGCCTGTAAGAGAATTGTTTTGGTGTCTTTGTCCACTTCTGAATTCCGTCCGCCCATAATACCTGCCAAATCATAAACTTTATCTTCATCGCTGATAATTATCGTCTCGGGCGGCAACTTTCTTAGTCGGCCATCCAAAGATATAACCTCCTCAATCCCCGAGGTCATATCGATTAACACCTTTCCGGCTTTAATTTTATCAAAGTCAAAAGCATGCAGTGGCTGACCGGTTTCTACCATCACATAGTTCGTTGCATCAACAACGTTATTGATTGGTCTTATGCCGTAAGAACGCAGACGCTGCTGAATAATAGGAGATGATGGTTTTATTTCAATTCCATCGATAATTCTCGCGGTATAGCGGAGACAAACCCTTGGATCGGAAATTGATACGCGAATATTTTTATCAATGTGAACTTTTTCTTGACAACGTCCCATAAAAGTTTTTTGAGATTTTAGTTTTAGATTATAAAGCGCGGCAATTTCTCTGGCAATGCCAAAAATCGAAAGACAATCGCCCCGGTTGGGATTAATTTCCAAATCCAAAATCGTATCGTCATCGAGGTCTTGAATCGATTCCGTCGGAAAACCAAACAAACTCAAATCCTCGCCCAGTTTTTGTGGGGAGGTTTTTATATCGACAAATTCCTTAAGCCAATTATAGGAAATTCTCATCTTTTTCGAAAATACATTTCAATTAAGACAATAGCCAAGACAAAAAGGGTGCCTACCCACCAACTTAAAACCTTGATTTGAAAAAGAAAGAGTAAACCGGTAAAACCAAAACCGATAAAAGCCGATTGACGCAGAGTGGGTAAAATGTGACCGAAGATTACTTCACGATTGACAGCCCAAATTTTTAAATAAAAACCGATAATTCCGAATAGACCCAACCAGAAGAGAAAGAAAACAAGATAAAAAATAATAATCATCCAGACCGGACTTTGGTAAGGATTGATGTTAAATAATATCAGGCTTACTAGTCCGAATGACAAGAACATCACCAAATACAAGCAGAAAAGATAAAGACGAAGGATCATCGTTGACCGCCTCTTTTCTTCTTGATTTTCTGAAGGAGAGATTCGACTTTCAAGGAGTTCTCGAGCCCTGTATCCCGGAAAAAACTGATTTTCGGGGTGTAACGCAGCATGAGCCGGGAGTTAAGGGCGTGCTGGATAAAGGTTTTTTTTCTTTCGAGTGCTTGCAGGAGTTCCCGGTCATTTTCTCCGAGATGTGAAACATAGACCCTAGCGGCCTTAAAATCATTTTGAATTTTGACACCGGTGATGGTGACGATTCCCAAATGTTCAGCAAGCTCCTCTTTAAGTATTGACGCAAGCTCATTTTTAATTACTTCCGCCACCTGTTCAAACCGTCTCATATTATAAATTTACCATAAATTTATCGTTTCTGCCATTGGGGAGCCCTTCGGGCACCCTTGAGTCCCGGTTTCTTTCGTTCTTTCATCCGCGGATCCCGCCTCAAAAAACCTTCAACTTTGAGGGTTTTTCTCAATTCCGGGTCAATTTTCACCGCTCCGCGGGCAATCGCTAAACGAATCGCTTCATACTGACCGATAATCCCGCCGCCAGAGACCTTAATCAAAACGTCAACTTTTTGCTCCATATTGGCCTTTTTGAGCGGATCCATATAAATCCGGCTGGGGTTATTAATTTCTTTGTCGTTAATGACAATCTTACCCTTGCCGGGAGAAATTTTTACTCTGGCTACGGCAGTTTTTCGCCGCCCGATTGCCATCACCGCGGAAAGTGTTTTAACCATTTAGGCTCCGTTTTTTACCTCGAGGTTTTTAAGATAAATCTTTCTTAATTTGTTTTTGGGAAGCATGCCGGAAACGGCATTTTTCATCACCCACGCCGGATTCTTTTTCAGCATCTCGCCGAGAGTAAACTTTTTAAGATTTCCCAAATATCCCGAATGACGAAAATACTCTTTTTGTCTGATTTTATCGCCGGTCAGCTTGATTTTTGAGGCATTGATAATCGTCACTTTTCCCCCAGAAATGTAATTCGGCCGAAATGACGGCTGATTTTTTCCAATGAGAAACTGGGCAACCTCTGAAGCTAAACGGCCGAGGATTTTACCACTGGCATCAATTGTAATTGGCGTTTGCGTCTTATCGCTTGGCAATTTTTGACTTTGGCTCTTCTTTTTTAAGGACTTTTTCAAGACCATCTTTGACCTCTATATTTTTACCTTGACTTAGTTTTAAAACGGCCATCTCGGCGGCATCGCCTAAGCGCCGGGAAAGAAGATAGATTGAGACATAGCCGGAATTGATATCTTTAAAACGAGGAATCAAAACCTCAAAGACTTTTTTTAATGCCTTTGAGCTAAAAAATATTTTTTTGAGCTGCCGTCGAGCGGGAAGATCATTTTTTTTAGCTAAAAAAATCAGATGCTCGATGAGGGGCTTAAGCGCTTTTGCCTTGGCTTTGGTTACCCGGATTTCTTCGTATAAAACCAGCGAAGTTACTAAATTGCGAAGAAGCAAGCGGCGATAATCTCTTTTTCTGGAAAGTGACCTAAACATCTTGACCTTTATTGACCCTTAGTCCTGATTGGTTTCTTGGGCAGTTTATTTATATCCGGCGGGGTTATCGCTTTTTTGACTGATTTTTTTGTCGCCTTGGTTTGCGGTTTGATTTTTGTTTTTTCCTTGCGGCAGGCCTGCTCAACCAAGGAAAAATGTTCCAAAAGGATCTTGGCGGCTTTACCCAACGCTTCTTCCGGCTCAATCGAGCCGTCGGTGGTCACTTCAAGGGTCAATTTATCAAAATTAGTCATTCCGCCGACACGGGTATTTTCAACATCAAAATGGACTTTTCTCACCGGCGTAAAAATTGAATCAACGGCAATAGTGCCAATCGGCAGTTTTTCGTCTTTTCGGCGTTCGACCGGTTCGTACCCCCGACCGTGGATTACCGTAATTTCCATCTTTAAAGAACCGCCTTTGCTCAAAGTTGCCAGATGGGCGTCGGTGTTGACAATCTGACATTGCGGGTTGGGTATAAAATCCTTGGCGCTGATAGTTTTGGGACCCTTGGCTTGGAGCTTCAAGACCTGCGGTTCGGCTGATGCCAATTGGAAACGAAGCATCTTCAAATTAAGAATAATTTCAACGACATCCTCTTCGACTTTGGGGATGGTGGAAAATTGGTGGCTTATGCCGTCGAACTTAACCGAAGAAATTGCCGCTCCCTCCAAGGATGAAATCAGGACTCGTCTCAATGAGTTTCCCAATGTCACCCCGTAACCAGGAGACAAGGGTCCGATTTCAAAAACCCCGCGGTTTTCCACCTGCTCGAGGGTCTTAATTTCCAAGAGATTTGTTTCCGGTAAAGTGTAATCCATAATATTTCCTTTCTAATCACTTAGCGATTGTAATATTCGACAATTAATTGTTCGTCTATGCCAGTTTCAATATCCTCGCGGGCGGGCATTTGAACGACTTTGCCCTGCAGGGCCTTGGCATCAAGTTTCAACCAACTAGGCAAGGTCGTCTTTTGTGGGTTAAGAAAATTTTTTCGAGCCGGCTCAATCACATCGTTTTTCTTTACCACCACCGAAGGGATATTAACGATTTTATCGTTCAATTTAATCTTCCGGTGCAAGACGAACTGGCGCGCCTGATTTCTGGATGTTGCCCAGCCCAGACGATAGACGACATTATCCAGGCGCCGTTCCAGCAAACTCAATAATTCTTCGCCTGTGGCGGTTTGGGCTCGCGAGGCATCGCGGAAAAACCGGCTAAATTGCCCTTCGCGAAGACCGTATTCCGCCTTGGCTTTTTGCTTTTCGCGCAACTGGACGCCGAATTCTGAACGCCGGACAGTTTTACCCTTAACGCCCTGACTTCCCGGAGCGTAATTTCGACGAGTAAAAGAGCATTTGGGTGAAAGACAGCGCTCACCTTTCAAGAAAAGCTTATTGCCGAATTTTCGACATTTTCGACAAACGTTATCCATTAAACTCTCCGTATTTTTTTGGGCTTAGGACCATTGTGGGGAATCGGGGTAATATCTTTTATTTGACTGATTTTTATCCCCTGACCGCCAAGGGCTCGCACCGCCGCTTCCCGGCCGGTGCCAACGCCGGAAATCATCACTTTGGCTTCCAAAATCTCATAGGCCTTGGCTTTTTCCAGGGCTTTGCGGACGGCAATTTGGGCGGCAAAAGGGGTAGTTTTTTTAGTCCCTTTAAAACCCGCCGAACCCGCGCTGGCCCACGATAGAGTATTCCCGTTTTCATCAGCGATGGTGATAATTGAATTATTAAAAGAAGACTGGATGTAAATAATTGCTTTTTGCACCTGACGAATGGTTTTTTTGCGTTTATAGCCGGTTTTACCTTTCGGGGTCTTTTTTTTGGGTTGATTGGCCATATTTTGGTTTCTTCCTTAGGTTTTTTCAGCGGATTTTTTGCGTCCAGAACCGACGGTGACTCGTTTGCCGCGCTTAGTTCGGGCGTTGGTCCGGGTGCGTTGGCCACGGACGGGCAGATTGCGCCGGTGGCGAAGTCCGCGATAAGCCCCGATTTCCGCCAACCGCTTAATGTTTGCCTGAACTTCCATTCTCAAATCCCCTTCGACCTTGAAGTTTTTACCGATCACCTCCCGGATTCTTTCCAGTTCTTGGGGGGATAAGTCGGAAACTTTGGTTTGGGGCTTGATATTGGCTTCGCGGGCGATTTTTTGGGCCAAAGCCAAACCAATCCCTTTGATGTAGCAAAGTGAATATTCAACTTGTTTGTTGTCCGGGCAATTTACGCCGGCAATCCGGGCCATAAGCGCTCCATTTGGTCGCTTAAATTCAAAGTTTAAAATGCAAATCTCAAAAACACATTTTAAATTTTAAAATCAATTTTTTATTTTGAACTTTAAATTGTCATTTTGCATTTTGACTTTTGCATTTTGCATTATCTCAACCTTGCCTTTGTTTATGTTTGGGATTTTCGCAGATAACTCGAACTACGCCCTTTCGACGAATGATTTTACACTTTTGACAGATTTTTTTGACTGATGGACGAACTTTCATGATGCGCTTCGCTTTCTCTACAAAAATACAAATTTCTTACTAAATACGAATTTAATACAAAAAATCTCGTATCCTTACAGCCTTCTTGTTATTCTTCCTTTGGTCAAATCGTATGGCGAAAGTTCTACCTGGACTTTGTCGCCTGGAAGAATCTTGATGTAATGAAGGCGAATTTTCCCGGAAACGTGGGCCAAAATCGTTTGACCGTTTTCCAACTCCACCCGAAAATTAGCGTTCGGGAGCGCTTCCGAGACATTCCCCTCCAATATGATTTTTTCTTTATCCATTACCTCTTCAACTCACTTGATACTTGCGTTTATTAGTTGTGAATCTATTATTAATTTAACACAGATGAAACAAATCGTCAAGGGGTTGTCATTTCCGACTTGATTGTGATATAAACATCTTATGGACGATTCCAGTACCTTATATTTTGAGAGGAGTTGAAAATGTGGCTGTTGAGAATCATTCCCTGTTGTCTTGCGCGGTAATAAGCAAACAGTTAGGCAAAGGTATCATAATCGATCCCTTTGATCCCACCCAGCTCAAAACCTGCAGCTATGACGTCCGACTTGGCGGATGGTACTTTCGTCGGCAAACTGCCGACCAATCCAACATCTTCCTCTTTAACCCTTACGACCAAAAGATGGTAAAGGACCACTACGGCCAAGTTCAGGAAGCCAGGCTTGTTTCAGAAATGCCACAATTTTGTAACGGCGCTTGGGAAGGTCTTGAGCCTACAGACCGTATTATCATCATGAAACCTGACGAGATGATTCTTGCCCATACCGAAGAGTTTATAGGTGGCACGAAAGACCCTGTAAGCGGACGTTGCTTCACGGCAGAGATGAAAGCCCGCTCCAGCGTCGGTCGTGTCGGATTCGAAGTTTGCCGCTGCGCCGGTTGGGGCGACGTTGGTTACGTTAATCGATGGACGATGGAAATCGTCTGTACAAGCACGGTCCCCATTATCCTGGTTATTGGAACTCGTTTGGCCCAGATGAAGTTTTACGAAGTTGATTCGGTTAACGATAACGAACTCTACGGCCATGACAATCTCCGTGATCACTATCAGACAGGAGTTAACATCGAAGCCATCAAAAACCAATGGCAGCCGGAGATGATGCTCCCGCACCTAACAAAGAAGTAGGAGGTGAAAATAATGGATCCCCTTGAAATTCGCGATCAAAGCATGCGTAAGGCGGTCGGTCGTTTTTACGATGATGCTAAGAAAGTCATCTTCATCGTACGCCCCGAGGATCCCGTAATCGCCGAAAAGCAAAAAGAAGGCGGATGGATTTTCTACCAGGCGTTAACTGAATTTGGTTTCTCTGCATCAAAGTCCGTCTGGCTTAAGGTAGTGCCACTTCTATGGTACGACCAGCGCCAAATCCAGACACTCTACGGTCTCTTCTCTACAGCACCGGAAGAGATCAAGGTGGTAGTCGTGGTAGATGATCCCTCTTGCTGGACCGAGAAAATCCATTACGACGCGGCACGCGGCATGATGGATAATCTTCTCTACCGGTAACCTTACAACCTGTCGTTAAGGCGGTGCATCTTATGGCACCGCCTCTTTTTATGGATGCCCTATCTTTGGGTTAATCGGTTTTATCCCAGAGTTAAATTTGTAAAACCAGCGGGGTGTTTTACTTTTGGGTCAAGATTTCTGGGCCGGATTCGGTAATGGCTATCGTATGTTCAAAATGGGATGAAAGCGAGCCGTCAGCGGTGACCACGGTCCAGCCGTCTTCGAGAACTTTGACACGACAATCGCCAGCGGTAACCATTGGTTCCAGGGCCAGCGTCATTCCGACCAGAAGTTCCGGTCCGCGGCCGGGCTGGCCGAAATTGGGAATCGGCGGCGCTTCCTGAAGGTTTTTGCCAATGCCGTGACCGGTGAGATCGCGAACTACCTTAAAACCGGCGCTTTCAACAGTTTTTTGAATGGCGAACTGGACATCGCCTAAAAATTTCCCCGCCCGGCTTTCCTTAACCCCATCTTCGAGGGCTCTTCGGGTCACTTCAAGAAGCAGACGGGCTTTTGTAGAAATGCGGCCGCAGGCAAAAGTTGCCGCAGTATCGGTGTGATAACCTTGATAAAAAACGCCCAAATCGAGGGAGACGAGATCGCCTTCCTCTAAAATCCGATTTCCGGGCAGGCCGTGAACGACCCCATCATTTACGGAGACGCAAATCGAT
>DATEAX010000003.1:0-3733 GCA_035288145.1 Patescibacteria group bacterium | reverse complement strand
TCACAGCTCCTCCCGACAGCAAAAAGACAGTTTCTTGTGGGGAAGCGGGGTAAATAAGAGAAAATATTTGAAGACCTCTATCAGTTAATGAATCGCCTGTGGCGACAAAAAGATTCGTCCCGGAGATCGAGACCCCAAGGGCGTAGGCGGAAAGGCGAAAGAGTCTTAAATCTGTCTGCTGAAGAGCGCTGGGATTGCTGAAATTAACCGCATAGAGAGCGGCTTTGTCTACCGTCAAATTTCTGCCAGCAGCCACATAGGCATAACTTCCGGAGATGGCGACGTCCCGGGCAGCACTGGCGGTCGAAAGCGAGCCCAGTAGCCGGGGGGCGGAGGAATCGGTAACATCAATGCTTCTGATACCGCCGGTGCCGTCAGCTAAAATGGCGATACTGCCGGAAACCGCTACCCCAAAGGCATAACCCGGGGTATCCGTCTGACCAGAGATGGTCGGCGCCGAGGGATTGCTGACATTGACAATCACCAAACCGGCCAAGGAATCGGCAATGTAGGCCTTGCCGCCAGTAACCGCCAAACCAGAGGCGTAATCGGGCAAATTCAAACTGGAAACCTGGACCGGCTGGCTGGGATTTTGGATATTGATGATTTTGAGAGTATTCCCGTCGGCAGCATAGAGATAATTGCCCTCGATGGTCAAATCATTCACCGAACCCAAATTCATTGTCGCCACATGAACCGGAGAATTTGCTTGGCTGATATTAAAAATCCAGAGATTGGTTAATAAGCCGAAAAAGTTGGCGGCGTAGAGATAGGAACCGCTCGTCGCCACCGCTCCGACTCTATCCACCTTTAAAAGATTGGCAATAAGCTGGGGGCTGGCGGGCGTTGCCACATTGACGGTGGCCAAACCGTTTTGGCCCGAAGCCACCAAGGCCGTGCTCCCCGAGAGGACGAGGCGGGCCCGAAGAAAACCGGTGAGAGCCAAAAAGCCGACGCTTCGCGGGGCCGAAGGACTGCTAATATCAAAAACCTCAAGCCCGTTATTTGTCGTCAGACCCGAGGAATCGACACCGTAAAGATAACTTCCGGCCAGCGTTAGTCCCACCAAGTTCCCCCTGGCGACAAGGGTGGTGAGCTTCTGCGGCAAGCTGGGATTGGCGATATTGGCGACTACCAGTCCGCCGCCGGCACCGGCATCGGCGACAAAGGCGTAACTTCCGGAGATAACCACGTCAGAAGCGGTAGAAGTGGCCAGGGTTCCCCGTTGTTGGGGAGCCGCCGGGTTGCTGACATCGGCGGTAATCATCGCCGCCTCGTCGGCGATGACCGCCGTGGTGCCCGAAATGGCCGAAGCCCGGGCAAAACCGGGGGTGTTCAAAGTCCCAAGAATATTGGGCGCTGAAGGACTGCTGACATTGACAATCACCAACCCCACGGTCCCGGCCGAGACATAGGCCTTGGTTCCGGAAATGGTAATCCCATTGATTGTTTCACCCAAGGTTAGAGAGCCGACAACCGAAGGTTTGGTAGGGTCACTGACCTGGATTACTTTAAAATTATTATCCGTTGTCCCCACATAGGCGTAATTACCCGAGACGGCAACGGCATAGGCCTGGCTCACCTCAAGAGTGCTTTTAATGAGGATTTTGCTCGGGGTGCTGACATCGGCAATATGAAAGCCGACGGATGAGGTGACATAAGCGAAGTTTCCAGAGTAAGCAATTTGGACGGCCTCACCCATTCCCAGGGCTCTACCAATCCACTGCGGTTGAGGGAGAGTGGTGACGGTAGCCGTTGACCAGTCAGTATAAGAAGTAGTCCAAGCCCTGACTTGGAAAACATAGGCGGTCTCGGCCGTAAGCTGGGTGTCAGCGGCCCTCGTATTTCGGCAGTTGGTGGTGGTGATATAGGTGCAGGTATAAGAGGCAAAGGTAGGGTTGGTGGAGAGACGGTATTGAGTGTCATACCATAGGGCGCCGGCGACGGCGTCCCATTTCAAATCAACAATCGTCGGTCCCATGGCCGTCGCTTGAAAATTGGCCGGGCCGGAGGCGGCTTTGGCCGACGGGGTCTTGACTAAATTCGCCGAAAAGCCCAAATACGAAATTAGGAACAAAACCAAAAGAGCACCGATTTTTTGTCCCCAATAACGCGAGGATAAATTCATCTCCCCTCCGTAAGAACGCTGTCTTAATTTAATCATACCGCAACAAAAACCGCTGTCAAGAGGGGCGGTATGCATTGCATAGGGTAAAGTCAGATTTTTGCCACCAAATTTAATAAATATTTTGTTTTTTCTTTAACATTTAGCTGGCGATGGTTATAGCGCCAAACATACTCGCTGAGATAGAGATGTAATCGTGATTTTCTAATACCGCCTTTGGCAGCGAGTTTCCTTTTGAGGTATCCCCAGAAACCTTCTAAACCATTAATATGGTTGCCCTTTCCGTCAGGGTATTCTCCTTCACGATGCTTCACTAAGCGATGAACATATCCTTTAGCCGCAATCCCGGTGTAACCCCGCCAAGTATCAGTGCAGATAGTGGATCCTTTTGTCACTTGCCTTTGAATAATCGGCTGCAAATTAACCGCCTCAATACCATTAATCAATTCTGCCCAGACTTGGCCTGACCGACAAAGAATCCCAAAAACTGGTTGTTTAACAGTGGCAAAGCCGCTGCATGTCCGCCGAAGCTTTAGCGGGGTACATAATACCTCCTAAAGAACCAGTTTATGCCCTTCGCTTATCGAAATCGCCTGATTGGTTTTTTCGGAAGGCACAAAAAGAAAATTCTTAAACCTATAAGTGCCGTCACCCTCTATCGGGTTTTTCTCTCTTAATCCTTCTGTTGTGATTAAAAAATATCTATAGTGATAATCATTAAAAATCTTATGCAACTCTTTTTCCGTTCTGCCCTTCAAGACCTCACAGATAATAAAAGGCCTGTCCCTTTTCAGTACTTTTTTTGACCCCTGAAAGACAAGATGTTCTGTCGCCTCGGTATCAATTTTGATCAAATCAATTTTTGATAATTTTTTTTCGGTTTTAAAATTATCAAGGGTTATTGCTTTGACAAAAATTTCTTCGGAGAATTCTCTAAATTCTTTTAATGTCGATGAATTCGATGGAATGGGAGAGTTGGTAACATATAATTTTATTTTGCCGTTATAATTGGAAATTGCATATGGCAAAATCTTTAAATTATGAAGATTATTAATTTCCATATTCTTTTTTAAATAATCAAACACTCTTGGTAATGGCTCAAAAGCATAGGTTGTTTGATCGGGATAATAAATAGAACTTAATAGGGCAAATATACCCGTATTAGCACCAATGTCAAAAATTATTCTTGATTTTTTCGCAAGCTTCAAAAACAAATCGATAGTTTCCCCCTCAAACCTTCCTAAACCCTTCCAGTAAATAATATTTGCTATACTATCGTGCCCATTGGCCGTAAAATAAAGTTTCTTCCCTTCGGGAAGTTTGTAACAAAATGTGCCGATAGCCGGTAGACGATAAGCAGTGTTATCGGAAATCTTAATCTTTAACAACTTTATAATAGTCCTTATTACAGGATTGAGATATTTATTAAAGAATATTTCGTTTTTTAAAACTTCTCTGATTTTCGCCCTGCGACCTCTCGAGGTTATTCCCATTATTATTGATCTCACATATGACCAAAAACATTATTGGGTTCTTGATTACCTATAATTATAGCTCTTTTGATTTCTTTCGTGGCGGTGTATATTTTGAAAAAACCGAACTGATTTT
>DATEAX010000002.1:0-15314 GCA_035288145.1 Patescibacteria group bacterium | reverse complement strand
AGGTGTGCAAAAAAACGGGGACTTGACAGTAGAAAAATCACCCTCTTGACAAGCAGAGAGAGAGAGTTAAATGGAAATTAGGGAAGGCAATAATGCTTTCTAAAAAATAATCTATCCTAAATCGTAGAACACACTTTAGTGTGTCTAAAACAAGATAGAACTTGGGCTACAAGGGATAGGGGTGTAGGAGGTAAAAAATGTCCGAGGACTTGGAACAACCAAAAAGAGAAGGGGAAGATTTTGTGGCACCGGAAATAGCACAAGAACGAACCGAAGAAGGTGAACAATCTAGTGTGGTCGGAAAAGCGCCAGGAGTAGAAAATGAAAATACCAAAGAGGGAGACGAAAAAAAACCATTTGGAGAAGATATGAAAAAATTTCAGGACCACCTTTTGCTAGAACGAGATCGCCAGAGAGGGGAGTTCGTCACGACGATGATCCAGAATGGATCAAAATTGGTTTTGCTTATAATAGCAATAATTGTTCAATAGGCTATCTGAAAAAACAAAAAGCATTCGAATATAATCCAGAGTTGCCTGAATTTATTGATTCAATGATTAACGACCGATTTAAACAATTTGGTTGTGTCTCCTCAATAGACATTATGGAGTTGTTTTTAAAATCGAAGATTAGCGGAAAAAACGGCTAGTTGTTTAATTCTGGCAGAATCTATGGAACCATCTGTAAAGAAAGAATGATAAATGTGATATAGCTAATTAAACATTCTTAACCTCACCTGTCAGGTGAGGTTTTTGGTTTAATTCAACGGCTTAAGCCATGTGAGCCGCTGAGTATGGTTAGATTAACTTTTTCCGAACTGTCAGCTTCTTATTTTTCCCCCGAGTGACAATGCCCTCTTGGTGAAAAAATCTTTCGATTTTTTCGGAGTCGAAATGCTGATGGATTTTGGGCTCGAGTTCTTTGATTTTTTGTTGGGCTGAAATATACTCTTTAATAATTTCTTCAGTCTCATTTTGACCTTTGAGTTTTGACTTTTGACTTTGATGAAACTTCTGTTTCATCAACGGACACAAATGGCCGTACTCGCACCAGTCGCAAAATTGATTTGCCTTAGGGGCAAATTCGGTTTCGCTCTCAATTTTTTCCGCTGTCTCAATAATTTCTTCTTTTAGGGTTTCTATCTCGCTATCCTGGCGGGTTGTTGTCAGTTGCATCGGATGTTTTAAAAAGTAAAGGGTCAATTTGACATCTTTAGCTTCCGGCCACATGTGGCTCACCGCCAGTTTATAAATCCCTAATTGTTTATCACTGTCAACATCGGCTTGGATCGAGGGTTTCTTGCTGGTTTTATAGTCAATGACCTCAAAAGCACCATAGGGCAAGCGATCGATTCGGTCAATCATCCCCGTGAGATTATGTTTTTCATTCAACGGAACTTGAAATCTTTTTTCCGTGGCGACAATATTTCTTAGACCCGGTCTTAAGCTTGAGTGAAAATTGCGAATCATGTTTTTTCCAAAATCCAAATATTGTTCCGCCTCTTGCTTGGAAGGAAAAGCTTCTTCTGACCAATTATCCTCCAAATATTTAATTAATTCCTCAAGACTGGGAATTATCGGATCTCTTTTTAGACCCTCTTGGACAACAGCATGGACAAGACCGCCGAAATAAAATTCCGGCTTTTGTGGGACTTTAATCCGTTCAATATAACTAAATTTGTATTTAAGAGGACAGCGGTTAAAAGTGTCAAATGCCGAATAGGAAATGCGCATAGAAAACCTTTCTTTGATGTATCATACCAGAAAAAGAGATGGGCGTAAAGTCTTTTTGCTATAATGAGACTATGACCAAGCAGAGACCGAATAAGCGAATTATCGTTTCACTTATTATAATAGTAGTCATCGCTCTGATGGCCGTTGTCGGTCTCCTGGTTTATCTTAAGATTCAAAGAATTACCGAGAGTCTCAAGAATTCCGCTCAAAAAGCGACTTCCGAGAATACGCCGCTTATTGACCAATAAACCCTAAACCCCCGGGTTGACAGTTCTTATATATGATGTTACATTGGATATGGCTAAGTCCGACGTTACATCGGACCGCCCGACCCATTATCTTTAAAGATAATGGGATTAGGGAGAGAGAAGAGATGAATAAAACAATCAATGTCAATGAACTCCAGGCGAAAATCTCCGGCATTTTACATGAGGTCGAAAAGGGAGAAATCTACGAAGTGATGCGCTATTCTAAGCCCATTGCCGCGGTTTTGTCGTACGAGGATTATCTTAAACTTCGCGGGGAATGCAAGCGCTGTGTCGAAGATCTAAGAAAAGTGATACGAAATACGAAAAAAATACAAAAATACGAAAGGAAATAAGATGATTTTGTATTGGAGCAAAGCGACTTATGAAAGTTTATCTTGATAATGCGGCAACAGCGCCGATAAAAAGAGAAGTCAGAGCCGCCCTCTTGCCCTATCTTGGAGCAAAATTCGGCAATCCTTCGAGCATCCACTCTTGGGGTCAAGCGGCGCGGCAGGCGGTAGATAAGGCGCGCGAGCAGGTGGCTCGATTTTTGAATTGTTCAAGCGATGAAATTATTTTTACTTCAGGGGGAACGGAAGCCGATAATTTGGCGATTAGTGGGATGATTATCAGCAGGGATATGTCCATTCAGAACCGGCGGTCGATTGTCCCAGCGAGCCAATCGCCGCCTACGCGCTCGGTCTCGTCTTTAAACCATGCGACTCGGCCTGCGCGGGTTTCTTCATTGGACATATCCCAGCATTTTGAAAAATTACCCCATATCATTACCACCCAAATCGAACACCATGCGGTTTTAAAAACTTGCGAAGATTTGGCAAAGACCGGTCAAGCGGAAGTAACCTATATCAAACCAAATCGAGAAGGGATTATCAATCCCCAAGATATTGAGAAAGCTTTTAAAAAAAATACGGTTTTGGTCTCAATAATGTATGTTAACAACGAAATCGGCACCATTCAGCCGATTCGGGAAATCGGCAAAATGATTGAGAAACTTAACCGTGAACGGTCATCGGTGAACAGTCAGCGGATTTATTTCCACACCGACGCCGTCCAGGCGGCAGAATTCTTGCCCATGGATGTGGATTTCCTTCATGTCGATTTCCTGACGATTTACGGCCATAAAATCGGCGCCCCCAAAGGCATCGGCGCCCTTTATGCGAGAAAAGGAACTTCCTTAAAAAAAATCATTTTCGGCGGCGAGCAGGAATTAAATTTGCGCTCCGGCACGGAAAATGTCGCCGGCATCGTCGCCTTGGGCAAAGCGGTTGAAATTATCGGAAGACAGAAGACGGAAGACGGAAGACGGATTCAAAAACTAAGAGACTATTTTACAAATAGAGTTCTAAAAGAGATTTCCGGCGTCGAACTCAACGGTTCAAAAGAATTTCGCATTCCCAACAATGCCAATTTCTACTTTAAATATATCGAAGGCGAATCGATTCTTTTAAACCTCGATTTAGTAGGTATTGCCGCTTCTTCCGGCTCGGCTTGCACCTCACTTTCGCTTCAACCATCCCATGTGCTGATGGCCTGCTTTAATGAGGCCGAGCGCGCCCACGGCTCGGTGCGGTTTACTTTGGGCGAGGGGACATCCAAGGAAGAAATTGATTATACGATTAAAAACTTAAAAACGATTGTCCGGCGTCTTCGGGCGATGAGCCCCCTGACTGAAAGGAAAAGATGAGCGATATTTCTTCGTTATATTCCAAAAAGGTAATGGAGCATTTTGCTCGGCCGCATAATATGGGTAAAATTAAAAATCCCTCGGGCCGGGGGAGGGTGGGAAACCCGGTTTGTGGCGATTTGATGGAGCTCCAGATCAAAGTCGTCAAAAAAAAGAATCAGGAATACATTGAAGACGCTAAATTTCAGACTTTCGGCTGTGGGGCGGCGATAGCGACTTCGTCAATTTTAACCGATTTGATTAAGGGAAAAACCATTGAAGAGGCGGAAAAAATCAGCAATCGGGCGATTATTGAATCGCTCGGTGGCCTGCCGCCGGTCAAACATCATTGTTCGGTGCTTGCCGAAGAAGCCCTGCAAAAAGCCCTCGAGGACTATCGGAAGAAGATCTAATTTGATATCATCTAAATATGCTCTGGATTGAATTACTGATTATTTTAATTATTCTGGCCTATGGGTGGGGCGGCTGGCGCCGTGGTTTTATTAGTCAGGCCTTGGATCTTTTGGGCATTGTCGTCTCATTTCTTTTTGCCCTTGGGCTCTACGCCCAAGCGGGGACCATTTTAGAAAACCTGGGGGTTAATCCAAACTTAAGCAAACCTCTCGGATTTTTCGCCGTTTGGGTGATTGCCCAGCTCATTTTTTATCTCTTAACTATTCTCATCTTGCGGCTTATCCCCGAAGGGATTAGAGCTTCGAAAGCCGACCATTATTTGGGAATTTTTCCCGGGGCGGCCAAGGGGCTGGTAATCATCTCGATTATTTTAATGCTTCTTTTTGTTTTGCCTTTTGCCCCCAACCTTAAAGATGACTTGATAGATAGACCTGTTTCGGGGTTCATCATTAAGTCAACAACAAAGATTAGTAACCGGGTGGAAAAAGTCTTCGGGGAGATTAACACCCTCACTTTCTTGAGCCCGCCAAATCAAAGCGAGGAAACCACCCAACTGAATTTTCGCACCGAGGCGTTTGAGCTTGATGAGGATTCGGAAAAGGAAATGGTTTCCCTCGTTAACGCCGCAAGAGCCAAAGCTGGTTTGAAATCGCTGAAGGTAGACGAGAGAATCCGCCATGTCGCCAGGCTCCACTCTCAAGATATGGCCAAAAACGGCTATTTCTCCCATGTTAATTTGGCGGGCAAGTCGCCGGGAGACCGAATGCTGGCTGGCGGGGTTAATTTTTTCCTTGCTGGGGAAAATCTTGCCCTAGCGCCCAATGTCGAACTGGCGGAAATCGGCTTTATGAACTCGCCCAAGCATCGAGACAATATCTTGGACGCCAAATTCGGCCGAATCGGCATTGGGGTGATTGATCTGGGAGTTTATGGTCGAATGATTACCCAAAATTTTGCCGATTGAAAGGGCTTCGATGATTTTATCGGGAAAGCCGGTGGCGGAAAAAATCTATGAAGGTTTGGTTCAAGGGTTAAGAAAGATTTCCCGGCGGCCGAAATTAGCGGTGATTTTGGTCGGCGAGGACCCGGCAAGTTTAAGCTATCTTCGGGTGAAAGAAAAAATTGCCAAACGTTTGGGCATCGGTTTTGAAATGTTTCATCTGCCGGGAGCCGTCCAAGAGAAAGTAGTTGAAAAACTGATTGAGGATCTCAATCAAAATGAGTCTATTTCGGGAATCATCGTCCAATTGCCTTTGCCCGGAAGGTTTGAGCAGGAAAAAATCTTAAAAAAGATCGACCGAAGGAAAGATATTGATGGCTTTTACAGCGATTTGTCTGCGCCGACAGCTCAAGGGATCTTAGAGATTTTAAAATTCTACAAGATTGGTTTAGAAAAAAAACGGGTTGTCCTTGTCGGCCATGGCCGATTGGTGGGAAAACCTTTAGAGAAGCTTCTTTCAAAGCAAGCAGTAAAGCCAATTATTTGTGATTTGAAAACTGCGAATTTGAACAAGAAATTAAAAACAGCCGACATCATCGTTTCCGCGACCGGGGTTGTCGGGTTAATCAAACCGGAGATGGTAACTTCCGAGACGATTATTATTGACGCCGGCACCGCCGAGGCAAAAGGTAAATTAGTCGGCGATGTCGACCCCTCGGTCTATAATAAGGTTAAGGCCTATTCGCCCGTGCCTGGCGGCGTCGGTCCGGTAACCGTCGCCTGCCTGATGCGAAATGTCGTTTTGGCGGCCAAAATAATTAAATAAAAATAATTTACCGAGTAAATACAACCCCAGGGGTTATATTTTATTCCCGAACCAGAAATGATACACTTCGTAAGTGTATCAAAGTGGTTGGAGGCTGTGGATTTTGGGCAAAAATATGGTATAGTTGTCCTATAATGAAGAAAAAACGGGTTTTTTGCGCGATGAGCGGCGGGGTGGACAGTTCGGTGGCCGCGGCCGTCCTCAAAAAGCAGGGCTACGAAGTCATCGGTGTCTTTATGAAACTCTGGGCCGAAAAATCCCCACGCACCGATTTGGTTCGGGAGAATGTTTGCTGTTCGCTTGAGGCCGCTACCGCGGCTCGGGCCGTCTCTGAAAAATTAAAAATTCCCTTTTATGTTCTCAACTTGGAAGAAGAATTCAAAAAGGCCGTCGTTGACTATTACATCAGAGAATACGAAGAAGGTCGAACGCCCAACCCCTGTGTCATTTGCAATCGGGATATCAAAGGGGAGGTGTTGTTGAAAAAAGTTTTGGCTCTAAAAGCAGATTATCTGGCGACCGGACACTATGCCCGCGTTGCGGGCAAATGCAAAATGCAAAATGCAAAATGCAAAATTAAGGAATACTATTTATATAGAGCAAAAGACAAGACCAAGGATCAGACTTATTTTTTGTGGATGCTGAAGCAAAAACATCTCTCGCAAATGCTTTTTCCGATTGGCGATTATTTAAAGTCCGAAGTCAGAAGAATGGCGAAAAAGTGGCAGCTTCCCACTGCGACTCGAAAAGAATCCCAAGGCATCTGTTTTATTCCCGACCGCGATATTTGCGGTTTTTTAAGGCGCCATGCTGGCAAATTATCCCAGCCCGGGCCGATAGTCGGAAGTCATGGCCATCAATTGGGTCTTCACGCCGGGCTTATCAATTATACGATTGGTCAGCGCGAGCGCCTCGGGATTGGTGGTTCGCAGGCCTATTATGTGTTAGAATTAAAAAGTAAGACCAACACTTTGGTTGTCGGTGAGGCAAGTGAATTGTATGAGAGGAAGTTGATTGCCGGCGATTTGAATTGGATTAACCCTTTGGCAGGGAGCCAACAGCCGGCGGCAAACGGCCTGGGGGCGATGATTAGATACCGTCATCCAATCGAGAGCTGTCAGCTGGAAGCGGTTAGCGGCAGGCAGATGAAGGTGGTATTTCAAAGACCCCAGCGCGCCATCACCCCCGGTCAGTCAATCGTTTTCTACCAAGGTGAAAAAGTTCTGGGCGGAGGGGTGATTCAAAAAGGAGGCATTTGAGAGTTTTTAAGATAGCCCTAAAAATTATTGCTCTATCATGGCTGGTGGTTATTTTTTATTTTGCTGGCTATTTGATTGGTCACAAAAACCTGGTTTTTGAGAAGGACTATCGGCCGAAACTGGTCAATTTAGAACTTAAAAAACCCCGCGAGGTGGATTTTGGCCTTTTCTGGAAGGCCTGGGAAATTGTTGAGCAGAAATACGTCGGGGAGTTTTTGCCTCAAAAGCTCGTTTACGGGGCGATTAAGGGAATGGTGGAGGCCCTAGACGATCCATATTCTTCTTTTTTGGCTCCCGAAGATAACAAAAGATTTTTGGAAGACCTTTCCGGCGGGATTGAGGGGATTGGTGCCGAACTTGCCGAAGAAGAAGGGAAAATCGTTGTTGTCGCTCCCCTTGAAGAATCGCCGGCGATGCGCGCCGGTCTTAAGGCACGAGACATCATCTTGCAAGTTAACGATGAGGACACTTCGGCGATGCCGCTGGAGCAGGCGATTGATAAAATCCGCGGTCCGGCCGGCACCGAGGTCAAACTCTTGATTAACCGTAGCGATTTTACCGTTCCCCAGGAATTTAAAATCCGCCGAGAAAAAATTGTCATTGCTTCGGTCAAATGGGAGATGAGAGGTAACATCGGCTTGATTAAAATCACTCAATTTGGCGAAGATACTTCGGAATTGACCCAAAAAGCGGCGACGGAGATTGCTGCCAAGAATCCCCGGGCAGTAATTCTGGATTTGCGCAACAATCCTGGCGGCTATCTTGATTCCTCGATTGACGTTGCCTCCTTGTTTGTCAGCGAAGGTCAGGTTATTGTCAAAGAGCAGTATAAAGATGGCCATATCGAGGAATTAAAAACGACTTTAAAACCCAAACTGGCGGATGAAAAAATCATTGTTTTAATCAACGAAGGTTCGGCCTCGGCAGCAGAAATTGTCGCCGGCGCGCTTCGGGATTTGCGCGGAGCAATTTTAATCGGCAAAGCAACTTTTGGCAAAGGCACGGTTCAGGAGTTGGCCGATTTGGATTCAGCCAGCTTTCTTCGGATAACCGTGGCTAAATGGCTGACGCCTCAAGGGAAGGTGATTGACCAAGAAGGCATCAAGCCGGAGATTGAAGTTGACCGTACCGAAGCGGATATTGCCGCCGGTCGGGATCCTCAACTAGATAAAGCTTTAGATTTGGGAAATAATTTTTGATGAAAGAAATTTCCGTGGTTTTATTAAAAGATGTCGCTAATTTGGGAAAGGCAGGGGAGACCGTTCGCGTCAAACCCGGTTTTTTTCGCAATTTTTTGGGTCAAAAAGAATTGGCCGCTCCTCCCGGTTCGCCCAAAGCCCAAGAACTTTTAAGAAAAATTAGTCTCCAGAAGGCGGAGAAAGAGCAAAGACAAGAGGTTAAAAAGGAGAAAAAAATACAGCAGGAAGAGAAACGCCAAGCAATGAAGGCGCGCAAAGAGACATTATTGCGCAAGAAAAAGTGATATAATAAAATTATGGATCAACCAACTGACAATTCGCCCAAACCTTCGGAGGAACCAAAACCTTTTATGATGCCGTCGAACATTGTCCCGCCGGAACCGATGGGGGGACCATCATTAAATCCGCCGCCGGGAAATCAACCATCGCCAAGCCAGCCCCCCCAGGGTCCAAAACCGCCGAATCTAAGCCCGCCCAAAGAATTGCCGTCGGATTTAGCCGGTCCCAAAAAACCGATTGGTCCTTATATCCTGATGTTGTTTCTGATTTTTCTTTTAATCTTGGGCGGGGTCTTTTTCGCTTCTTTCAAGGGTTGGATCTCGATTTTCGGCTTAGATAAGTTGTTCAGGGGAAGCACACCCGCGCCCTTGCCAACTCTGGTCGTCGAGTCGCCACTGTCCCCTACGGCCTCGCCGACAACTTCGCCGATTGTCACTTCCAATATCAATGACGAAACCAGAAAAAAAGATTTAATAAGTTTAAAAAATGCCTTAAAGAAGTATTTTTCCGAAAAGGGCGAATATCCAAAAAGCGAAGCGATGCTGAAAACTTCTGACAAAACTAGCGTTCTTTATCAGGCGCTCGTGCCCACTTATCTCGAAAGTTTAGCCGACGACCCTCAAGCCCCTCAATATTACTATGGTTATAAATCCGACGGAACGACTTTTGAACTGACAGCGGTTTTGGAAGATAAATCCGATCCGGCGGGGAGTCTCTCCGGCAACTTAAATATCTATAAAATTACTGATTCATCGGTCGAATAAATAATAATGATACGAAATACGAAACCTGCCTACCGCAGGCAGGCAGTACGAAAATACAAAAATTTCGTATTTTAGTAATATTTTCGTAGTTCGTATCTTAATTAACGGAGCACATTATGATTATTTTATGGATTGTCTTGGGTCTTGCGGCCGTCGTTATCCTGTGGTTTATTGCCGTCTTCAACGGCATCGTTTCCCTTCGAAACCGGACCCAGGAAGCGTGGTCGGACATTGATGTTCAGCTCAAGCGCCGCCACGACTTGATTCCCAACTTGGTGGAAACGGTCAAGGGTTATGCCAAGCATGAAAAGGAGCTGTTCGAGAATGTCACCAAAGCGCGGTCCGAAGCCATCCAAGCCAAAGGGGCGGCCGAGGCCGGCAAAGCCGAAAATATCCTCACCGACACTCTGAAATCCCTTTTTGCGGTGGCGGAAAACTATCCCCAGCTTCGGGCCTCGGAAAATTTCCAGAAACTTCAGGATGAACTGACCGACACGGAAAACAAAATCGAAGCCGCCCGAAGGTTTTACAACGGTAATGTTCGCGACTTCAACACCAAGATTCAGGTTTTCCCCAACAGCATGGTGGCGGGGATGGTCGCGGCCAAGCCGTTTGAATTGTTCGGCATGGCCGAAGGGGAGAAAGCCACTCCGGAAGTCAAGTTTTAAAAAGCGATGCTTAATTTTAAGAAAAGACCAATTTTGGCAATTCTTCTGGTTATTTTAGTATTAGCAATTTTGGGGCTGATCGCTTTTGTCTACAAAGATAGATTGCTGGGAAAAGCGACCTATTTTAAGCCGACCTCGATTCTGCCCGACGGTCAGGATCGGTTCAAAACTAACGAACTCATCATCAAATACAAAAATGAACTTTCCGACGAGGAGATTCAGGATAAAGTCGCCAAGGTCAATAAAGGCAAAAAGCCCTCCAAAATCACTCGTCCTTTTAAAGATAATCCCAAATTCGCCTCAACATATGTTTTGGAATTTAGTCCCAGTAATCTGCCGGACATCCCCGACCTGGTGTTAGCCGACTTAACTGCCGGTAAATCCAAGATGGAGTATCAGCTGGAAGCTTTAGCCGGTCTTCTGCGAGAGGACCCGTCAGTCGAATATGTCGAAAAGAACCTCATCTTAAAGCTCGATTTAGACCCCAATGACCCCTATTATGCTTCTTCCGGCTCCTGGGGTCAGAATTTTGCCGACCTCTGGGGTTTGAAAAAAATCCAATCCTCCTCGGCCTGGGATGTCGCCACCGGCAGCGAGGGGGTGATTGTCGCGGTAATTGATACCGGCGCCGATTACAATCATCCTGATTTAAACGGCAACATCTTAAGGGATGCTTCGGGCAAAGTCATTGGCCGGGATTTTGCCTATAGTGACTCGGACCCCTGGGATGACCACGGCCACGGGACTCATGTCGCGGGTACGATTGGCGCCGTCGGTAATAATGCTCTCGGCGTGGTGGGCATAAATTGGAAAGTCAAAATTATGCCCCTTAAGGTTTTTGACGCTTATGGCCGAGGCGACGCCGCCAAAGGAGCGGCGGCGATGATTTATGCCGCCGACAGCGGCGCCAAGGTCATCAATAATTCCTGGGGCGGTGAGGGGTATAGTGAAACGGTCCATCAGGCGGTCGAGTATGCCAGAAGCAAAAACGTTGTTGTCGTTGCTTCCGCCGGCAATGATACCACTGACGCCCTGCAAAAATCCCCGGCGATGGAACCCGGGGCGATCACGGTTTCCGCCTTTGATTACAATGACCAAATCGGCAGTTTTTCCAATTTTGGCGAAAAAATCGATGTCGCCGCTCCCGGGGTTGAGGTTTTGTCTCTGAAAGCTTCCCAAAATAATATTTGCGGTTCCAACAATACCGTGGGAACCAATTACTGCTATCTTTCCGGGACTTCGATGGCGGCGCCTCATGTTTCCGGACTGGCGGCTTTGCTTCTGGCGAAAAATCCCGGTTTCAGCGCCGAGCAAATCAGGCAGGCGGTGAGGATGGGGGCCGATGATGTTGGTTTAGCAGATTGGGATAAAAATTCCGGCTATGGCCGGATAAATTCCGCGAAAAGCTTAGGCCTTGCCGCCCCTCTTGAAGCGAGAATTTCTTCGGGGGTAAAAAGCCCTGACGGTAAGACCCTGACTTTTTCCGGAACCGCCGGCGGTCAGGGTTTTTCGTCCTATAAACTTGCCTATGCAAGCGGCTATCCCTCCGGCGGGAAATCCTGGCAGGTTTTTAAGACTTCTTCTTTGCCGGTCGCAAAAAACCAGCTGGGCGAGCTCAATATCGGCAGTCTCACCTCCAATATCTTTACCGTCAAATTAGAGGCCGTAAATACCAGCGGCCAATCTTTTATTGATTTTTACTTTCTGGACCGAACCCTCCTGGAGGGCTGGCCGGCGAATCCAGATATTGTTAATACTTATTCTTACTATTCTTCGCCGACAGTCGCCGATTTGGACAGTGACGGCAACAAAGAAGTCATTGTCGGCGGAAATTACGGCCGGTCAATTTTTGTCTTAAGCAGCAACGGCGCCTCCCGTCCCGGCTGGCCGAAAAATCTCATCAACAATCCCAATTATTACGCCGATTCAACCCAGCCAGCCGTGGGCGATATCAATGGCGACAATAAGCCGGAAATAATTTTTGCCGGTTTTGACGAGGACGCTTCGGGTAACCGCACCGGCAAAGTATTTGCCCTAAAATCCGACGGCAGCGTTCTTCCCGGCTGGCCGCTCTCTTTTCCCGATGCTCAACCGAAAAGACCGACTCTTGGGGATGTCAACGGTGACGGTAAACCAGAGATTGTTTTTGGGACAACAACTTTTTCCAGAAACAATGTTAAGCTATATGCCGTCAGTGCCCAAGGAGTAAGTTTAACCGGTTTTCCCATCAGTTTTGGCACGAGCCTCACCATAAGATTGGCTTTAGCCGAATTGACTGACGATAAAGTTTTAGAGATAGTCGCGGCGACCAGTGATCCAGTGAGGATCTCGGCTTTTAGCGGTCAGGGACAAGCTCTCACTGGTTGGCCTAAATCTGTCAATGCTAAAGCCATCAGCCATCTTGCGATTGGCGATGTTGACGGCGACCAGAAATCGGAGGTATTTCTGAATACCTACAACCGCGACGCCGGTCAAATCAACGGCTGGAAAGCCAACGGCACGGTTCTTCCGGGATTTCCGGTTCAAATGATTGCCCCCAATTACGGTTATATTCAGCACGGTCCTTCGCCGGTCTTGGCGGATATTGACCATAACAATCTCCCCGAGGTTTTATCGGGTCCTTGCAATCGGTGCCAATATGTGATGGCGGTTAAGGCCAACGGCGCCCCGGTGCCGGGATTTCCGGCAAAATTAACCCAAGAGACGACGACTTTCGGTCAGTTAGTCGTTCTTGACGCCGACGGCGACGGCAAACTGGAAATCATCGGCGCCGGCTTTGGCCGGGGAATCTATGCCATCCGCGAAAACGGTCAGCTGATTTCCGACTGGCCCTATACTCCCCGCGGCAGCAGCTCATTCTATTGGAAAGACCCGTCAACCGGTGACCTCAACGGCGATGGCAAATTGGAATTGGTGATGCCCGAAGATTGGCTCATCTATGCCTGGTCTTTGCCGGGAAAATTGCCCAATGACCTTGAATGGCCGCATAACTTTCACGATTCGACTCTGACCGGCCGGTATCTTAAACCCGCTTCCTCGGCGGGACCGACGCCGACTCCCACCCCCGAAGGCCCCTGATTTTTCCAAAAAGGGGTATAATTTGAGAGAATAGGGAGATTATGTATAAGGAGATTGATTCCAATAAAAGGAGGACCGCCCTTTTTTTGGGGATGTTTTTGATTTTTGTCATCGGCCTCGGCTATCTTCTATCGTGGTATTTTAATAATCAATTCATCTTAGTCCTGGCCGTCATCATCGCCACGGTCCAGGCCTTAGTTTCTTATTACTACTCCGATTCGATTACTTTAATGATTTCCGGAGCCAAAGAAGTTCCGAGGAAAGAGCCCTTTTTAGATTTGCATCGTTTAGTGGAGAATTTAAGCATCACCGCCGGTCTTCCCAAACCGCGGATTTATTTAATCGAAGATTCCGCTCCCAATGCTTTTGCCACCGGTCGCGACCCGAAACATGCGGTCATCTGCGTGACCTCGGGGCTCATGGAAAAATTAAACAAAACCGAACTGGAAGGGGTAATTTCTCATGAACTTTCCCATATCGGCAACTATGATATTCGCTTAATGACGATGGTGGTGGTCTTGGCGGGAGTGGTGGCCTTATTATCGGATTTTTTTCTTCGCTGGACATGGTTTGGCGGCCGGCGGCGCTCGAGCGACGGTGGCGGACAGCTCCAGCTGATACTGTTTATCATCGCGATTGTTTTGGCGATTTTGGCGCCCTTGGCGGCGAGCTTAATTCAGCTGGCGATTTCCCGAAAACGGGAATTTCTGGCTGATGCCAGCGGGGCTCTTTTGAGCCGCTATCCCGAGGGGTTGGCCTCGGCCTTGGAAAAAATCGCCCAAGACCGCGAGCCCTTGGAAGCGGCCAACAAAGCCACCGCCCATCTTTATATCTCTGACCCGATGAAAGCCCACGCCGGCGATTCCCGCGGCTGGTTTGCCTCGCTTTTTCAAACCCACCCGCCGGTGGCGGAGAGGGTGGAGAGGTTGAGGGAGATGATAAGTAAATAATGCAAAGTGCAAAATTCAAATCTCAAAATCACACCTCAAAATTCAAAATTTTTAATTTTACATTGTCATTTTGCCCGCCTGCCATTGACTGGCATTGTCGGGCAGGCATTTTGATATTTGCATTTTGAATTGATGTAGTTATAATTAAAGTAAGCTATCAAAAGGAGGCTTTGTGAAAAAAACAAAAAAAGGATTTACTTTAATCGAACTACCTGTAGTGAGGAAGCGCGGCTTTACGCTTATCGAACTATTAGTCGTCATTTTTATCATCGGTCTTTTGGCCACTTTAATTATTGTCAATGTCAATGCCGCCCGGGGAAGAGCCCGCGATTCTAAAAGAAAAGCCGATTTAAGAGCTTACCAGACCGCGGTGGAAATGTACTATCAAAAAAATCAGAGTTATTTTATCAAAACGCCGGATGGTAAGGTTACGGGTAGGCTAAATTTATCAGGTATCCCGACCTCTTCAGGATGGTTAAATTTTAAAGGTAGCGACTCGGGTCGTGGATACACCTTTTCCATTGCTCAAGCCCTGAAAGACTCTGGGGTAATTGACGTTCTGCCATACGATCCTTCGGTCCCTCTTGATTCCTCTGGCTATCAAACATGCACGGATGACACACGTCAGACCTGCGCATATCTATATTACACGGAGTATAACTCCACCTCCTCGGATTATGGAGAAAAATATGCTCTCTTTGCTCATCTTGAAGATCCAAGCGACGAAGATTTAGCTACTCGTCCAGCTGGATGCAATGAAAACTTGTCGGACGATGATTATTTTTGGGAACCTTGCAGGTTGTACCATATGAATTACTATCTTGGTAACGGCTGGGTAGGTGGAAAACAAGAACAACCATGACAAGAAACAAAGGTTTTACTTTAATCGAGCTTCTCGTTGTTATTGCCATCATCGGCATTTTGGCAAGCATTATTATTGTCAGTTTGATCGGTGTCAGAGAACGGGCGCGGGACGCCCGACGGAAATCGGATTTGCGGTCAATGAGGACGGCTTTGGAATTATACTACGGCAAGAACAAAAAATACCCCCAAGCCGATAATTGGGTTTTAAGTAACGACCAATCAGGATGGCAAAGTGCCTTGGGAGCATTAACCCAAGGCCCGCTGCCGGCTATCACAGATTTGCCCGAAGATCCTTTAAATGCCAGCGAGCCAGGGGGATTCCCATGGGGAGAAAGCGATAACTATATTTATGCCTACATGGCGCCCGGGGCTAATCCTACAAAATACGACTTGGTCGCTCGCTTGGAG
>DATEAX010000001.1:0-5918 GCA_035288145.1 Patescibacteria group bacterium | reverse complement strand
CGTTGAATCGTCACCTCAAAATCATTTCGTTCGGCAACAACGCCGTAAATACAGGCATTGGCTTTCGGTGCCGCCAAGTAAACGCGGCTTGGGGGGATTTTTTTCACATTAGTTTCGATGCGGAAATCAGTCAGGGTGTATTTTTTGCCGGATTCGAGGATGCCATTCTCGTAACCAACAATGCTAAATACTTTTTCCCATTGAGCGGCTATCCCGTCAACACCGCTCAATATCAGCTGGTCTTTCTGTGTTTTGCCGCCAACTGTTCCCATGCTTTTATACAATCCCCAGAAATATGAGTTTTTTAAAAAATCGTGCTTGCCGTACAGACCTTTAACCTTGATTGCCCTTAAAAATTGCCCCGCCCGACTAAGAGGGCTCGCATGAAAAGCGCCTCGATAAAGTCGGTAACCCGGGTAGCGATTGGGGTAATTCTGTGTCAGTCCTCCCCATTGTTTTTTGTACCACTCATCAATGGACTCGGCACCGACGGTGGGGATTTTGGGATTACCTGGCAGATTATGAGGCAGGACCGATTTTAAAGCCGTCCAGGGCTCAATTTCCTGATTTAATTTTTGATTAAATTCTTTAAAAACATTCTGATTTTCCGAATATATTTTTGACCAGGCAACCGCCGCAAGCGAATAAGCCGCCGCTCCCGGCCTTGAAAACCAGGCATCCCCGTTCCAAGAAACCAACATCGGCTGGTTCTGCTCGTAATAATCTGTTTCAACGTTCCTATAATCCAATAGCCCAAACGAATAGAAACCTCTGGCGATTGCAATTCTCTTTTCGATAAACTCAACCTGACCCTCTTCCCAGCTAGGACCCTCTAATCCTGAAAAAGGCCAGAAGCCAAGAGATGGAGATTTTTCGTCGCGCCACATATGCAATAGTTCATGAAGATGGGTTAATATTTTATCATCATGTAACAGCTCCAAAAACCCTTTATAATACCTGATGGTATTTTCCCCCCTGACCGTGCTGGCGACCGCATAAACATTATCGATATCAGTCTTGTTTAAAAGGTGGATTAATTTATAACCTTTGCTTTTCTCCACGCCGTCGTTTAAAAGCACCGGACCGAAATATCCTTCCATTAAATCGTAAGATTCCTCGGTCTGTTCGGTAAGCTCATTCATCGTTGCTTCATCCCAGGGTAGCGTCGGCTGGCTACCGACCTTATACTGCCAGCAAAGTTTCAACTGTTTTATCTGTTTACAGGCCTGGGTAATTCTTCGGTTATTGTTAGAGGGCGTCTTTTGAGGAACCGGTGGAACATTTTCTTTCGGCTTTCCGGAAATTGGTTTGTTGTTTTTGGTATAAACGAGATTAATATCCCGGCTGATTTCTTCTTCCGCTGGCCCGCTGGGGGAAAAACCTGTCGGTAAAGCCTGCTCCATCTCCGCCAAAAGGTCTTCCCAAATGGCCAAATTGTCTCCGGAAAGTTCCTCGCTGTCAGTCCAGAAGGCCCATTCTGCTTCCTGGGCAGTAATTCCTTCGGGAATTTCGACAAAATTTCCCGGTTTTTGATTTTTAAATTTCAACTTCAGGCCGCCTTTTTTCGCGGTCAGAAGATATCCTTTAGCCGGCTCAAGGATTTGCGGTTGGGAACCAATATCTAAGGAGCTTTCCGAGCTTAAACCTGTCTTAACTTTTAAATATTTATCAAGAAAATTGTTGGTCACCGCCTCTTCAAGAGAGTAAATTTTGTTGGCATCTTTGGTGTCAATAATTTCCAGCTCGCTGGTGGAAATTTGCTCGAGCGCCGGATTACCGATGGCGGTGGGAACAAATGGAGCGATAAAATCAAGTCCCTTAACCGGCGGAGTAAGATCCATAGCCAGCTCGGTCCGAAGAGGTCTGCCTTTAATGACGAGAAAATACGAGCGGTCGGCCTCATTCGAAAGATAATATGATTTTCCTTGTTCAATCTTAAGAGAACTTGGGTTATTTGGGTCAAACGGGACGATGCTGCCGTAAATCCCCTCCTGACTATAAAGTTTAATTTTATATTTGGGATAATTGGCTAAGATAGATTCTGTATTATATGAAGCATTGCCAGCTGTTCCGTACTGATACTGCAAGAGTTCATTGGGGTAAACCTGATTGGTATCAAAGGGAAAAGAAACCGGATAAAAGCCCTTCCTAAGCCGGTAAATCGCTCCCTCTTCTTTGCCAAAACCGGTTTTAAGAGCCGTCGAGACCGACATTGTCCAGCCGCTAGGATTGGGAAAATTGAAGTAGAGTTCGGCATCGTAAAAGCCGTCTTTTTGAAAGGCGATTTTGCCGGAGGAAAGATTGACCGGCACGGTTAGACGATAATAACCGTCGAAACCGTAGTAATTATAGGTAGAGGTTGTTAAGGGCTCATGGAGGTTCTCTCCAAAAAGCATCACTTTCGCCCCGGAAATGGGTTTTTTGGTTTCTGAAGAAAAGAGTGTTCCGACAATGGTATAGGTCGGTTCGCCGAAGGCGGCAAAACGGTTCTTAAAAATCAATAAACTCGCTAACAAAACCAAGCCCAAAAAAAGACCGAGTTGGATTTTTCGCTTTGGGTTCATCCCCGCCGCCTCCTTTGTTTAAAAATACTGCATTTACTCTTAGAAATCAAATTTATTAGAATTCATCTGTAACAAAATGGCCCGGCTTTACACCGGGCCACAACTTACGGCAATTCCTTGAATTTATCAAGAACCTGCTCAAGCAGGTCATCTGGCTTATTTGAGCGCTGAACAAACTGGTAATCACGCTTTTGCTCGCGAACAAAGGCCAACTTGACAATTGTGGGAAGGGCTTCTTCTTGGAAATCCGGTTTTGGCGTCGGTTCCATAATTTCCGTATAGACCCAGCGCTCCCCCCTCCGAATCTTCTTTTCTTTGCCGGTTGATGCGTCTATCCAAAAAGGATATATCATTAACTCGGCTCTCTCGCTTGAAATCCAAAACATTCCCCCCAAGTTGACGAGAGTCGCCTGAAAATCGGGCCTTACCACGGAAATAATTCGGTAGTCGCCTTTACCTTCCCGATGAGGAAGGTATACTTTCCCATCTACCTTGATGTCAAAACTGTACTTCCCGACCTTGCGTCTCACTTCGACCTGATGACCGTGGTAGCGGAAAGAGTAGCGGTAGGACAAATCTTCGATCCGCTTGGGCAGGGTTCGAGGAATGCTTAAATCCGGCTCTGGCCGGCGCAAAGCTCTTGTCCCACAGAAAACAGCCGCTATGCCGAAAAAACACAAAGACAGAAGAACCGTTTTTTTCACCGCGTAGCCGCCTTTCATGGATTTGCAGTCCAGCAAGCATTATACCGCAAAACTATGGAAAGGTCAAGGCATCCCTTCGCTCCCAGATATCAATATTCACTTTTCCGACAAAATGCTTTATGCTGGAGTAAATAACACATGGATAATAATTCATCCCGATGGAAAAAATTGGAACTATTTTTCGAATTTCTAATTTTTGGCATTGCTATCGGGATTATTGAAGATATCATTGCCATCAAACTGACGACCGGCGAGGCAATCACCGGTCGGATTGTCGGCATCATCGTTTTGATTGCCATTCCCTTTGCGGTTTTGGGAGAAATCATTGTTGACAAAATTGACTTTGTCGCCATTTTTAAAAAATTTTTTAAAAAAGACTATCGTCTAAGACGCGAGCAGCGGAATTTACGTTTTCCGGGTAAAAAACAATGAAAAAAATCATTTATCTTGCCGCCACCGCCTTTCTCGGTCTGATTTTGAGTTTCATCGGCCACGCGGTGCTTGAAATCGTCTATTTAAATTGGCTGAATCGCCACGAGCTCCCGGTTAAGTGGACAGCCGTCTTAGGCGGCGGAACTTGCGCTCTGCCTCCATTACTGATTTATCTTTTGCCGATTCTGGGAATTATTGGCGGGATTTTTTTGGGCCTTTTTTGGTGGCAAAAGGTTTATGAGAAGGGGAAAGGTAAAGGGAAATTTTTAAAGCCGCTGATTTTGGTTTTGACACTTATAAGCATCGTCGGGACAATCTGGACAATAAATTATGGTCTCTCTTTAAACGTTAAAATCTTGCCCACGCCCAAGCCAAGTCAGAGGATTCCCGTACCCTCACCTTCGATGAGCCCCGAGAAAGAATTGACCCCACCGACTTCCGAAGAAGATCCTATCTATTTTCCTCTGAATAATTCCTCAAACTCCGCGGCACCCATCGAAATCAAAGGCGATGAGACCTGCCGCAAAGAAACCTTGAACGCTCTTTCCCTCCTCGAAGAAAAAGCGAATGCTCATTACCAGGCGGCCTTAAAATTTATCGGCGTTTTGGAATGCGCCAAAGAGGGCTCGGGGATGTTTGTCTGGGAGACGCCGCCGCGCTACAAAGCCGGCGAACCCACACGGTCGGCAGGAACTATGTGGTATGCCGGCACCTTTCCCCATGAGGCCTGCCACAGCAAACAATACCAAGAAAATCGGAGTTACAACGGCGAAGCCGCTGAAGCCGAATGTCTCCAGGCGCAACACCACGCCCTAGAACAGATGGGCGCTCCCCAAGAAACCCTCGATTATGTAAAAAATAGTCTCAATTTAGACTACTGGAATATCGATTACCAAGACAGATGGTGGTAAACGCTTGTTATCCGGCCGGCGTCATCATACCCTCCCATGCACTCCTGAAGGTTGACATTACAAGATTCAGCGAGTATTATTGTATCTAGTAACTAATCTCTCTGGAGGGGGTGAGACAGATGAAGATAAAAGAGAGAATTAGCGACGACCTTAACAACGAGGAAGGCGAGATTTACGGGGAATTCGATGGCCATGAAGAACTCGACCCCATTCGTCTCTGGCTCATCGAAGTGGGCAAAAGACCGCTTCTTAGTGCAGAGCAAGAGGTAGAATTGTCCAAACGCATCGAGGCCGGCGACGAGGAAGCGAAAATCATTCTCATCGAGTCGAACCTGCGGTTGGTGGTCATGGCGGCGAAAAAATACTATCGACCAGGGATTTCCCTGCTTGACCTGATTCAGGAAGGTAATTTGGGGCTGATTAAAGCGGCGGAAAGGTTTGATCACCGCCTGAATTGTCGGTTTAGTACCTACGCCTTCTGGTGGGTTCGCCAGGCCGTCAGCCGTTTCTGCGCCAATCAGGGACGGACCATTCGCCAGCCGGTTCATCTGCATGACCGGCTCATCCGCCTGATAAAAACCATTGACCGGCTTAGACAGGAGTTGGCAAAAGAACCCACGGCCGAGGATATTGCCAAGAAAACTGGTATGCTCCCGGAGGATGTGGCGATAATGCTAAGATACCTTCCCGAGCCCCTTTCAATGGAGATGCCCGCCACCGAGGATCCCTCGAGCAATCTCGAAAATGTAATTGCCGACGAGGATGCGGATGATCCTGAAGTGCAAGCGATTGCCAGTGATCGTCGCCGGAAGGCCCTAGATGTCATCGGCAAATTGCCGCCGCGGGAGCAAGAAATCCTCAAGCTCCGCTTGGGATTTGTCGATGGCAAGGCGCAAACGCTCGAGCAAGTCGGACGGCATCTGCATCTTACCCGAGAGCGAATACGTCAACTCGAAAAAAAAGCCCTCGCCAAACTTCGCCTCCGCCATCAAGACAAGATTAGAGAGCTTTTCACCTGACCGCCGTCCGAGAAACTGCCAGAAAGTATAGGCATTCGGACGGCTTTTTTTATACCGAAACTCTGACGGCGTAATTAAAAGATGAAGTTAGCGATTTTTAAAAAGTATGTTCTGAAAACCAAATCGTGAAAGATTTTGCTTCGTATTCCCAAATCTCCCTTAATGGCATTTTCTTTATTTTTACTATCACATATCCCCTTTCTCGATCATTTCTTCGACTTTTCTTTTTGCTTCCTCTAAAAGTTCTTTGGATTTTTGGCGGGCGGCGTGGGATTGGCGGACAAGATC